>JAYVRD010000365.1:0-12847 GCA_043776595.1 Chitinophagaceae bacterium | reverse complement strand
TATTAAAGAAAGTACAAGATGGTAACTTAAAATTTGTACCCATACCCATATTTACTGTAAGCCCCGAAAAGGGAGCAAGTTTTGGTGTAGCAGTAAGTTATTTTTTTAGAGGTTCAAAAAAAGTAAACGATAGTGCTACTCGACTATCGGGAGCATTTTTAAACTTTCAATACAGCACACGCAAGCAATTGGTAGCAGAAATGCTATATACTATTTATACAAGTAGTGAGAAATACTATATACAAGGCAGCTTGGGTTACAAAGATTTTTATGAACGCTATTGGACATTGAGCGATATTAATAGCAGCAATCAAACTTTTTTGGGACTTCAATATCAACAATTGTTTGCAAAAGGTAGAGCTCTAAAGAATATAGGCAATCAAACATTTTTTGGTGTTTCGTATAGCATCAACAACATAAATAATATTGTTTTTGAAAATAAACCCATGCCCACCATACCCAATGTAGCAGGCAGCGATAAAAGTTTTGTGGTTGGCATAGGCCCAGCGATAAGTGTAGATAAAAGAGATAACCAGTTTAGCCCACAAAAAGGTTGGTATGCCGAAGCCTCTATGCGGTTTTTTGAAAAATGGATTGGAAGTAATTATACATTTAATCAAACCAATATTGATGTACGCAAATATGTAATTACAAAACCTAAAGGGATACTTGCACTAAATGCAGTAGCTACAATAAGCAATGGCACTGTACCACTTTTAGAAAAGCAAAGATTGGGTAATGATAAAATAATGAGGGGCTATTTTGCTGGTAGGTTTAGAGATGACCAAATGCTAGCTGCTCAAATGGAATATCGTTATCCACTTGGTAAAAGTTTTGTAGTTGCTGCATTCATAAGTGCAGGACAAACGGCTTCCACACTTCATGAAATGAGTTATGATGCCATACAATCTAGTACTGGTGGTGGGTTAAGATATTTGGTAAACAAACAAAAGCAATTGTACATACGTATTGATGCTGGATATACAAAACTAAACAACTGGGGCTTTTATTTTAACTTGGGCGATGCATTTTAAAAGTCTTTTTTCCAAATAATATTATTTTTAGTAACTATTTAAACTTTGAACCTAGAGCTAAATTTTTTTACTACATTGTCGATTTTACCATAAGTACAAACATTTTAGCCTTTTTCCTTTTCTATTGTTCTGCTATATAATAAAGGCTAAATAATACTACATTGCTTAAAATGTGCGACGCCACCGCTGCCCAATAGCACTACCCAAGCTGGTTACCTAAATATTTCTTTTCTCTAAACCCTTATTAATAGCCTCATTCCCTTACTTTTGCCATCCAAAATTTAAAAAAATGAAAACAGTTACAATCGAAGGACAACTGAGGACCGAATTTGGTAAAAAAGCCACCCGCCAAATACGCTCTCAGGAATTAGTGCCAGGTGTAATTTACGGGGGTGCTACAGAAATTAACTTTTCTGCCTCGGCCAAAGCTTTTAAGCCATTGGTGTACACCGCAGAATTTCAATTAGCAGAAGTAACCCTTAATGGCAAAACCTATAGCTGCATTTTAAAAGACTTGCAGTTTGATAAAGTGAGTGATGCCTTGATACATGTGGACTTATTGGAGTTGGTGCAAGACAAAAAAGTAGTTGCCACGCTTCCATTAAAGTTTGTAGGTAGCAGTAAAGGTGTAAAAGATGGCGGTAAATTGGTTACCAAAATGAAGTCTATTAAAGTAAAAACACTTCCTAAATACTTAAAAGAGTTTATTGAAGTAGATATTACTAACCTAGAAATTAATGCCAACGTACGTGTAGAAGATGTAAAAGCAGATAATATGGAAGTGATGAACTCTCCTCGTATTCCTGTTGCATCTGTAGTTATGACACGCCAGTTAAAACAAGAAGAAGCAGCAGCCGATAAAGCAGTACCTGCTAAAAAATAAATATACTTATCGCTATTTTAAAAGAATCCTTCAACAAAAGTTGAGGGATTTTTTTTGCCTTACCTAAATCTTCTAAATAGGAGAGGACTTTAAAACTTATCACTAAAAATTGCATTAACGCTTTACCCTTACTTTTGACGTTTTATTATGAACAAGTTTTTAATAGTTGGTTTAGGCAATATTGGTGTTGAGTATGCCCATACACGTCATAACATTGGTTTTGACGTGGTAAGTGCTTTTGCCATAAAGCAGGGTGGCTTTTTTAAAGTAGACCGATTGGCTGAGGTAGCAGAGGTAAAATGGAAGGGCAAAACTATTATTTGTATTAAACCCACTACTTACATGAACCTTAGTGGAAAAGCTTTTAAATACTGGATAGACAAAGAAAGAATAGAGTTAGAAAATACTTTAACCATTGTAGATGATTTGGCACTACCAATAACCAAATTACGCCTACGCAGCAGTGGTAGCGATGCTGGGCATAATGGGCTAAAAGACATCCAGCTTACTTTAGGTACCGATAAATACCCTAAGCTACGTTTTGGCATTGGTAGCAACTTTAGCAAGGGCAGGCAAATAGAGTTTGTATTGGGCAAATGGGAGGCTACCGAGCAGCCCATCATTACCCAAAAAATAAATAAGAGCATAGAAACCATAGAAAATTTTGTGAGTATTGGTATAGAACGCACCATGAACACACTTAATAATTGGGAACCTATATAATAAAACAACTTAAAAAACTGTTATTATAGGTGTATTAAAATACAACGTAAGTAACCTGTGCCATTAGTATACCCTTTTTCAAAAGGCAAACAAATCAAAAGTTACTTAGTTACTATTTTAAAAGAAAACGACTATGAAGATATTTTGTGTAGGTAGAAATTATGCAGATCATGCCAAGGAATTAGGTAACGATGTACCTGACGAGCCTGTTATATTCATGAAGCCCAAAAGTGCTTTATTACAACCCCAAACCCCTTTTTACTATCCCGAATTTTCTAATGAGTTACACTACGAAGTGGAATTAGTACTACGTGTAAGCAAAAATGGTAAATACATACCCGAACGCCAAGCTCATAAATATTATGATGCCATAACAGTTGGGATAGATTTTACTGCCCGCGATATACAGGCAGATTTAAAAAGTAAAGGACTGCCATGGGAAAAAGCAAAAGCATGGGATAATAGTGCTGTTGTGGGTAAATGGATAGCTATTAGTCCTGAATTTTCTAAAAACCCCCTCACGTTTTCGCTGCTAAATAATAAAGAAAAAGTACAAGAAGGCATAAGCACCGACATGCTGTTTCACTTCGATGAAATTATAGCTAATATCTCCAATTATTTTTCCCTAAATATTGGCGACCTCATTTTCACCGGCACACCAAAAGGTGTGGGCGAGTGTGTAGTAGGCGATGTATTAGAAGGCTTTTTTGGTACAGAAAAAATGTTTGAATTAGAAATTAAGTAAAAAATTATTGAGTCAGCTATATTACTATTATTAAGCTGCGGTTGCGTCGCACATTTCAACAATGGTAGTGCTATTGGGCAATATTTCATTTTTAAAATTAGCTTACGTTTCTTAAAAGCGGTTTCATGAATTAGTTTAACTAAATTGTTTACAACCATTTTGAAAAGCAAAATATAATAGTACTATATGCTTTCTGCATTAGCTTTCCTTTTTTTGTATTTCCCAAAAAATTACTCCAATAAATTTGGAATGATTGTTGAGATTTATTGTTAGATTATTCAACATCAAGATTGTTGGAGTTATGTGTGCCTTTTAAAAGATTATTTACATAAAGTACCATCATTACAATTAGCAATATTTGTAGAATAAAATACCCATCAATAAAAGTTAACGGGAGTCTGTAAAAAAATTTCTAATCAAAAAACAAAATAAAATGAAACCAAACATCGGAATTACTGAAAAAAATTTATCGCTAAGTATAGCAACATTACAAGTTGTTTTAGCAAACGAAATGGTGCTATACATAAAAACAAGAAAATTTCATTGGAATGTAAGTGGAGATAGTTTTATGGAGCTACATAAACTATTTGAGAATCAGTACAACCAATTAGAAGAAGCTATTGATGAAGTAGCAGAACGCATTAGTAAACTAGGTGGCAAAGCCATTGGCACTACACAAGAATTTGCAAAATTGTCTTCACTAAAAGAAAACCCAGGTAAAAATCCTTCTTCAAAAGAAATGATACTTGAGTTGTTAGGAGACTATGAAACAATTATTATAAAACTACGTAAAGATGTAGATACTTGTGCTGACAAATACAAAGACGCTGGAACAGCCGATTTTTTAACTGGCTTAATGGAGCAAAATGAAACTGCTGCATGGACATTGAGAAGATATTTGAACTAAAATTTATGTAGCAAGGGCAAAATTATTAAGGTTAAATAAAGGGTGCTCCTATTAATCTTATTAGCCTCCAATTTTTTTGCAAGCAATACAAAAAAAGATATCCAAATAAACATACTCAAAAAGGCTGCTGGGGAAAGCATTAGTATCAACTAAGAAGGGCTGCATTTTGTTGTTTTTTGCTTTTGTATATTCGTTGCCATAATATACAATGAGAATAAATACACCAAAATGGTTATGGTTGGTAGCATCAGTTATATTAATTGCTATAATTAGTATTAATATAATCAAACCATTTGGTTTTTTTAGAGAAACAAATGCAGCACTTGTTTGCATAAATGCAGATGTTTGGAATAAACATCCTGAATTAGCTAGCAAGCGTATACCTGTAACGAGTTACTCATTTTTTACACATAGCCAACCACAACAACAACTTTATAGTACCACTACCACTTTTGGTTATGGCTGGTTTGCTATCCCTTATTATTTTTTTAAACTGCTACATTTACCACT
The DNA here is from genome assembly GCA_043776595.1 of Chitinophagaceae bacterium. Classification (GTDB taxonomy): domain Bacteria; phylum Bacteroidota; class Bacteroidia; order Chitinophagales; family Chitinophagaceae; genus UBA1930. Next base: position 8,045 of record JAYVRD010000365.1, on the reverse strand, counting down.
AGGAGATATTGGTATAAGATGCTTTGCTTTACTTTGGTTTTTGTGTACACTTTGTAGCATCTATTTACTTACCAAAAGTTTAATTAGCTATTATGGGTTTAACAAACAAACGCTTTTTATAACATTGATTTTTTACGTTTTTAATCCTGCATGCCTTTGGTATCATGTACAAGGTTATGTACACGAAACGGCAGTGCTACCATTTTATTTTTTGGCTTGGTGGTGCTTTTTGCATTTTGTGCATCAGCAAAAAATTAAGTGGTTATTGTGTACTGGTTTGTGCATTGCTATTGGTGTTCAGTTCGATTGGTTGCCTTGCTTGCAAGCGTTAGTAATGAGCAGTTTTTTATTAGCGAAAATAAAAGCACAACAGCACAAATTAGCTTTTACAATACCAGCATTTGCAGCAATAATTGGTACTGCATATATTGTATGTACTTATGCAAGTTGGGCTGGCTGGCTGCCTTACATAGAGCATATGCAAGGTAAATTTTTAAGCAGAACTGTAGGAAGCGAAACAGCAGTAGGCATAAAACAGTTTAAACTCTTTCTTTTTTATGGGATTAGCTTGGTAGCATTACTACCCTTGTTTTTGATAGCCCTATATAAACGAAAACTAAAGAATCCGTTTATTGTGCTGATGGTTATTACAGCATTGCTACATCATATTATTTTTTGGGGTTTTAGCAACGAGCATGATCATGCTGTAGTAAAAATGATTTTTCCAATTGCATTAGTGGGAGCTTTATTGCTAGTTGAATGGAAGCCAAAACTATCTTACTCCGTTTTAGTATTAGTAGTTATAATAAACATTACAGCTTATTTTATTTTACACAATATTGCTATTAAAAAAAATATGGCAACATATACTTCCTTTTGCTACAGCATTGGCAAATCTATCCAACAAAACTCAACAGATAGTGCAGAAACTGTTTTTTTAGACACACAGAATAAATACTACCCACAAATAGAATTTTATGCAGGTAAATACTATGTTATGGTTTCATCTTTAGAAGAAGCTAAGCTGGCCTTACAAAAAATAAACCCTTTGGGTAGGGGTTGTTATTTTGAAGTGATACCTGCAAGTGTCATAAAGTTTACACGATTTTAATTTACAAGTCCTTTGTTTCTTTAGGCAATACTAGTTTTACTTTTTTGAAGTCTATGTCTACTGCATTCTTATTTACATAACCTTCTTTAGCTGCAATGGTTACATCCTTAAAATAAATTTTGCTCACTGGCATTTCAGGCAAACCTGTTATGGCAATAGCCGTTTTTGCACCAGCACAAGCAATATTGCTAATGTAAAAATTTCTAAACACGGGCGTTTTGTCTCTTAAGATTGTTTTCACATCTTCTTTTCCTTTACCAGCAGGTACATCTTCGTAGTAAGTATCAAAATTGATGGCTTCGCCCAAAATATTTTTCATATAAATATTAGTGATATAAATATCTCTTACCAAACCACCTCTACCAGCATTACTCTTCACACGAATGCCAATATCAGTTCCAATAAAATTACAATCAGTTACAAAAATATTTTTCATACCCCCATCGGTATTACTACCAATAACAAAACCTCCATGCCCACGATAAACAGTACAACCAGCTATTAAAATATTTTCCAAGGCAGCTTCATCTGTATCGCCTCCTTTGCCACCACTGCTCTTCATGCAAATGCCATCATCACCAGCACTTACAGTGCATTTATAAATAAGTACATTTTTACAAGCACTAATATCTATTGCATCTCCATTTTGTGCATACCATTCGTTAAAAAAAGTAGCATTTCGCAGTGTTAAATTAGTACAACGTGTAGGGTAAAAAATAAACTTGGGTGAATTGCGAATGGTAACACCTTCTATAAGCACATTGTTACACTTACTAAACATAACCATGTAAGGGCGTAGAAAATCTCTTGCTGGCAAAAATGCTGTATCTTCTTTTATACCCTTTGCTTTTAATTGCTTTACCATCTCTTCTCCATCCATTGCTTCCTTAGTAGGCCACCAAATTTTTCCATCCTTACTTACTACACCAGTTGTTAGCATTTCCTTCCACTGCTTCTCATTTGTCTTTTCTTTTTTTAAAGGTCTCCAACTTTCGCCAGCACCATCAATAATACCTTCTCCAGTAATGGCTATGTTGATTAAATCTGTACCGCTTATTGGAGATGCTGCACTACCTTTTACCATGGGATATTGTGTATGGTCGGCAGTAAACTGTAATAGTGCACCACGCTGCACCACCAAATTAATATTGCTTTTAAACTCAATTGGGCCAGTAAGCCACAAGCCTGTTGGTACTATTACTTTACCTCCACCAGATTTAGCACATGCTTCAATTGCATTTGCAATAGCATTTGTGTTCAATGTTTGTCCATCGGATACAGCACCAAAATCTTGTATATTAAAACCCTTATCGATAAATTTTGGTGTTACTACCACTGGCATTTTGAAAGGAGTATTGTTGTAATAGTATTGCTCAGTTTTTTCTTGAGCAAACAATGTTTGGGTAAACAAAACTGCAATAGCAATCGAGGTAAAAAATTTCATGACATTTATTTTAGCAAAACTCAATAAACCAAATGTATGCTACAACCTTTTTTTATAACTGTTAACTTACGCCAACGTTTGCAGCAAAAGAAAATGCCCTGCTGTATAGCAAGGCATTTTCAATATTAAGTAGTCCCCTAATTCATTTACAATTTCTTTCCCTTAAAAATCATTTTCATATCCATATCCATCGGCTTAGGCATTTGTGGTATGATCATTTGCATTTTCATATCCATATTTCCCCCCAATGGCATACCTGTTGCTACATCATATTTCATCGTACCTGTAGCATCGCCTTTCATATCCATTTTTACAGCAGCAGTGCTATCTGCACCAGAAGATATTTTTGAAACAGATTTAATATTCGCTACACCATCTGTTACCGATTCTAAAGTATAGGTATTATCCATCTTCATTTTCATACCTTGGTTTTCAGTATTAGTTGTTTTAGTCCAAGTGTCACCTGGCTTTACAGCTTTATCAGGATATGCAGCAAAAGATTGTTCTATGTTTTTCTTAAAATTAGCTTCGTCAAAGCTTTTGCCAATGCTTTGCGTCATCATTTCGCCTTTGGTAGCATCTATGGTCGAAAAAGCTTTTTCCATCATTTCTTTCATACCACTTACACTACCAACTTCACCTTTTTCATTCATAGTAAAAGTAAATTTACCACCTTTCATAGCTCCTAACATTTTACCCATAATTGCCATTGGTCCTGCAGTATCATTAAATGGTTTATCACTATCAAAATCCATACTCATGCCCATCATATTCATGTTCATACCAATTTTAGAAAAGGTAGATGACATTGTTTTCCAACCTGCACTATCGCCAGTTACTTCAAATTGATAACCCATACCCATTTTCATTTTCATGTCCATACCAGCTTTCATAGTCATGTCCATGTCCATTCCATACTCAAATTTTTGACCTTTAGGAACATTGAATTTTAGGGTGATAGGGTCGTTGCTGCTTTTGCCTTTGCACCCAATAAAGAAGACAGAAGCTGTAAATGCAACTGCTAATAATAGTTTGTTACGCATTGTATATATTTTTTTGGTATTACAATGATAGAAGGAATATTTTGGTTTTGCACTACCCACTCGTTGGTATTTATTAACAGTAGGTATTTTTAGTTATTTTCGATGTCCTTTTATGATTACTACACAAACAATTGAGCAGATAAAAAACCGCATTGATATTATTGATGTGATAGGTGATTATGTGAAATTGAAAAAACGAGGCAGTAATTATTTGGGTAATTGCCCTTTTCATAACGAGAAAACACCGTCTTTTACTGTATCACCAGCAAAAGAATTGTACAAATGTTTTGGTTGTGGCAAAAGTGGCAATACCATTACTTTTTTAATGGAGCATGACAAGCTGAGTTATGTAGAAGCTTTAAAATGGTTGGCTGCACGTTATAAAATTGAAGTAGAAGAAACACAGGTTTCTGAGGAACAAAAGCAAATAGCACAAACGGCAGATAGTTTATACATCATTAATAATTTTGCCCAAAAATTCTTTGATGATAAGCTGTTTAATACCGATGAAGGACAAACCATTGTACTCGCTTATTTAAAAGAACGAGGCTTTAGAGAAGATGTTATCAAGAAGTTTCAAATTGGTTACAACCCATCGGCTTATACCACACTTGCAGATGCCTTATTACAAAATCAATTTAGCAAAGAACTACTACCCAAAACTGGCTTGGTTGTAGTACGTAATGAGGTTGATTTAGTTGATAATTATCGCAACAGAATTATTTTTCCCATTCATAGCAATGCAGGAAAAATTATTGGTTTTGGTGCTAGGGTTATAGGCAAAGCAGAGAAAGCACCCAAATACATAAATACACCAGAGAATGAAATTTATGTAAAAAGCAAAGTACTATATGGTAGCTATTTTGCAAGACTGGCAATTGATAAAGCTGATGAATGTTTATTGGTAGAAGGCTACACCGATGTGGTAAGCCTACACCAAGCAGGTATAGAAAATGTAGTGGCTAGTGGAGGTACTAGTTTAACAACAGAGCAAATACGTATTGTAAAAAAATACACCAATAATCTAACTATTATTTACGATGGTGATGCTGCTGGCATAAAAGCTGCTTTGCGTGGGTTGGATATGGCATTGGAAGAAGGCATGAATGTGCGTTTGGTTTTGATACCCGACAATGAAGATCCAGATAGTTATGTAACCAAAGTTGGTGCTACTGCTTTCAACGAGTTTATTGCTACTAAGAAAAAAGACTTTGTTATTTTTCAGTTAGAGGTAATGTTGAAAGATACAGCCAACGATGTACAAAAGAAAAGTGAAGTAGTAAACCATATTGCAGAAACACTTAGTAAAATAAATAAAGCTGAAGATTTTACTAAACTGCAAGATTATATAAAGCAATGTGCTGCTTTATTAAAAATAGATGAGAATGGTTTAAACAATCTTGTAAATAAATACAAACGCGATAAAGTAGCTAAAGAAGATAGAAAACTACCGATAGACGAGGCTAATTTTTTGATGCAGCAGGCTGAACAGCCCGAAGATGTTTTAAATGATAATACGTTACTCATTAATCAAGATGAGGCCCATGAACGTAATGTGCTGCGTGTGTTATTAGAGTATGGTTTAAAACCTTGGAATGATGAACGCAGTATTGCACAATATATTTTTGATGAGTTAGAGCAGTTTCATTTTAGCAATATACAGTTAGATGCTTTGTATAACGAATATAAAAATGAATATTACAAAGGTGCTGAACCTACTGCTAAATCTTTTTTATATCATACTGATGAAAACATACGCAACCTCATCATTACCATTACAGTTTCGCCTTTTGAGTTGAGCCAAAACTGGGATAAAATTTTAGAAGGAATGAACATTACAACCAGAGATATTTCTCAGCAAGATGTATTAATGAGTGTAAACTATTACAAGCTACGCAAGCTAAAACGTATGCTAGAAGAGAACCAAAGAGACATGGAAACTGCACCTGCCGATTTGCAGATGCAGCTTGTTTCGGTACATCAAGATTTAAAAAAAATGGAGAGAGAACTTACCAAACAATTGGGTACAGTAATTATTATGTAGTACTCTCAAAACTCATTTACTTAAATGGGTTTGAATACTTAACATCAGTAGTAACTTTTGTATCGGTTAATGTTTTAAGAAATGCTACTAAAGCTGCTTTATCACTTGCCGATAGATTTAATAACCTTGGCGTACCATTTGGGTTTCTAAGCTGTGGCGATAAGTTAGGATTTGCTTTTATACCAGTGCTATAATGCTCTACCACTTGCTCTAGGGTTGTGAATCGTCCATCGTGCATATAGGGAGCAGTTAATGCTACGTTGCGTAGAGAAGTAACCTTAAACTGACCATTGTTTGCAGGATTGCTAGTTATGGCACCAACACCAAAATCCGTTGTTACCAAATCCAAACCATTATTTTCTGGTTTAACTGCAGTAAAGGTTTCTGTGCCATGGCAGGCTGCACAACTACTTAATGTTGGATTAAAGAATATTTCTTTTCCTCTATTTTCCTCGGTAGTATAATTAGCAAAGTTTACAGCCCCAGGATTTTGGTTAGGAGGAAAAGCAGCTCTGCCGGTATCGTATTTAGATTGATAAGAAATAATAGAACGTACATATTGAGACAATGCTTTTGATATTCTATCACTAGTAATATTTTTATCGCCAAAAGCTTTTTCAAATAATACTGGGTAATGTGAAGTGGCAGAAAAACGTTTTACCAAAGTATCTAAAGTCATACCCATTTCTGTATGATCTTGAATTGGGGTAAGCGTTTGTATTTCTAAAGTGGCAGCACGTTCATCCCAAAAAAATTTACCATTGGGGTAATATGCTGCATTAATAAGACTCATAGAATTTCTACCAGTAAAACCCCCTTGAAAACCAGAACTCAACTTAACTACATCGCTAAAAGCATCTGCTTGCTTATGGCATGAGGCACAAGAAACTGCATTATTTAATGAAACCGTTTTATCAAAAAATATAACCCTACCTAATGTAGCTCCATTATCGGTAATGGCGTTATTGGCTGGCGTATTTAATTGCCCAGCAATATTTGGCCCACTTAAATAGGCTGGCAATACAGGGTTGGCATAATTAAAAGCGGTAGCAGGAAGGTTTAAAGCTGCAAAAGCATCTACAGCAGTTGCTCCAGTTGTGTCGTTATTTTTTTTACAGGAATATACTAGCACTGAGAAAGTTGCCATAAAAGCAAGAAAATACAAGCTACGTTTCATAAAAGGTTTTTTTAAAAATTAATTGTAAGACGTGTATTGATATTTGTACCCTTTGGTGTGATAATTTTTTTTAACAATTAATAACATTTAGACTAAAGATAATTACTTGCGACTACTTTGCTTTTTTACAGGATTGCCACCTATATTTGCAGCCCAAAATGGTGAGGTAGCTCAGTTGGTTAGAGCATCGGATTCATAACCCGAAGGTCGGGAGTTCAAATCTCCTTCTCACTACCCATAAAAGTCCTGCACAATGCAGGATTTTCATTTATAACCTAAAACCCTTTTTATGAAACTCAAATCGTTAGTATTAGCTCTAATTGTACTTGCATTTTCGTGTGGTCCCAAAATTTATAAGTCGGATAATTTTGGTGCAGCATTAGCTAAACACAGAATAGTTGCCATTTTACCCGCTGATGTAAGTATTCAATTAAGACCTAATGAAGCTAAGAAAACTACTGCAGAACAAATGCAAGAAACTCAAGAGAAAACAGGTATAGATATTCAAGACAAAATGTATGGCTGGTTTTTAAGACGTTCAGGAAAATTTGATTATTCCGTTACTTTTCAAGATGTAAGTAAAACAAATGCAAAGCTTAAAGAAGCTGGTATTAAATACAGCGATTTGGCAGCTAAAGATAGAGGTGAAATTGCAAAAATTTTGGGTGTAGATGCAGTCATGCAAAATAGATCTAGAATGGAAAAGCCAATGTCTGAAGGTGCTGCCGTTGCTGTAGGTATACTTGTAGGGGCATGGGGAAGTACTAACAAGGTAGAAACAACCATTAATATTCATGATGGTAAAAGTGGTGAACTACTTTGGAAATACGATTATGAAGCTTCTGGCTCTGTAGGTTCATCTACCACTAGATTGGTAGACGCATTGATGAGAAATGCTACCAAAAAATTTCCTTACAAAAAATAAATAATAGCAATATCATCCAATATTATTTTAGCCATTTTGTTTATTTCAAAATGGCTTTTTTATTACCTACAAAGTGTTAACTCTATAAAGTCTGCATTGTCATACACCTCCTTTAAATTAGCTCTTAAAATGAATTTACTGATGAAACTATTAAACCAATTAACTTTTTCTTATAAAATCTAAAAAAATAAAAAATAATATTTTGAAATTTTGTATTAGAAAGTAAAATTCTTTAGAAATTGTTGAATATGTTTCGTAAACACTAATTATTTTTTAGAAATAGTTTAAGCATTACATTTGT
>JAYVRD010000364.1:0-12848 GCA_043776595.1 Chitinophagaceae bacterium | reverse complement strand
AAAAAACTTGGCAACTGTTAACCACAATCAACAAAGTTCCTCACCCAATTGAAAACAAGGACATGCAAACGAAAACAATCAGTACTCTATACAGCATCATCATTTTATTGATCATAATAGCATTACCAACCATTGCCAACGCCCAACCAGGCGACCCTGGTGGCGACCCTGCACCCATCGATGGTGGTGTAAGCATCGTAGCTGCTGCTTGTGCTGGATATTTAATAAAGAGAAAGAAAAAAATGAAAGAAAGAAAATAAAGTTTCAATAACAATTAGGTAAGCAATTAAAAGGACTATATGAATATTCATGTAGTCCTTTTTATTAAAGTAACTTTTCTCTAAATAATAAAATACTTCTGTGTTTTTTAAGCTTTGTATATATATATTCGTTCATCTTTAAAAAGAATAAAGAAATCATTCTTATAACTACAAGTACAAATACAATATGACACCAAAACGAGTTTTAATAACAGGGGCAGCTGGTTTTTTAGGTTCGCACTTGTGCGATAAATTTATTAAAGAAGGGTATCATGTTATTGGCATGGATAACTTGATTACAGGAGATTTAAAAAACATCGAGCATCTTTTTCCATTAGCAAATTTTGAATTTTATTTTAATGATGTAAGTAAATTTATCCATGTACCAGGCAATCTAGATTATATCTTACACTTTGCATCGCCAGCAAGCCCAATAGATTATCTTAAAATTCCTATTCAAACATTAAAAGTAGGATCACTAGGAACTCACAATTGTTTGGGATTAGCCAAAGATAAAAAGGCAAGAATATTAGTTGCTTCTACAAGTGAGGTATATGGAGATCCTTTGGTACATCCTCAAAACGAAGAATACTGGGGCAATGTAAACCCAGTAGGCCCAAGAGGTGTATACGATGAAGCAAAACGTTTTCAAGAAGCCATTACCATGGCGTATCATACATTTCATGGTTTAGAAACAAGAATCGTAAGAATATTTAACACCTATGGGCCAAGGATGCGTTTGAACGATGGACGAGCTTTACCTGCATTTATTGGTCAGGCCTTACGTGGCGAAGATTTAACTGTTTTTGGTGATGGCAGCCAAACAAGGAGTTTTTGCTATGTAGATGATTTGGTAGAAGGAATTTATCGTTTATTGCTTAGTGATTATGCTATGCCAGTGAATATTGGCAACCCCAATGAAATTAGTTTGAAAGATTTTGCTGAAGAAGTACTAAAACTAACGGGCTCTAAAGTAAAAATTAGTTACAATCCACTACCAGTAGATGATCCAAAACAAAGAAAACCCGATATTACAAAAGCAAAAGAAATACTTAATTGGGAGCCTACCATAGATAGAAGAGAAGGGCTAAAATGGACGTATGATTATTTCAAAAGTCTCCCTTCCGAAGAATGGTATAAGCAGCCAAAAGAGTTTTAAGGAATACTTATTTAGGGTAATGGTAAGCTAGCTTTAATGGTAAATGCCAACCTATAAAATATAATCTACTTACACTTACATTTGTTCCTTTAATAACGTTAGATTCTTTTTAATAAACTTTGAATCTACATGATGTATAGAAGTAAAGCTCCATTAAGAATAGGATTAGCAGGAGGAGGCACCGATGTAAGCCCATATAGTGATGAGTTTGGTGGTGCTATTTTAAATGCTACTGTTTCCCTAAGTGCCCATGCATCTATTGAGCCATTAGCAGCAGGTGGTATTATTTTACAAGCATTAGACCGTAAAGAAGAGCAGCGTTTTGAGTTTGGTTTGGAACTACCCACAAACGGTACCCTAGATTTATTAAAAGGTGTGTACAACCGTATTCAAAAAGATTATGGCATACCCCAACAAAATTTTAGGCTTAGTACTTTTGTAGATGCACCTGCTGGTAGCGGTTTAGGTACTTCATCAACATTGGTGGTGGCTATTATTGGTGCTTTTGTAGAAATGCTAAACCTGCCTTTGGGAGATTACGATATAGCCCACTATGCTTACGAAATAGAAAGAAGAGATTTGCAATTGGCTGGTGGTAAGCAAGACCAATATGCTGCCACTTTTGGTGGTGTAAACTTTATGGAATTTTATGCCAACGATAAAGTAATTGTAAACCCATTGCGTATAAGAGATGAGTATATAAATGAGCTTGCCAATAATTTAGTGTTGTATTTTACTGCCACTTCTAGAGAAAGTGCTACCATTATAAAAGAGCAACAGAAAAATGTTACGCAAAAAAATGAGAAAAGCATTGATGCCATGCACCAATTAAAAGAGCAAGCCAAAATGATGAAAGAAGCATTGCTAAAAGGCAAGCTAAATGAGATTGGGGAAATACTCGATTATGGCTTTCAACAAAAAAGAAACATGGCTGCTAATATTAGTAACAGCAGCATCGAAGAAATTTACGAAGCTGCAAAAAAAGCCGGTGCTACAGGAGGTAAAATAAGTGGTGCTGGTGGTGGGGGGTTTATGATTTTTTATTGCCCAGTAAATACGCGTTATAAAGTAATAGAAACACTACAAAGTTTTGGTGGCGAAATAAAAGCATACAACTTTGTACAACATGGGTTAACTACTTGGACAACCCAATAGTACCTATTGAATTTTAAATTGTAAGTAATGATTGATAAAATCAGTAACATTATAAAAGCATCAATAGATGTAAAGCAACTACTGCTAAATAATACAGCCATACAACAAACCCTTGCACAAGTAATTGATATAACAGTGGCAGCTTTTAAAAACGGCAATAAGGTTTTGTTTTGTGGCAATGGAGGCAGTGCTGCCGATGCACAACATTTAGCAGCAGAATTTAGTGGGCGTTTTTACATAGATCGCAAAGCCTTACCTGCCGAAGCTCTCCATTGCAATAGCAGTTACCTAACAGCAGTAGGCAACGATTATGGCTACGATGTCGTTTATTCAAGAATGATAGATGGCATAGGTAATAAAGGTGATGTGTTGATAGGTTTAAGTACTAGCGGCAACAGTGCAAATATTTTAAATGCATTTGAAACCGCACAAGCAAAAGGTGTTATTACCGTTGGTTTTACAGGTGCCACAGGTGGTAAAATGAAAGACGTAAGCGATTACTTAATTAATGTGCCTAGCACCGATACGCCACGCATACAAGAGAGTCACATTATGCTCGGTCATATTGTTTGCCAGTTGGTAGAAGAGAAGTTTTTTATGTAGCCAGCAATAGCACTACTATTAAACTTCGGTTGCGTCGCACACTTGTACAGTTGGTTCTCTACTCAGCCTATACCATCCTCAAAATAAATTTTATACATGGCTTTACACGAAGCAATAATATTAGCGGGTGGCTTAGGCACAAGATTAAGAACTGCTGTACCCGATTTGCCTAAGTGTTTGGCACCCATAAATGGCAAGCCATTTATTGCTTATGTAATCAACGAGTTGCACCAACAAGGCATAGAAAAATTTATTGTATCTCTTGGATATAAAAGTGAAGCTATTGTAGATTTTCTAAGTTCTCAATTTTCAAACTTCCATTTTCAATTTGTAATAGAAGAAGAACCACTAGGCACGGGCGGTGCTATAAAACTCGCTTGCACAAAAGCCACCACACAAAATGTAGTTGTATGTAATGGCGATACATTGTTTAAAGTAAATATGAAAGAATTAGCTGCTTTTCATCAACAACATAATGCTGACTGTACCCTCAGCCTAAAACCAATGTACCACTTTGAACGCTACGGTGTGGTTGATTTAAACGAGGATGCAACAGTAGCCTCATTTAAAGAAAAGCAGTTTTATAAAGCAGGCTTAATTAATGGGGGCGTATATGTCTTAAACGTGCATAATTTCTTACAAGAACAACAGCCAGAAAAGTTTTCGTTTGAAAAAGATTATTTAGAAGCTTTGTACCATCAACGCAAAATGGTAGGCTTGGTGCAAGATGGTTACTTTATAGATATAGGCATTCCCGAAGACTTTGCAAAAGCTCAAATTGATTTTAATAATTGGTAGTAGCTACTTACGCTTATTAATTGTTGTAGCTACCTATAAAGTTTCTATATTTAAAATCCTAGTGTCAACATCAATAACAATTTCAGCACCTCATGAGTAACAATTTTACTAAAAAATGCAAAGAAGTATATAACTCAATCCCAGAGCAGGTAAGATATTTCCTAAGAACAGCTTTCTTCGTTTTTATTGGATGGAAAATCCTATATCATGTTTTTTTATTACCAGTGCGTTTCCCAGATAAACAACTTACATCAATTACAACCAATATAACAGCAAAAGTATTCACAGTTATTTATCCTACATCTATAATAGCTATTCATGAAATTAAAGATTATAGTCATTATGACGAGGGTATAGATCATTCAAGAATTTTTCGAGATGGCCGTTCAATTGTTGGCGTAACAGATGGCTGTAATGGGTTGGAATTATATGTGTTATATCTAGGTTTTTTGTTTTGTATTCCAATGGTGCCCATTAAAAGAGTAGTTAAGTATGCTGCGATTGGTTTACCCACTCTATTTCTTATGAATATGCTTCGAATGCTTGCACTAGCTTTACTTCACATGTATTATAGAGAGTATTTTGACATTGCTCATCATTATGTGTTCAAAATAATGATGTACGGGTTGGTTTTCTATATTTGGATGTTATATGTAAAAAAATCAGGGCTAAGCCATGAAGAAAATTCATAAAAGAATACTATTGTTTATCACATTATTTGGATGGCTTACTTACATAGTAGCGGTTGAGCCAAGAAATGTGCTACACATAAATGAAGGATTGAGAAAAGTACTCAATTTGCCAGCATTGGCAATAATTACCTATGCAGGTATCATAGGCTTAAGGTACGAAACGCATAAATGGGTAAAATACCTTTGGTTATTGGTTTATATTTTTGAAATAACCATGTTGTTGGGTTTTGGAACCATAAATATGTTGGCAACAAGCAATGTAACATCCAATTTTAGAAATTTTGTGAGCAGTTTACGCCATTTTTTAATAAGTCCATTGCCTTATGCTGTGCTACTGTATTTATTAAAAGTTGCCAATAAAGCCCCAATAGGCAATGCTTTCAATAACGAAAAAATAAAGCCTAAGTAATAGCTTTTTAAAATTATTGCATTTCAAAATGTTTTTTATTCGAGGCTCAATATTCAATTAGGCTATATTTGCAGCCACCCTTAATTTAGGATACCCTAATAATTATAACGTGTTCATTAACAGAAACTTGTGTTAGAATCTTTAGTTATGGAATATCTAAGTTTAGTATTTTATAGATAATAGCACATCCGTTTTACAATGAGATGTGCTATTTGTTTTTTATTTATTTTATGTCCATTATGCAGTTAAAACATGTAACTGAGAGGGCGAAGCTGTATCTAATTTAATTTATGTAATATGAAAATTTTTGTAAAAACGCTTCTTTTTTTCTGTTTACTTGGAGTTACATCGAAAAATTTTGCACAAGACATACCTAGCGATCTGACTAAAATTAAGTCTTACCAAATTACTGATAATCAACTGAAAAAATATATTGCCCAAGCTGGTGCATCAGGGTTATCTCAAACCGAAGTAGAAGCTGAACTTAAAAAGCGTGGATTGCCAGATAGTGAAATTGTAATTATTAGGGAAAGAATAAGATTAATTAATAGTGCTAACACAAAAACAGCTGAAGGGAGTATCCAAAATAATTTAAGTAGAGAAAATTCAGATTCGGTAAATCTTATGAAAAACCCTGGTCTTCCTACAGGAAAAACTCCTAGCAGTAAGTTGTTTGGGGCAGATTTATTTTCTACTTCTAATATTTCTTTTGAACCCAATCTTAAAATCCCAACGCCACCAAACTACATATTAGGCCCAAATGATATGCTCAATATTACTTTTTCAGGGGTCAACGATGCACAGCAATCAGTTTCCATAAACTTGGAGGGCAATGTAAATTTGAAATATATAGGGCCAACCAGTGTTAACGGCTTATCAGTTGAAGAAGCCAAAAAAAGAATATTTACAATGTATTCAAAAATATATCCTTCACTTAAATCCGGTAAAACCCAAATGCAAATTAGTTTGGGCAATATCAGAAGTATAAAGGTTACAATTTTGGGTTCTTCCCTTAAAGCAGGTACTTATACCTTACCTTCATTGGCCACAGTTTATAATGCATTGTATGCTAGTGGAGGACCAGATGACTATGGCTCTTTTAGAGAAATTGAGCTTATTAGAAGAAATAAGATAATTCAAAAAATCGACATATATAATTACTTATTGTATGGTGATCAAAGCCAAGACATGCGATTAGAAGATAGAGATGTAATTAGAATTCCAATGGCAAAAAAAAGAGTATTAATTAATGGCGAGATAAAAACGGAAGGTATTTTTGAAATTTTGCCAGGAGAAAAATTTAATAAGTTATTGCAGTTTGCTGGAGGGTTTAGAAGAAGTGCATATACAGCACTAATAAAGGTTGAAAGAATAACAGAAAGAGAAAAAAAATTGATTGATGTTACTAAAAGCAACTTTGAGGAGTTTTTGCCAGAGGATGGAGATACTTATACTGTCGGAAAAATTCTTGATAGATTTGAGAATGCAGTAACAATTCTAGGAGCTGTTTTTAGACCTGGAAATTATTCACTTGTTGAAGGAATGCGGTTAAAAGATTTGATAGATAAGGCAGAAGGATTAAAAGAAGATGTGTATAAAAAAAGAGCTTTATTGTATAGGTTAAGAGATGACCAATCAAAAGAAATGACAAGCATTAATCTGGATGATTTATATGCAGGAAAAGTGAATAATATTTTATTAAGAAAAGATGATAAACTTGTTATAAGTTCATTACTTGATTTATTAGATGAAGGTGCTGTTTCAATTGGTGGTTCAGTTAGAAAACCAGCTCTATATCCTTTTTCAGATAGCATGACATTAAAAGACTTAATTGTAATTGCTAATGGACTTACTGAAGAAGCATTTACCGGTAGAGCTATAATAACAAGAGTAAGAATAGATGGTACTTCTTTAACAATAAGTGTGGCCTTAGACTCGATTATTAATGGCACAAAGCCCGATATCATTTTAGAGAAAAGGGATTTTGTACATATTTCTTCAATTTCGGATTTAACCAATAAAGCACAAATCTCTATTTTTGGTGCAATTAAAATTCCTGGGTCTATTCAATTTTCAGATAGCTTAACTTTAAAGAATTTAATTTTAAGACGTGGGGGCTTTACGGAAGATGCATCAGCCAATAATATTGAAGTTGCAAGAAGAAGATTTGTTGATCCCAATAATCCAAAGTCATTGTTGTCTGATATCATGAAAACCCCACTTGATACAATTGAGCTTTCTATTAACAACTCGGACTACTACCTCAAACCATATGATATTGTTACAGTTAAATTTGATCCTTTTAAAAAACCTCAACAATTAGTCAATGTTGAAGGTCAGGTTTTATTTCCTGGGCCTTATGCTCTTTCCCAAAGAGAAGAACGTTTATCAAATTTAATTGATAGGGCAGGTGGTGTTTTGCTCGAAGGGAATTTAAAGGGTATAAAATTACGAAGACCCAGAAAAATTCATCTAGATGTAGAACTGATTTCAAAAATGAGTTTGCAAACAAAAGATTCATCAGGAACCATTGTAAAAGATGTAACGAAAGATTATGAAGATATTGCTATTGATGGATATGATGCTTTAAAAAATAGAGGGGGTAGAGCAGATGTAATTTTAAAAGATGGAGATTTGATTACAGTGCCTTTAAATGATGATATGGTAAGCATTAATGGCGAAGTATTACATCCTGTGAAGATTAGTTATAAGTCACGAAATCTTAAATCTTATATCGGTAGTGCTGGTGGTTTTGTAACATCTGCTAATAAAAAAAGAGTTTTTGTGGTATATGCTAATGGTAGAGCTGCAAGAACAAAAAATGTTTTCATGATTTTTAGAAAATACCCCAAAGTGGAACCCGGTACGAGCATTTTTGTTCCAAGATATGATATAGAAATAAGAGCTAAAAAATCACCTGCCGAAATTGTGGCAACGGTAAGTGCGGTATCTACTGCTGCTTATTTATTGATTTTTATTTCTCAACAATTAAAGTAGTTTTCTTCCCTTAAAGTATTATTATTATGATGGATACTATAGATACCATTGAAGAAGTTCATCTTTTAGATATTCTAAACAATCTAAAGAAAGACTTTTTTTATTTGCTTGGCAAGTGGCGTTTTATGGTTATTGTTGGGGTTATTGGTGCTGCTGTTGGTATTGTAATTGCATTAATAAAACCCACAACATATTCTGGTAAGTTAACTTTTGTACTTGAAGAAGGGAAGAGTAGTGGAGGGGGTTTATCTGCCATAGCTGGTCAATTTGGTCTTGATCTTAATAGTGCAACTGGAGGTAATAGCAATATGTTAGCAGGTGATAATATTATAGGACTATTAAAAAGCCGGCTTTTTACAGAGGAAGCTTTGTTATCTGCTTGTGACAGTAATAACAATTATTCATTAGCCGATTTATATGCAGAAACATATGGGTTAAGAACAAAATGGAAAGGCAACACAAAAATTGGTAAAGAAATTTTTTTTCCAGTACAAAAAAGTAGAGAAGGATATACATTACTCCAAGATAGCTTACTTCAATTAATGGAGGAAAAAATATTTAAGGAAGCCATTAATATAGAACGTAGCGATAAGAAAATGTCTTTTTTTGAAGTGAGTACAGTTTTTAGAAATGAAAAATTTACTAAGTTATTTACAAGGCGTATTGTGAAAAATGCAATAGATTTTTATATCGAAACAAAAACTAGAAGACTTAGATCTAATGTTGACAGATTACAGAGGCGTGCAGATAGTATTGCAACATTATTAAATGGTCAAACTTATTCGGCTGCAGCAATACAAAGTCAATCGCTTGATATTAACCCTGCCTATCTAACTGCAGGTGTAAATGCAGAAGTTAATGTTCGCAATAAAATAATGTTAGGAACAATTTATGGTGAGGTTGTAAAAAATCTTGAAATACAAAAAGCCACATTAACTCAAGAAACACCCATGATTCAAATAGTTGATGACATTCAATTTCCTTTGACTAAAAATAACCCCAGTAAATTAATGCATTTATTAATAGGAGGTATTATTGCCGTTATTTTGGCTATCGTTTATCTTATTACAAAAAGAAAATTATCATAATTAACAACACATTTTATGCAAATCAATATTGTAAAACCATTTCTACCATCTATTGAGGAAGTAAATACCGAGTTTGCTCAATGTTTATCTTCAGGGTTGGTAACTAATAATTCTCATTTTGTGAGAAAATTAGAAGAATCTTTTCAGAATTACTTTCAGACCAATTTAAAGCCGACAGTTTATTGTAATGGAGAACTTGGTTTATACCATTTAATACAAGCATGGAAACATAAAATGGGAGTTGACCCGCATGATAGTTTTGAAGTATTGGTGCCTTCTTTTACTTTCTCAGGTACCATTAACGCAATAGTTCAAAACAACCTAAAACCTGTTTTTTGCGATGTAGATGAATCATTAGTTTTAGATATTAAAAAAATAAAAATAGATTCTCCTAACATTAAAATGATTATTGCTGTTGGTGCTTACGGAAATTTACCCGATCTTGAATTATTGCAACAAATTGCTAAGGAAAACAATCTTGTTGTGATTCTAGATAATGCTCCTGCTTTTGGATCGAAATTTAGGGGCAAATATCCTAATGCATACGGTTTTAGCGAAATGATAAGTTTACATGCCACAAAAATATTCACATCAATGGAGGGTGGTTTAAACATTGTAAATGATGAGCAAATACAAGAATACCTAATAAGACTCAGAGATTACGGACAATATGAAAAGGTAAGAGGTGACATAGATATTGCAGGGCTTAATTCTAAAATGCAAGAAATATCTGCAATTGTTGGCTTAAAAAATCTAGAAAAAGTAGATTTTATTTTAGGGAGTAGGTTCGCTAACATTAAACAATATCGCTCGTTTTTCAATACTCTTGAAACTGAAGGTTACTTAAAAACAATGTATGTAAGTGATGATGTGGTTTGTACCTATTTGTATTTTCCCATCATATTAAATGAAGAGGCAACTGCATTTGTAAATTATATGAATGAAAAAGGGATAGCTGTAAGAAGATATTATACTGCCAATCATCAGCTCACTTATTATAGAGATAAGTACAGAAATCAAGACCTTAATTTTACCAATGAAATAAAAGATAAAGTAGTTTCACTTCCGTTGCATACAGTAATGTCCGCTGAAGAACTCGCTTATATCTTTGAAACAGTAAAAGGATATTTTGTAAACTAAGAAATTTAGAAAACAACAAATAAATATGCATATGAAAAAAATTATTGTAACAGGGGCAGGCGGTTATGTAGGTGTACTTCTTTGTGAAGAATTACTAAAAAAAGGGTATGCTGTAATAGCATTAGACAGATATTTTTTTGGAATTGATAAAATGGATTCAATAAAAGATTCAATTAATTTAGAAATTAGAAAAGATGATATCCGTTTTTGCGACGCTTCAATTTTTAAAAACGTTCACGCTGTAATCGATTTAGCAGGATTAAGCAATGATGCTTCTGCTGAAATAGATATTGAAATTACCAAAGCCATTAACTATAAAGGTTCTGAACGATTCGCTAGAGAAGCTAAAAAAAATGGTGTACAACATTACCTATATTCAAGTAGTGCCAGTACGTATGGAGCAGGGTCTAAGTCATCCCTCTCGGAAGACGATGAGTTATTTCCTCAAACCGAATATGCAAAAAGTAAAGTAGCAATTGAAAAAGTGCTGTTAGAGCTAAAGGATGATTCTTTTCACCCGGTTATGCTTCGTAATTCGACTATTTTTGGGTTAGCTCCCCGTATGCGTTTTGATTTAGCAGTAAATATTATGACAATGAGGGCATGGAAAGATAGGGTTATTTATGTAATGGGTGGTGGAGAGCAATGGAGACCCTTTATTCATGTTAGGGATGTGGTTAGAGCTTTTATAACTTGTTTAGAAGCACCTCTAGAGAAAGTAGATGGACAAATTTTTAATATTGGAAGTTCAGCTATGAATTATCAAATTAAGCAGTTGGCACAATTTGTAGTAGATGTAATACCAAACGTTACCATTCATACCATTCCCGATGATCCCGATAAAAGAACATATAATTTAAACTTCGACAAAATTAATAATGCACTTGGTTTCGAGCCAATAATTCAAGTGCATGAAGGAATTGTAGAAATTAAGCAAGCATTAGAAAAAGGTATCATTAAACCCGATGACCCAACTTGTTTTACTTTGCAATGGTATAAGTCTTTAATCAACTGGGGAGATAGAATCAAAGATCTTTCTTATAACGGTGCTATTATTTAATAGAGTCTATTCTGGGAAAAAGTATAATCATAGGAACTGGCCGACATGCAGCAGAGGTATTTTATCTTGTTCAGGATTTAGACTTAGCTAATTCTTTGAATGCATTTGCTGGTGATGTATTACCCGAGAATGGTTTGTTTTTAGGCAAGAAAGTTTGGTTAATTGCCGATTTAATTGAGCGGTATAAAAATACCATTATTAAGCCTGCTGTTATTGTTGCCATTGGTAATAATATAGTCAATAGAAGACTTACAGAATTATTTTATCGGCATCAGTTTCCTTTTTTTAATGTAATTCATCCAAATATATCAGTTAATCGTGTTGTAGAAATAGGCAGAGGAGTTACCATAGCTCAAGGTACAGTACTAACTTGTAATATTAGAATTGGTAATTATAGCATTATTAATATTGGTTGTACAATTAGTCATGATTGTGTAATTGGTAACAATGTAAATATTTCACCTGGATGCCATCTTGCAGGAAATGTCGTTATTGAGGATGATGTTTTTTTAGGAACCGGTGTTACAATTATTCCTAAAATAACTATTGGTAAAGGCAGCATCATCGCGGCAAGTGCTTGTATTATAAACGATGTTCCACCTTACTCAATGGTCGCAGGCGTTCCCGGTATTATCAAAAAAAGTGTAATAACCTAATATGTTTATAGTTTTCAAGGTAATTTTTTGGTAAGCGGTTAGCAGATATGAAAACAATATTCAAAGATTTTATATGGAGTGCCATTGACAGATTAGGGTTTCAGTTACTACAAGTAATTACACTTGTAATATTATCAAGGTTGCTGCAACCACCAGATTTTGGATTGATAGCTATTGTTACTTTTTTTACGTCAATTGGTAATGCCCTTATAGATAGTGGTTTTTCAGCAGCCATCATTCAAAAGTCAAGTATTACCAATACAGATTTAAACACTGCCTTTATATTTAATCTTATAATAGCTATTGCTGTTTATCTTCTTTTTTTTGTAAGTGCTCCTTTTATTGCAGACTATTATCATGAACCAAGGGTTGTAGCTACTACACGTGCTATTTGTTTGATGAACCTATTAAGTGCTTTAGGCATTGTTCATTTGGCACGTTTAAATCGTGATATTAATTTTAAGTCTGTTGCAAAAGTTAATCTTTCTGCTGCATTGTGTTCGGGTGTGGCAGCCATCGTTTTGGCTATATTAGGTTATGGAGTTTGGGCATTGGTAATGCAAACCTTGATATTTTATGGTATTCAGTGTATTTTGCTTTGGACTATTGATAAGTGGAGACCACGTTTTCATTTTGATTTAAAAGCGTTTAAACAACTATTCAATTACGGATATAAACTTTTAAGTGCTTCACTTCTCGAAATAGCATTTCAAAACTTATACACTTTAATTATTGGTAAACAATTTTCACAATTTACATTAGGCATCTTTTCACAGTCTCGTCGTTTAACGGATGTGCCAGCCAATACAGCTTCTTCTATTGTTCAGCAGG
>JAYVRD010000363.1:0-12880 GCA_043776595.1 Chitinophagaceae bacterium | reverse complement strand
CAAACAACGTAATGACTCCGTATGACCAACTGATTCTATAAACTCAATAAAATTTTGAATAACACTTACATTTGCTTTTGCCATTAGTATAGAATGATATGTTGTAATGAATTACAAAGTTCTAATACTAATGGCATATTTTTTATCCATAGCTCTTAACTAAATGACATTGGGCTGCAGCCGTTGGGCTTGGGAATATAAATTGGGCAATGTGATAAGCAGGTTGTATTTCTGTTGCCTACTTTTTCCTACCCTAAAAGTTGAATAGCAAGGAACACCAAGTAATAACACTTCCTAGCATTACTAGCACACCTATTATTAAAGCTTTGTAGCTTATACTGCGTTCAGGTGTATTTTTTTGTACAAGCAACTTAATGCTAAGCCATGTGTAAAAACCACCAATAACAAAAGGTATAAGGCAAAGTATAGTAACCAAGGGGAAGTAATAAATCCAGACAAAGTCTCCATCCCACATATTCGATAATTTCAATTAAACAAACTATTTAAACCCTACAACAACCAAATTTAAACATAACTAATTGCACTAAAAACTTGATTGTATCTTTTTTTCCAAACTACCAATGTTTTGTATCTTATCCCTATCAACAATTTTCATTGTTCGTATATAAAAATTCGGTTTGTCTAATGCTATTTCCCAAATGGCTTGCCCTAATATTTTAACTACTTTGTTTTCATTCAGGTTTATTATAAATGAACTTACCCTTTCGATTCTTTCACTATTAAAAACAATATCAAATCCGTATTGTATATTGTTATAGGTACTATACAGTTTCGATATTTTATTAATTACACTCTCTGCTTCTACATAATTAGGAAATAGTATTTTTAAACTATCTCTTTTGCCTTGTTTGTAAAGTTTGACTGAATTTTCAAGTAATGAAGCTTTTAAATAAGTAATTGCACCTTCTACATATTCTGGCATCGTTTCTTTAATAATGACTGTTACTTTGTCAAAGTATTGTTTACAATTTACTTGTGCGTACATAAGCATACCCATCAAAAATTCAGCTTTTTTGTCTTGTGGGTAGCTAGTCAGTATAGCAAAATATTCTTTTATCAATGCTGTATCACTTAAAAATTCAACAATGTATTGATCAATGGATTTTTTATTCATTACACTAGTTGCATAATCACATACATAATTATTTACCTTACTAAAAAAGGCTCTATTTGTTTTGATGGAGGGATATTGCTTTTCGCTATAATTCTCAATAAAACTTTTATTTAGAGGTAATAAAATATAATTGAGTGCTGCCGAATAAGATGAAAATTTTTTTTGAACAACAAGTTTTCGCAAAGCCAAAAGTGCTACGTTTTTTTTAGGAGAAAATAAATCCCTGTTTGCATCATCAAGATTCATAGGAGAAAAACCATAATTATTTTTAACTACTTCTACATAGCTTTTTTCTAGCTCTAGCGATAGTGAGTTTATTAGCGAATCAATATTTTGACATTTACTTTGAAGACTTACAAAAATTAGAATTCCTAAAATAAATTTTTTCATGGTTTGCAATATTTACTTACAATTATTTACAAAAAATTACAATAAACCAATTACCCACCAGCTTTTTTTGTTTGGGTATATCCATTTTTTAGCAACCATTGCAATACCTTTTCTCGTTGGTCGCCTTGTATAATTATTTCGCCATCTTTTACACTACCTCCAGTACCACAAAATGTTTTTAGCTTTTTGCCAAGGTCTTGCAAATCATCATCCTTACCAATAAATCCAAAAACAATAGTAGCTGCTTTGCCTCCTCGGTGTTTGGTTTCTAATTGTATGCGTAGCTTTTGTTGGTTGGCAGCTATGGTTTCTTGGGGTTGCTCGTCTTCTTCTAACTTAAAGTTGGGGTTGGTGCTAAACACAAAAGCAGAGGTGGATGTTTTATTATTTTTACTCATGTAATTTATTAAAGTTTATACTTAAAACAATGATTACACAATCACCGCCTTCAAACTCAAATCCAAACTCTTTGCTTGGTGTATTAGCCCACCAACGCTCACATAATCTACGCCAGTAGCTGCGTAGCTTTGCAGGGTTTCTAAGTTTATACCACCACTTGCCTCCGTTTCAAAATTGCCATCTATTATTTTCAAAGCTTCTATAATTAGTTCGGGTATAAAATTATCAAGCATTATACGTAGTACTTTACCCTTACCTATTGTACATACTTTTTGTACGTCTTCTATGCTTCTCGTTTCAACTTCAATTTTTAAATTGGGTTTGGTGGTTTGTACATAATTCCATGCTTGGTTGATGGCTTGCTCTATACCACCAGCATAGTCTATATGGTTGTCTTTCAGCATAATCATATCGTACAAACCAAACCTATGATTTACACCACCACCAATTTTTACAGCTTCCTTTTCTAATAATCTAAAATTAGGCGTTGTTTTTCGAGTATCTAATAATTGAGTATGAAAGCCTTGTAGTTTGTGTGTGTATTGATGCGTAAGCGTTGCAATGCCACTCATGCGTTGCATACAATTAAGCACTAATCTTTCGCATTTTAAAATGGTATGAATAGATGCTTGTACTTCAAAAGCGTTTTCACCATAAACCATTGCATTGCCATCTTTTTTAAAAGCTGTAAATATTGCTGTGGGTTCTACAAACGCAAAAATTTTTTCTGCTACAGCCATACCAGCTAAAATACCATCCTGTTTTATTTTTAAAACAGCTTTACCCTGCTTACTTGCAGGAATACAACTTAATGTGCTATGGTCTCCATCACCAACATCTTCATGTAGAGCCTCTGTTACTAAATGCTTCAATTGTTCGTCAAACGTATTCATATAAACAAAGTAAAAGTATTTGAGAGAATTTGTAAGATGAAAAATGGAAGTTGTTATGAGTTGTCTTCATTTCATAAAAAATGTGAGGTTCGGCTTGTTGAAGGCGTTGTTATTAAGCAATCGTTTTCAACAAGCTCAGGCCAACAAAACACTGTTGGACAGAATTCAAAATCTCCTAAAACTTTTCTCTACTTTCGTCTACACAATTTTCTACATGGAATCTATCATTCAAGGCATTCAAACTTTATGTATTAATTTAAAAAGCGAAGTTCCCACTCGTATAGAAAAACTACCCCAAAGTGGTAGCGATAGAATTTATTTTAGGGTGTATTACCATACCGAAACATTTATTGCTACGTATAATCTTAATGTAAAAGAGAATAACACTTTCATCAATTTTAGTAATCATTTTTATAGCAAAGGGTTGCCTGTACCACAAGTGTTTTGTGTAAACGAAGAGCAAACCATTTACCTACAACAAGATTTAGGAACCGATAGTTTGCTAGATAAATTAGAGCAGTATGGGCATAACGACTATGTATTTGGTTTGTTTCAAAAAAGTTTATCGGCTTTAGCCAAAATACAAATTATAGGTAATGAAGGTTTAAATTACGATGTATGCTTAACCGCTAAAGAGTTTGGAAAGCAAGCCATCCTTAGCGATTTGCTGTATTTTAAATATTACTTTTTAGATACACTGCGTTTGCCTTACGATAAGCAAGCAATGATGGACGATTTTGAAGCCCTCAGCAGCTACCTTACATTTACTGAGCATAAATATTTTATGTTCAGAGATTTTCAAAGTAGAAATATTGTAGTAAGTAATGATGAGGTTTTTTTTATAGATTATCAAGGTGGCATGAAGGGTGCTTTGCAATACGATGTTGCCAGCCTTTTATGGCAAGCAAAAGCCGAGCTGAGCGAAGAATGGAAAGATAATTTACTCAACTACTATATTGCCGAAACTGAAAAGCAACTCAACAAAACAATAGATACCAACACTTTCATTAGCCAATACAATGGCTATGTGCTAATACGTTTGTTACAGGTGTTGGGTGCTTATGGTTTTAGAGGTTTGTTTGAGCGTAAAGCCCATTTTTTAGCCAGCATTCCACTAGCATTAAATAACCTTAAATTTTTTACAGAGCATAAAAAAATAGGTATTGTAACTCCCGAATTTGACAGAATGTTGAGACTAATGGTAAGCGATGATATTGCCCAACGCTTTACCCCAATGCAAGCCAACGATGCTACGCCGTTAACCATACACATCAATAGTTTTAGTTACAAAAAAGGCATACCAAAAGATGAAAGTGAAAACGGAGGTGGTTTTGTTTTTGATATGCGTGGCATATTAAATCCAGGGCGTTTTGACGATTATAAAATACTAAGTGGCAAAGATAAAAGTGTACAAGATTTTTTGGAGCAACGCACTAAAATGAACGAATATCTAAACAGTGTTTGGGATTTGGTGGATATAAGCGTAGAAGATTATTTGCAACGTGGTTTTGCCAGCCTACAAATAAATTTTGGCTGCACAGGTGGGCAGCATAGAAGCGTTTTTGCTGCTGAGCAAACGGCCAGGCATTTACGCAATAAGTACAAAGTAAAAGTAGAGCTACATCATACCAACGAAACTAATTGGAGGAAGGTGTTGTAATGTATTTTGGGGACTAGCTTTGGTAGTAGTATTAAGCAGCGGTTGCGTCGCACATGTGTAGCTGAGAATTTCTATTGGGCAAAGAGAAGTATATGAAAAAAGAACAAATACTATTAGATTCATAGATAATTATACGCTTACATAAAAGTTCAATTAACATCCTAAGTTGACATGTGCAATCGCAGCTAGATTCGCATTCAAAAGCTCGTTCACAAAAACAGCAGTACATATCATTCATCAAATAATTTTCAACCTTTCCTACAATTAGTTGTTCTTTGTAAAAACAAATATTATGAAATATATTCTTAGCTTACTTATTGCGATTGGTTTACTTTCTTTTATACCAAGTAGTAAGGGAAAAAAAGGTTTGCACAAGTTTACTGTTACCGATATTAATGGTGGCAAAATAGATTTTTCAAAATACAAGGGTAAAAAAGTGCTCATTGTAAACGTGGCTTCTAAATGTGGCTTTACCAAGCAATACACAGCCTTGCAAGACGTGTATACAAAGTATAGCGATAAATTGGTGATTGTGGGTTTTCCTTGCAACCAATTTGGTGAACAAGAAAAAGGTACAGCAGAAGAGATACAAACTTTTTGCAAAGCAAATTATGGTGTTACTTTTCCTTTGGCTAGTAAAGTAGAAGTTAAAGGTGATAATATTGCACCGATTTATAAATGGCTTACCAACAAAAGCGAAAATGGTGTATTAGATGCTACGATTGGTTGGAATTTTGGTAAGTTTTTGGTAGATGAAAAAGGCAACTTACTTAAATATTTTCCTAGTGCTACAACACCAGACAGTAAAGAAATTCTAAGTTATTTAAAATAAAAATTTCTACTTCAATTGATTGGAAAGGCAAACTAAAAGTTTGCCTTTTTTAATTTAATAGTAGCTTCTTTCAAAACTTTATCTTCGCCACATGCAGTTTAAAGATGTAATTGGCTTAGCCCAAGTAAAAGAACATTTGGCAGAAATGGTACAGCACAACCGCCTATCTCATGCCCTTTTGTTTTTGGGTAAAGAGGGTAGCGGTGCATTGCCATTGGCTTTGGCTTTTGCTCAATATGTAGTAAGCCAACCACAAGCTGCACCTGTGGTAGAAGATTTGTTTGGCGGTATGACTGCTTTAGAACCTACTACAAAATTTACACATCCAAACGATATTGCTCAACTACCAGCTTTTCAACGTGCAGAGCAATTGATACACCCCGATTTGCATTTTACTTATCCAGTTATTACTAAAAAGACTGGCGACAAACCCAAGAGCAGCGACTTTATAGTAGAATGGAGAGAATTTATACATCAACAACCTTATGGTAATGTGTACGATTGGTTACAGTTTATTGGTGCAGACAACAAACAAGGGAATATAACTGCTGAAGAATGTAACAATATTATACACAAACTAAGCCTTAAAAGTTTTGAAGCAGAGTATAAAGTATTGCTACTATGGATGCCAGAGTACTTGGGTAAAGAAGGCAACAAACTACTAAAATTAATAGAGGAACCTCCGGCGAATACTTTGTTTTTATTGGTAGCAGAAAATGAAGAGCAAATTTTGCCCACCATACTTAGCCGATGCCAATTGGTGAAAATACCCATGCCCGAAACCCAAGAAATAGAAGAAGCATTAATAAATAGGGCAAACGCTACACCCGAAATTGCCAGACAAACTGCTGGCATTTGCGAAGGAAATTATAGAGAAGCATTGCAACTGTTGCAACATAGCGAAGAAGACTGGCAAGACTTACTAAGAGAATGGCTAAAAGTAACTATACGCCAAATGCTACCAGATCAAATAAAATGGACAGAAGAAATAGCCAAACTTGGGCGTGAAAAACAAAAGCAATTTCTAAGGTATTTTAACCACATGTTACAACAAAGCATACGCATAAAAATATTAGGAGCAGAAAATATACTACTGCCCGATAACGAAAAAGATTTTGCCCAAAGGCTTAATAAAATAGCCAGCGTAAGCCAGCAACAAGCCATTATAGAAGAGTTGGATAAAGCCAGCTATTACATAGAGCGTAATGCTAATGGTAAAATGTTGTTTCAAGCATTAACCATAAAAGTTTATCACATAATACAAAATAAAGTAGTGGTGGAGATGTAGTATTGCTTATCTCTTTATAAAATAAAACTGCCCACCTTCATTACCATCTTTTCCAAATTCAAATAATCTTGGTTCGGTATCGGCTCCTGCTTTTACGCCACTGTAAATAATACTGTACAGTCCACTTGCCGATATGTATTTATCTGTGTTTATTTCCAAGGCTTTCATTACCATTTTAATAAACACACTTTCCCCAGGTACTTTCTCCAACCCACCACCAGTAAGTACCTGCCTACTACGTAACTTGTATTCGTATTTTGTTGGTGTTTTAGTTTCCATATTTTCCGATCGCATTGCACCACTATAGCAGGCATCGCTAAGCATGAGTATGTGCTTTACTTTAGTACCCACAATAAGTTCATCTAATTTTTTATTAGAGATGTAATCAATATCAGGGTTACTAGCGTTTAATGGCACCCAGTAACCTACTAAATCGTTGCCTGCTTTACGGTAAGTGCCATGCCCTGCAAAAAAAATAATCAAGTTATCTGTTTCTTTTAGCGATTGTAGTTTAGAGCTTAAGCCTGATAAAATATCAACATAGCCTTTATCGTATAGTTCTAAAATATTACTACTATCAAATGCATAATTGGTATACAGCACTTTTTTAAATTCTTTAGCTTCATTAATTGTGGTGGGCAGTTCTGGCCATTTGCCACCAGAATATTTGCTACAAGCTATTAGTACTGCATGAAAGCTTGGTTGATCTGATGCTTGTATTACAGGTATTGTTATGCTGTTATTATTAGCTCCACCCTTTATATCGTTACTAGCTACAACTGGTTTTTCTAAAGTAAAACGGCTAGTGGCTATATTACCTTTTTTATCTGCTGCTTGTACAGTAAAACTGGTTAATGAATTTGGAATATCTGCTGAAAAATAGCCATCAACTTTTAACGCTGTTACATCACTTCCATTAATTTTTACCCAATCAACGCCCGAAATATCTTTTACAATACCACTTACAAATGTTTTATTATCTGGGCTATCATCTGCTTCTACAGTAATGCCTCTTGTAACTTTTGGAGTTAGTATTTTTATTTCAGGAGCTGTATTATCTACCGCTATGTCTTCTTTGATTTTGTTGTTTAGGTTTTTAATTTTTAGGGCTACATTCTGTACCGAAGGGCTTATAATTTGTGCTTTGGTATAATATTTTAGAGCGTTATCCTTATCATTAAGCTGATCGTACACCCAACCAGTTTTGGCTAATACATGGGCATAGTTTACAGAGTTATAAGTTGCCGATACTCCAATATTAGTTTTGTTAAATTCTTCGCTGGATTGTAATAGAAGTTGCAACGCTGTTTTTAAATCATTTTTTGCCAAGTAATCGCAGCAGGCAATAAAATAGGTTTTTAGAAATGTATATTCTGGTTTAACATCCATATAACCCTTCATTTTATTTAGCCTGTATTTTTTTAATAATGCCACGGCATCGCTTATGTTATCTACTGCCAAATAATTTTCAATACAGCTTACAACATAATCTCCATTCTGCGGGTTAATGGACATTGCATTTTTATAATCTCTATCTGCATTATCATAATCACCAACACTAAAATAGGCATCGCCCCTTAAATTGAGTACAGAATCGTTTCGAGGGTTTTTGGTAAGCATCAAACTAATATCACCAATAGCATCTTTATAATTTGCTTGTGCTAGTAACAAATTAATTTTATTTTGTCTAATGTTATCATCTGCTGGGTTTAAGGCTAGCGATTGGTTGTAATCCTTTAGGGCTAAATCATATTTCATCATCGCATGATAGGTATAACCACGGCTGCCATACAAAAAGCCATCATTGGGTGTAATGCGTATGGCATCATTAAAATCTTTTAGTGCTAAATCGTATCGTTTAAGGTTAAAATATGCAAGTCCACGATTGCTTAATATAAATGCATTGTTTGGCTCTGTTTTTACAGCTTCTATGTAATCTAGTAATGCTAAATTATAATAGCCTTGATTATGGTAAGCCATCGCCCTATATTGGCGTGAAAAATTTTCTTGTGGGTTAATACGTATGGCGTTTGAAAAGTCGCTGGCAGCAAATGTATAATTGCCCATTAAAAAATATACGTATCCTCGGTTGCTCCAACCATAAATGGTTTTATTATCTAAACGTACTGCTGTATTGCAATCAGTTAAAGCCGAGTTGTAGTTTTTTTTTGCTATATACGCTTGATTGCGATAAATGTATAAAGTGGCATTATTAGGGTCTTTTTTTATTTCCTGCGTTAAGCGGATAATTTTCTGGTCTGCAGTTTCTGTTTGTGCGTTTAATGATGTATTTATAACAAAAAATGCAAGCAATAACAAATATTTCATAAAAACCATTTTGGTTATATAATCAAAAAACATGCTAAGCTAATTAAATACATTCATTACAAAAAAAATTAAACCATGATAAATTTCATTTTCACCCTTATTTAATAGTAACCTTAAAAAACCTTATTTTTGAATATTGAGGAGGGATTTTGTGATACAAGCTGTAGCATAAGAATGTAGCGATAGTGGCGACGCTCCGTTCAACTGTATATCTTTTGGCAACTTTTTTTACCGGGTTTATAAATGGTTTTTGATGACAACTAATAGGATTGCGTTGGTGCTTAATAGCACTACTAAAGCTTAACATGTGCGACGCAACCGCTGCCAAATAGTAGCAACACAGCTCGTTTCCCACAAAAAAATTCCTTCTACGTAGTAAATTAATTAACTATAACCAATTAACTATTATACAATGGGCTGTGGAAGTTGTGGTACAGGTAAACCAAATGGTTGTAAAAGCAATGGTGGTTGTAGCACTGGTGGCTGTAACCGATTGAACGTGCATGATTGGCTGGTAGACCTACCTTATAGCGATGTAGAAAGTAGCTGCAAAGTGGTAGAAATAAGTTTTAAGCAGGGCAGCCGTAAAGAGTTTTATAGAAATCTTACCTCTCATTATTTTGAAAAGGGAGACTATGTAACGGTAGAAGGTGTAAATGGTTTTGATGTAGGCGAAGTGGCATTAAGTGGTGAGTTGGTGCGTATTCAAATGAAGAAACGAAATGTAAACGAGTTTAGTGATGAGATGAAAAAAATACTCCGCCCGAGTACCGATAGAGACATTGAAAGCTACAAAATAAGTAAAGACAGAGAGCCAAGTGTACAAGCCCGAAGCCGAGAACTAGCCATACAGCTAAAACTACAAATGAAGCTGAGTGAGGTAGAAATACAAGCCGATGGTAAAAAAGCTACTTTTTTTTATACAGCCGATGATAGAGTTGACTTTAGAGAACTGATACGCCAATTTGCTACCGAGTTTAAACTAAAGGTAGAAATGAGGCAGATAGGGATAAGGCAAGAAGCTGCCAAAGTGGGTGGCATTGGTAGCTGCGGTAGAGAGCTTTGTTGCAGTACTTGGCTACACGATTTTAAAAGTGTAAACACCACCGCTGCCCGTTATCAAAACCTAAGCATTAACCAAACCAAACTAAGTGGGCAATGCGGTAGGCTAAAATGCTGTCTAAATTTTGAGCTAGATACTTACTTAGATGCGTTGCAACATTTTCCTGATAATGCCGAAACTTTGGATATGGCAAAAGGCAGGGCATTCTTAATAAAGAAAGACATTTTTAAAAATTTGATGTGGTATATTGTAGAAGGTGGCAGCAAGCATTACCCACTAACTATACAACGTGTAAAAGAAATAAAACGCCTTAACGCACAAGGTATTCGCCCTGAAGAAATGGAAGCTGTAGAAATAACCAGTAATAAAGAGAAGGAAGTTGAGCTTCAATTTGTAGATGCTGTGGGGCAAATAAGCTTGCAAAGCCTAGATAAGAACGATAGGAAAAGAAGAGACCAGCAACGTGGTAACGACCAACGTGGACAAAGAAACCAAGCACAGCCACAAAACAGAGATAACAGATCGCAGCAGGATAACAGAAACGCTGGATCAAGAGATAATAACAGACCACAAGAACAACGTGGTGGGCAGCAAGGTAATCCCAATACTCCTCAACAAAGGAACCAACAACAGCAACGGCCACAACAAAACCAAAACAGACCGCCACAACAACGACCAACTATTCAAAAAAATAATCCAAATACACCACCAACACAGGAGGATAAAAAAGATTAATAGCAAAAAAGCCGTCAGTAATTATTGATGGCTTTTTTATTTATAGCAAAGCATCTATTCGTTTTGCTAATTGGTGGTCTTTATCTGTTACAATATCTCCAGCATCGTGTGTGTTTAGCCAAATTTCTACTTTGTTATACACGTTACTCCATAGCGGGTGATGGTTTGCCTTTTCTGCTTCAATGGCAACTCTTGTCATAAAAGCAAAAGCTTCGGAAAAGTTGTTGAACTCAAATTTTTTATAGAGTTGGTTGTTCGTTTCTATCCACATAAATTTTTAATTGAGGGGTTTAAAAAACCATGTTGCCTTTATTTTTAATTTGCTCGTTGGTAAGCTCTGCCACTAATTGCACACCAGCTATGGTTTTAATAGATTTTTTTATCCAGTTGCATTTTTCTTCTTCAATGTATCCATCTTTCATTAGCCATAAAAAATCCATGTGCTTAAATTCGGGTAGTAAATATTCGCCATCAAAATGATTGTGGTATAAAAAATGGTTGAGGGTATTGTGTTTCTCTATGCTTTGGTAAATACTAAAAAAATAGTTTCTATTTTTTTTCATTAAGTGAATTTCGATATCAGGGTTTAGCCTAAAGTTGAAGCCCAAGATATTATTCAACTGCAAACAGAGTTGGTAATTTTTTACAGTAGCCGTAATACCTAATAAACGAGTATCGGTAAAAAATTCTTCGTTAAGGGTATCAATATCTAAGCGGAGTTTTGACATAGCTTTTATTGAAATTAAAACTCAATCTCAAATTCTTTTTCTTCTTCTTTTCTTTTGATGGTCAATTTGGTTTTATCGCCTTTTTTAAACTTGCCCAATGTAGTCATGTAGCTCATTACATCTACAAATTTGTATTCGCCCAATTGTATTAGTACATCACCAGCTTGTAAGCCTTTTTTCTCTGCTAGCTTACCTGGGCTTACACCATCTATACGTACCCCGGTGCCACTATATCCATAATCTGGTATTACGCCAAGGCTTACGCTAAAGCTGGCTCTACCCATTTTAGGCTCAGTGGTTTTGGCAAAACTTAGTTTGCCATTTGCATCGGTAGCTGCAATAAGGTTAGTAATGTAATTTATTATATCTTTTTCGCCATTGTAGTTTACTTTCTCCCAGTCATCGGTGGCTTTATGATAATCTGGATGGCTGCCAGTAAAGAAAAATAATACTGGAATATTAGCTCTATAAAAACTGGCATGGTCGCTAGGGCCACTACCACTGCTATCATACTTTGTAATGAGTGTGGTAGAAATTTTTGGTAATACTTCGCCCCAAGTAGGAGAAGTGCCATAACCACCAATTACTAACTTATGTGAGGTATCGTACCTACCCACCATATCCATATTAATCATGTAATTGGCAGTAATGTTTGTAGTAGGATGTTCTAGCCAATACTTACTACCAAATAAGCCCAATTCTTCTCCACTAAAATGTATAATTAAATAATTGTTGTTTTTGGGCGATGATCGAATAAGCTTTTTAGTGAGCTCTATTAAAGCTGCTGTTCCGCTTGCATTATCATCTGCACCATTATGAATTACATGACCCGTATCTAAAGCGTTTTTGTCTTCTCCAAAACCCAAGTGATCGTAGTGAGCACCAAGTATAATGGTGTTGGCGGCTTTATTATCTATAAAGCCCACAATGTTGTGTGCAGTTCTTAAGTTTTGTTTAAAAGCTACACTAAACTCTAATTGCTGTGTAGCCGATGCATCGGTTAAGTATTTGCTGTAAATTTCTTTGGTAAAATATACCACAGGAATTTTTGAGGCTTCGCTTTTATCATTTTTATTAAACTGAATATTATCCGTGAGCGTTGATGAATTGTATAACAATAAAGCTGCTGCTCCTTTACTGGCTACAATGTCTGCCTGTTTTTTTATAAAATCTTCAACATCAAAATGTGGGTTGCTGCGGTTGTCTTCTAAAGTAGGGTTCAAATCTAAAAACCAAGGCTGTCCTTTTTCATGAAAAGCAATAGCGGGTTCTCCTTTTAAAAATTTAGTAGCACTAAATGCTAAGGGAATAAATTCTTTAAATAACTCCAATTTTTTTCCACCTATCAAAAAATAGGCATCAGGTTGCTTGCCTTCGTTTATTTCAAATTCTTGTAAGTAGCCCTCTGAGCCTTTGGGTTCTAAACCAA
>JAYVRD010000362.1:0-12948 GCA_043776595.1 Chitinophagaceae bacterium | reverse complement strand
TTTACTACACAATATGTAGTTACTGGTACCAATAGTTTTGGTTGTTCTGGTAGAGATACTGTAATTGTTTCAGTATTGCAGCCATTTACTATTACAGTTTCTCCAAACGATACGTTGTGTTTAGGCGATAGCACAAGATTAGGTGTAAGCGGTGCATTAAGTTATGATTGGTTTCCACCAACAGGCTTAAGTAGTACTACTGTACAAAACCCTTGGGCTAAGCCAGTAGTTACTACTAAGTATAGAGTAATTGGGCATGATAATTACAACTGCTACAACGATACAGCTTATGTAACAGTAGCTGTGGGCGATTATCCTAAAATTGGCTTAGGAGCCGACCAAATTTTAGCTGCTGGTGCTACCTACCAACTCAATGCTACGTATACCAATGGACCTATACGAAGTTGGCAATGGTCGCCACCAACCGATTTAAGTTGTTTAAACTGTGGCAACCCATTGCTTACTGCTAAAAAAGATGTTTGTTACAGCGTAAAAGCCACTAACATTTATGGCTGCCAAGGCAACGATACCATGTGTATTAAAGTATTTTGTGAGAGTGCACAAGTGTTTATACCAAACGCCTTTACACCAGATGGCGATGGTGTAAATGATATACTAATGGTAAGAGGTGTAGGTGTAAAATTGGTGAAGAGCTTTAGAATATTTAACCGTTGGGGCCAAGTGGTTTTTGAACGTGCCAACTGTGTACCAAATGATGTAGCTTATGGTTGGGATGGAAAAATAAAGGGCGTACCAGCACCTGTAGATGTGTATGTGTACACCTGCGAAATTGTATGTGAAAACGATACACCATTTACCTACAAAGGCAATGTGGCTATTTTAAAATAGGTTTTTTTTGAGTTTAAGTTTTGAGGTTTAAAATTTGATATTAGCAAATATTAAACTGTTGAATAAAGTACAGAACGTTGAAGTGTGATTCTTTTATTCTCTTTCACTTAAAGAAAATAAAAGCATAGATCACAAATTGCAACGAAGACGCTATGAAAAACAAAAGCTGGTAACATATAACCTACTTTTTTACAAACATTATTTATAAGCAAATGCTTAAACAATATTTATGAAAAGAATTTTTTTATTACTAATGATGATGGTTGCTATGCAGAGCTTTGCACAGGATTTAACCTTCTCTCAATTTTACGAGAAGCCACTGCTGCGTAACCCAGCCTTGGCTGGTGTATTTGATGGCGATATAAGGGTGAGTGGTATTTTTAGAAATCAATGGCAAAGTGTTACAGTACCTTTTCAAACGGGTGGGGCAAGTGTAGAATATAAAATGAAACTAAACCCCGATGCCGACCATTGGTTTACACTAGGCATGCAAGTAACACACGATGTTGCTGGCGATATAAAATTGAAGCGAACACAATTATTGCCCGTAGTAAATTATCATAGATTAATAGATGGTGGCAACGATGGTTATTTATCAGCAGCGTTTATGTGTGGTTTTGTAAACAGCCAGTTTGACCCTACACAACTAAAACTAAACGACCAATTTACCAACGGCAGTTTTAACCCCAACAATCCCACACAACAAGTATTTGATAGAACAGGTTTTTCTTATTTTGATATGAGTACTGGCTTAAGTTATAACAGTGGCTTTGGAGAAAATAGTAGGTATTATGTAGGTGCTGGTTTGTTTCATGTAAATAAACCCAAGATGAATTTTTTGAGTAGTAATAACGACAGGGATAGCTTGAATAAAATGAATAGAAAAATTGTTTTTAATGCAGGGCTAAATGCTGCTATGAGCGAAACAAACCGATTAATAGCCTTTGCCGATTACTATGTACAAGGCGGCAATAAACAATTTTTGGGTGGTGTAATGTATGGTACTGATTTAGTAACCCACTACGATGATGATTTAAAAACCAGTATTTACTTTGGAGCTTTTTATAGATGGAATGATGCTTTTGTACCTGTAATTAAAATGGACATCAATCACTTTAATATTGGGTTGAGTTATGATGTAAACGTAAGTAAACTTACCACAGCATCTAACTGGAATGGTGGTTTGGAATTGAGCTTGAGCTACACCGCTAAGCTGCGTAATAGAAATTATGATGCTAGTTTGGTAAGGTGTCCAAGGTTTTAGTTTTTAATCTTCAATAAGTTAGTAAGTATCAAAAGCTTTGCACCACTTGCAAGGCTTATTATTTTTTGGGCATGTAGTTACTATACTATTTGCCTACTTTATTCGTTTTTACACAAAACCAATATACTATGAAATGGCAATTTAATGTGCCTAATGGCACCACCAGCGTTTTAATGAACGCAGAAATCATTTACACTACCCAACAAGCCGAAAAAATTAAAGTAACAGGCAAAGATTTTGAGGTTACTATGATTGGTAATCGCCCCTTGCTAGAAGCTGTAGAACGAACCTACCCCATTAGTTGGCGAATTGTACAGGGCGAAGCTAAAGACCAAACCTTTTTTGCAAAAATTACAAAAGCTATTGAGCAGTATGTAAAGCAAACAACCAATAGCAATGTTAACATGTACAACGAAATGAAAAAGACAGCGTAACCATTTTTTTGGAATAATAATAGAAAATTATAAACCTCTTAAGTTGCAAAAACTTAGGAGGTTTTTTGGTTACCAGCTATAGAATAAATATTAAGCTTCGGTTGCGTCGCACATTTTTAGCTGAGGATTTCTATTGGACTTTTATTGTAGCAAGTATAAATTAGCCAATTAACATTTTTTTATTACTCACCACATCAGAGTCCACCACAACACACTTTTCTAAGCTTCGTGAGACTCTGCTGACAAAGAAGGCGTAATTAATTGTCTTATTTCTATTGGCATATAAATTCCTTCAAAAAATTTTTCAACAGAACTAGAATTCATATTCTTATTTAGTATTTGACTTTCGGAGTGAACCCACATGTCAAAAGAAAGTTGTGTAAATGGTAAAGTTCGTAAGTAAGCTTTTTTACAACAAATTTCTAAATCATTATAGATATACCCTTCGTAGTCTAAGTAGACACCACCAAAGTAAAATGGGTCTTCGTTTTTTTTAATATCAACAACTATATATCTATTAGCTCTGATAAAAACAGTAAGGTATGTAACGTCTAAAAAAACCATATACGAATAATCCAAAAACAAATTGTTACCACTATCATTTAATGGATGATTAGAAACAGCCAAGTTGATGTATGGTATAATTAAGTTGTTGTTTTTAAATATAACATTCTTATATCTAGCTTCAGATGAATCAATTTCTTCTATAGATTTATAATATATGCTCATGTTATCCTCCTTTTTTCTTTAAAACGATTTCATTAATTTGACTTGTAACAGGGGTTTTTCCATCTGATTGTTTAAACCCTGGATTGGGAACATTTTCCTTTTTGCTAAGAATTTCATATCCTTTAATTTCTGTTTTTTTATATAATGACGAGAAATTCCTATTTGACATTCCACCTCTTATTGTTATTGTACCTCCATTTTGAATTGCATTATCTACCAACTCTAAAAAATTATCTCGAGGATTGTCAACAATCATTTCCTTAATTGTATTTTTTGCAAAGTGATTGTTAAAATTTTGTACATAATCTTGAATCCCATTCTCTGCAACCTTATCATAATTTATAAACCCTTTATACCTTGATTTAATTCCTCCCATTAAATCAACCTTTAATCCAAATTCAGTAGATTTAAATTTCCCGGAAAAAGACCCTCATTTTGCAAGAATAAACATACCTAATGCCTGACCCCATAGTTCTTGATGCCAGGGTCTTTCAGCAATTCACTTCCTAAAATTAATGGGGAGGTTACCATAGGTAATACAATATCTTTTACGATATTGTCATTAGGAATTGAAGGGAATGCCTCTGCAAATTGATTTTTTGGAATCTTATCACCATAATGAGCTGCAGCTGGTACTTGTGTTGCTACACCAACAATACCACCCAGCAAGCCGAAAAATCCTTTAACAACTTTAGTTGCACCATCCTCTGAAGGTTCAATTAAACTTCTTGAATGTTTTAGACTAATCACAGGTGCTTCAGATTGCACATCAGTTGAAATAACTGGTTCTAATCCATCTAAATCAATTGCAGCAATAGGCATGTTGCCAGCAAATTGGTAGGGTGTGTAATATGAGAAATGAGGAGCCAGAGGATCAACACTCAAAAATCTCCCCAGCCTACTATCATAAATACGCATGCCATAATCTTGCACTCCTTCGCTAATGTCTTTATCATTCTCTTTGCCATTGTAACCATACTTTTTACCACCCAAGCCAGTACCATTATTATAAGTACGCCCTGCTAAAGCACTACCAAAGGGTGCATAAT
This sequence comes from Chitinophagaceae bacterium, assembly GCA_043776595.1. Lineage (GTDB taxonomy): Bacteria > Bacteroidota > Bacteroidia > Chitinophagales > Chitinophagaceae > UBA1930. Next base: position 8,623 of record JAYVRD010000362.1, on the reverse strand, counting down.
CGGTTGCTGTAATTACATCGGCTACATAATAATCTATAATGCCATCGTTATTAGCATCTACTTGTATTTTTCTATCACTCACTGTAGCCATTACATTGCCTCTATGGTCGGTTAAAAAGTATTCTTTGCTACCTCTTGTTACCACAGTTGTTGGAAATTTGTCAACTAGTGGCGTAAGCAATGCCCAGCCAGTGGCTTGGTTAAATGTTTTCCTTTCCACTTTACTTGTGTATGTCAAAAGGTCTATCAACAATAAATCTTTATCGGGCTTGGTGGCATAAATTATTTTGCTGTTAGTAGTAATGTAATTGTTTAACAGGTTGGTGTAAATAGCTTGTTTACTTTCGGCAGTATAGCTGGTAAAAGTTTTGTTTTTATCAACCGTAATTTCTTTTATCCAAGTATCTGTAGTTTGTAATTGGTACTCTAGCCAATTGCGGTACAATGCAAATACATCTACCTTCTCACTAGTGATTTCATGTAGCTTTTCTTTCTTTACAGTAAAAGTATCTACCAAAACATCGGCTTGGTTGTAAATAGCTATGCTGGCTGTATAAGGGTTAAGTATAGCTTTCTGTAAAGTAGAAAACTTATTGCTGTTGGTGTAAATAATATCTTTTAGGGTATCGTTTTGCTGATGCAGTTGTAGTTTGGCAGGTTTAAAATATTTTACATTTCTTTTCTTAGCTAAAAAAAGGCTGTCTTTTCTATCTTCAATAATGGTGTTTAATAAATAATATTGCTGCCACGATGATTTGGCATAATTATCTAGCTGTATCAATTTTTCAAGGATAGATGCCTCTTTGTTTAAAGAGCTATAATTAATATGAGTGGCTTTGGGTATGAATTTATAAAATTTATTACCTATTTCTCTCAGCAAATTTTTTACAGTTTCTATTTCTTTCAGTTCTTCTACTATCACCAGTTTTGAATAGGTTTCAAAAGCATCTATATTTTTTTGTTGCAATTGCTGAGATAGTTTTGGACCAATTGCTAAAGAATCGAACACAATACCGAACGTATTGATGTAGTAAAGTGTATTACTGTTTTTTTTGAGAATGGCTAAAGGAATGTAGTAATCAGCATCAATATTGTGTGTAAAACCTACAACCTGTGCTAACTTGTTTTGATAAGCTACAATTACAGGATGCTGCCAAGGCTCATATTTAGTTTGTGCTGTAAGGTTTTGCAGCTGTAGAAGTGAAATCAAAAAAAAGAAAAGGTGTTTCATTTTCATAGTAACCAGTTTTAGTAATGGATGCAATGACTGTAGGTAACTAAAAGTAAATACCTTTTTTGATACTGATGCTAATTCGAAACCTGTATTCTTAAAAAGGGGAAAAATCCCCTTTTTAAGAATAGCTAAATAGATATTCTAAAGCTTAAAATGTGCGACGCAACCGCAGCTAAATAACACTACTGCCGCTGGACACAAAAACTTATGCTATATAAAAGCCTTTGCATGTAAACTAATAATTGTTAGGTTTGCCCTTCTAAAAATAAACTAATGAAGAAGTTTCTTGTATCTATCGTATTAGTGCTTACCCTGTATCGCAGCTATGCAGATGAAGGTATGTGGCTGCCCATGCTTTTGGGCGAGCAAGTATATAAAGACATGGTAAAACGTGGTTTAAAATTAAAACCAGAACAATTGTATAGCATCAATAAATCTAGTATAAAAGATGCCATCATCATATTTGGTGGCGGCTGTACAGGAGAAATCGTAAGTGACCAAGGCCTAATTTTTACCAACCACCATTGTGGCTACGATGCTATTGCTACTGCCAGCACAGTAGAACATAACTATTTGCAAAATGGTTTTTGGGCTGCCGATAAAAGCAAAGAAATCCCTGCAGATAAAATTTCGGTAAAATTTTTAAACCGTATAGAAGATGTTACCACACGTGTAATGGATGCCTTAGGTAATACAAGTGGTGCCGAGCGTACTGCAAAATTTAATGAAGTACGTGCAGCTATTTTAAAAGAAATAGTAGGTACCGATGAATTTAAAGATGCCAACGTAGCCAGTATGTTTAAGGGCAATCAATATTTTGTTTTTGTGTACGATGTGTACAAAGATGTACGCTTGGTAGGTACACCTCCTGAAAGCATTGGTAAGTTTGGTGGCGATACAGACAATTGGGAGTGGCCACGCCATACCGGGGATTTCTCAGTTTTTCGTGTGTACATGAATGCTGAAGGTAAGCCGAGTAAATATGGTGCAAGTAATATGCCTTTAAAACCCAAACATTTTTTGCCTGTAAGCATCAAAGGTTTTAAGGATGGTGATTATAGTATGATATATGGCTACCCAGGAGGTACTAACAGATACGAAACAAGTGCAGGGGTAAAACTTGCTACGGATATTGTAAGCCCAACATTGGTAAAGCTACGTGATGTGCGTTTGAAATATATGTTTGAAGAAATGAAAAAAGATCCTGCAGTAAAACTGCAATTGGCTTCTTCATACGCTGGTATTGCTAACTACTGGAAATTTTTTGATGGTGAAACCAAACAGTTATTGAAGTATGATGTGTATGGGCAAAAGCAAAAAACAGAAGCTGAGTTTACTACTTGGGCTACTGGTAAAGCAGACTATGAAAATATTTTTGCTGAAGTTGCTAAAAACTACGATTCCTGGAAGCCGTATGCCAAACACCGTACTTACATAACAGAAGGTATTATGGGTTCTCCATTAATGGCTTATGCAAGCACATGGATAGCTTTAGAAAATGAACTAAAGAAAAAAGATTATAAGCCTGAAGAAATAAAGAAAATGGTGGATGCTGCCGACGCTGCAAGAAAAAATTTTTTAGCAGCAGAAAATAAAAAAAGTGATCAACGCATTGTGGCAATGATTACTGCTATGTTTTATAGCGATGTAGATAAAGACCAACAACCCAAAGGATTTTATGAAGATTTGTTTAAGAACTATAATGATATTGACCAGAACCCATACAAAATGTTTGCAGCCGATATGTTTGCCAATACCATGGTGTTTGATGATGTAAAATGGAATGCTTTTAAAGCCAATCCCAATGCTGCCGATTTAGCCAAAGACCCTGCCTATAAAGCTGCTAGTGCATTTACAAAAAATTACACAGCTAATTACTTACCCAAATACACTGCTTTTTTTAATAAGAATAATGATTTAGGTAGAATGTATTTAAAAGGCTTGTTTGCAATGGACTCGATTAAAATGAACAAGACTTACCCCGATGCTAACTTTACGATGAGGGTAAGTTATGGCAATGTAAAAAGCTACGCACCTAAAGATGCTGTGAAGTATGATTTTGTATGTACCATGGGTGGTGTAATGGCTAAGTATATGCCTGGAGATTATGAATTTGATTTGCCTTCTAAGTTTATAGAATTAAATAAAGCAAAAGATTATGGTGAATATGCCGATAAGAAATTAAATGATGTAGTGGTTACTTTTATAACTACTAATGATATTACAGGTGGCAATTCTGGTAGCCCAGTAATAGATGCTAAAGGCAATTTAATAGGCTTAGCTTTTGATGGTAACTACGAAGCACTAAGTCATAAACTTGCTTTTGACAAAGATTTAAATCGCACCATTTGCGTAGATGTACGTTATGTATTATGGTGTATAGATAAGTTAGGTGGTGCAAAACATATTGTAGATGAATTGAAGTTAGTAAGGTAAGAAGACATTGTAGATTTTAATAAAAAGGGGCGTACTATTTTGTTACGCTCCTTTTTATTTTCCTTTAGGAGTTAGAGGTTCATCATCCTTCCAACCCCACAAATGCCTACAAGCATAAGTTCTAAAGGGGCTCCATTTTCCAGAAATTTTTAGTAGCTGTTCTCTTAGTTTCTTTTTATCAGTTGCATCAAGCTTGTACAATTTTATCATGGCTTGTTGTATGGCTAAATCATCTACTGCAAACACATCTTCTCTGCCCAGGGTAAACATCAACAGCATTTCTACCGTCCATTTACCCACACCTTTTATTTGCGTAAGCAACGCAACAATTTCTTCGTCAGCCATTACCAATAATTTCTTATCGGTTATTTTATGTTCTATACAAAAAGCAGCTACGTTTTGTACATAAGTTACTTTGGCATTACTCAATCCTATGCCTCGCAATTTTTCAAATGGTGTATCTAATACCTGTTGTGGGTTAGGTTCTTTTTTATTATACAATTCTAAAAACCTACGAAAAATAATGGTAGCTACTTTGGTGTTTAACTGCTGGCTCATAATACTTGCCATTAAACGCAAGGGAATATTTTTATGTAGCACCAATTCGTGTACATCATCTCCTAACACTTTTGCCAGTTTTTTATCTTTTGCCAAATGTTGTTTGTAATCCATAAAGCCAAGATAGTTATTTTGCACTGTGTACTTAACGCAAAACATCTTACCATGAAGAAAATAATATTATTGCTTTGTTGTTTTATTACGCTTGCATCATTTGCTCAAAACAAAGAGGAAGCCGCCATACGCAAAACCTTACAACTGCAAGAACGTGCTTGGAACGAAGGCAATCTTGATAAATTCATGATTGGGTATTGGGAAAGTGATAGCCTACTTTTTATTGGTAGCAAAGGTCCAAAATATGGCTACAAGGTTACGCTTGATAATTACAAGAAAAGCTATCCAGATATAGCTCATATGGGCAAGTTTACTTCTACCATACTAAGCATTAAAAAACTATCGGCAGATTATTATTTTGTGGTGGGCAAATGGTTTTTACAAAGAAGTGTAGGCGATGTAAGCGGACATTATACCTTACTTTTTAGAAAAATAAAAGGCAAGTGGGTAATCATAACAGACCATAGTAGTTAAGCAGCCTCGCTTAATATGGAGATATTTTTATTGCTAAATTTAATAATGGCTTGTCTGCCAGCCCATGGCATTAGCAAACGAAGACTTACAGTAGTACCAATTATAGTAGCCAAAAGATCTAAGTAATCAAAGGTTTTACCAAATACAGTAATCATTTGCAATAATTCATACATACAAAGCAGTCCAGCTATCATAACGTGTAGTGCTAGTAAGCTTTTCATAGAAACCTTAGGTAGCATTTTACCACCTACCACAAAAAACAACACAGGTATAAAAGCAGAGCTTAACAAGTTAGGGGCGAAGCCCAACACCACTTTAAACCAATTATGGTGGTGGTACGAAGGGCGTATAACATACTGAATGGTTATCATTAAAAACAAACCAATCAAAACAAAATATTTTGCTTGCTGCCTATTCATGCAAAGGGTTTAAGATAATGAAAATAAGTAAAACCGTTTGTAAACAGCTAAGTGTTGCAGGGTATTTTTAAAAAAAGACAGATTGATAGAAAATTAATGCCTTATATCTAATGGTTTACTCCACATTTTGTAGAAATACCAAATTAAAAGTGATAAACTAATAATAAACCAAATATAAAAAAGCACATTCTTAAGTTGTATAGTATCCTCTACAAATGCAAGGTTGTACATGATGCCTGCAGTAGAGTTAATGGCAAACCAAAGCAACCCAACAGCTAGTGTGTTGATGATTTTTTTGAAATATGCTAATACTTCTGGATCCATGATTACGGTAACAAGTAATAAAGATAATTGTTACAAACCATATCAATTATTTCACTAGTAATTTTTTAAAAGCAGTGGTATCGCCGTTAAAAACATTAAAGTCCACTTTGCTGGTTATGCCATTTACCCTGCCTTGCTCACTGTGTTGCCAAAAAAGCCATGGTCGTTCAATACGTGGTTTTTCTTTTTCAAAATAATGAGCCACCCACAGTGGATAGCCATCAAATTCCTTACCCAAATAACTATCGTAAAAAGAAACGTAGGAATACAAAATGGGTTTCACTTTATAATACAGTTCTATGCTTTCCAGGCATTCTTTTAAGCGTTTACGCATATCAGCAGGTTTTACGCCATATAGTTCTTCTACATCTACCACGGGTGGCAAATCACCTTTTTCTATTTGTACGTTTTTAATAAAATTCGATGCTTGTATTTTTCCGTTTTTGGTGGCAATAAAAAAATGATAAGCACCTTTAGGCAAACCTATTTTTTTTGCTTCTCGCCAGTTGCGTGCAAATAATTTATCAACGCTTTCAACACCTTCTGTAGCTTTTATAAAGGCAAAATGCATTTCAATATTCTTCACTTTCATCTCTTTTACAGCCTTCCAATGTATATAGTCTTGATGGCTACTCACATCAATGCCATGTACAGTATAGCTTACAGGAATATCAATACCAAAAGCAGGGTAGCGTACAAACTTTGCATCTTTGGTTTGCAGTGTAGCTGCATACCATTTGTACAAAACATAGCCCGATGCCCCAGCACCAACAATTAGTAAAACCAACCAAAAAAGTTTTTTAAAGTAAGGGTTAGCCATGCAAAAGTTTGTGGTAGCAAATGTGAAGTTTTATGTGTGAAAGAAATTGGAATATTTGAATAATACAAAATACATGGAGTAGATTTTTTGGAATCCAGCTTTTGAACTACTATTTAGCTGCGGTTGCGTCGCACATTTGTACTGCAGAATATGAATTGAGCTTTTATCGAAGCGTAACTATAACCATAAAGTACACAAAGGCTAAGCGTACCTTGTGATTTTTTCTTAGTGTTCTTTGTGGTTAAAAAAGTTCAATAAAGAACAAACCCTTGAAGTGTGCGACGCAACAGGTGATGCCATGAAATACAAAAGCTGGTAAACAAAAAAATACTAACTTGGGTATCAACTAAAAACCGAAACCGTAAATAAATATCACAGGTTCTCTCTTACTTTTACAGCAAATGTCTTATTTCAATTTTACCGATACAGTTAATTTTTTTTCAAAACTTACCCCACGCCGTGCATTAAATGCGTGGAAGGTGTACAATAGCTACTTAGCAAGTAAGCTTTTGCGTAAGCCTATACAATGGGGTTATCCTATTTCTATATCGTTTGAGCCAACTACCAGTTGTAATCTTCGCTGCCCCGAATGCCCTAGTGGTTTAAGAGAATTTACCCGGCCAACCGGTATGCTAGAGCAAAGTTTTTTTAAGCAAACAATTGATGATATCCATAAAGAACTCTGGTATCTTATTTTCTATTTTCAGGGTGAGCCTTATCTTAATCCATCGTTTTTAGATATGGTAAAATATGCCCACGATAAAGGCATTTACACTGCCACTAGCACCAATGCACATTACCTAACCGATGCTAAGGCAAAACAAACGATAGAGAGTGGGTTAGACCGTTTAATTATTTCTATTGATGGTACTACACAAGATGTGTATCAAAGCTATAGGGTAGGAGGTAAGCTAGAAAAAGTGTTAGAAGGTGCAAGAAACATAGTAAAGTGGAAGAAAGAATTGAATAGTAAAACACCATTTATCTTTTTTCAATTTTTAGTGGTAAAACCCAACGAACATCAAATAGAAGCAGTAAAAAAACTAGGTAAAGAAATTGGGGTAGACCAAGTACGTTTTAAAACAGCACAGGTGTACGATTATGAAAATGACCCTAACCAACTGATACCTACTATAGAGAAATACAGCAGATATAAAAAGAAAAAAGACGGTAGCCTACAAGTAAAAAGTGGTTTGGGCAATTATTGTTGGAAGCTATGGCATGCCAACGTAATTACTTGGGATGGCTTGGTGGTACCCTGCTGTTTTGATAAAGATGCAACACACCAATTAGGTAATTTAAAAACCCAAAGCTTTAAAGAAACTTGGAACAACGATAACTATAAACAGTTTCGCCGTGAGTTGATGCAAAGCCGAAAGAATATAGACATTTGTGCCAACTGTAGCGAAGGATTGAAAGTATGGGAAGATTAGGCGGTGGGTAATTCTTAGGCTACAATAATTATTTGTAAATGCATAATAATAGTCCATAATCCATTTACCAATGAGTATAGAAAAAGATATTCAGCAAGCTAAATTTAGAAACGAGCATCAAAAAGCAATGGTTAATCTTTTTTTTACTTATAGCTGGGTAATGGAAAAAGCAAAAGCTTTTTTTGAGAAAGAAGGACTTACGCCGCAGCAGTTTAATATTCTTCGTATTTTAAGAGGAAGCGATCACCCCTTAAGTACCCAACAACTTCGTGAAAGAATGCTGGATAAAATGAGCGATAGCAGCCGTATTGTAGATAGGCTGATAGTAAAAGAATTGGTGCAAAAAAAGGTATGCATAACAGACAAGCGTTTGGTAGATATTACCATTAGCGAAAAAGGTAGATTACTACTACAAAGATTAGATGAACAAAACGAAGCTTTAGAAGGCATTATGAAAAGCCTTACACTGGAAGAAGCCCAGCAATTTAATTTTCTTTTAGATAAACTACGAGTAGAATAGTCTTATACAAACAAGGTAATGATGAAGTAAAAAAGTGCAGCCATTAATGCCGATACTGGAATCGTCAAAATCCAAGCCCAAAGCAAATTTATAGTTACACCCCAGCGTACAGCACTTAAACGTTTAGTAGCACCTACGCCAATAATACTACCAGTAATAGTATGTGTAGTAGATACTGGAATTTTAAAATGCTCCGTAAGAAATAGGGTTATTGCACCAGCAGTTTCGGCAGCTACACCCTCTAGTGGTGTTACCTTAGTAATGCGAGTGCCCATTGTTTTTACAATCTTC
>JAYVRD010000361.1:0-12960 GCA_043776595.1 Chitinophagaceae bacterium | reverse complement strand
TTTTTTCTGCTAGCTTTTTGTAACTGTTGTCTTTATATTTATCGGCAGCCAATAATAATAATGGGTAAAAATCACTTGTTTTATAAGTGTTAATTTGTTTGTAAGTCCACTCCTTCTCTCCAACTACAAAAGGCACTAAAAAATCAATTGCTTTTTTAATACTTCTACCATCTTGGGTTTGATAATGCCACAAATCTATGTTGGCTTTTTCAGCAGCATTGGCAAGCATAGACCAAGCTATTAAATTAAAAGTTGAATAGCCCATCGCCAATGTTCTTTCTAATTCTAAAGGTTGTTTACCATCTGGTTGTATTTGCAAAGCCATTCGTGCAAAATCATTTTTTAAGATTTTATCTGCAATTGCTTTTTCTCCACAGAACAAAGCAATAGTTACCACTTGTACATCGTAAAAAGTACCATGATTGTTTTTAGCATTACCTTCTTTTATGCCATTTTTACTAGTTAGCAACCAATTCAAGTATTCTTTAAACCATCGTTTCATTCCAGCTTCATCGCTTGTCTTCCAATAATTTGAAAAACGTAATAATCCAATCGCATCTATCACCTGTGGCAAATTATGTGTATCAATAATACCTGTGCTTACACCAGTATCTATACCAGTTCTTATTTGTGCATGGTTTAAGTTAGGTAGCATTGTAGTTGCCGTATCTAAAAACCAAAAACGAATAAGGTCAGTAGCTTTTATAGCATACTTTTCTTGATGGGTAAAATAATATGCCCACGATAAATCTTTTACAGCATCAATTAAATCGTCAAAATTTTTATCATCACTCACTAAATCATTAGCTGGATTTTTTTCACCATCTTTTTTAATGTAAGGTTTACCATCTGTTTTGGTAGGATCTGGCCAGTAATACCTTGCCAAGCTCATGTATTCATGCATATTTCCGCATGGTGGTGTAAATTTTTTATCCATCACACTACCAATTTTTTTATTAAAGAATTTATCTGCCTGCCTTACAAGTGCTGTTATATTTTTTGCTGTTACTTTATTTTCTATTGCAGATTTTTTTGCAGCCACAGCTTTTGTAACATCGGTTAAGAATAGCTTTGGCTGTTGTGCATACACAGTTGGTTGAAACAGTAAAACCATCATCAATCCAAAAAAAAATTGATATTTTTTTAATACAAGCATACTAGTTAGGTATATTTAATTCTTTTAAAAAAGCTCCTACTTCTCTACTTATTTCACTGTTCTGTTCTTTGGTAAATTTTCCATGTAGCCCACCTGGTATTGTTTTAAATACATTCCTTACACCCAAAGCATCAAGTTTCTTTTTTAAGTCAGTAGATTGTTGATATGGCACGGTTGGGTCGCTATCGCCATGAACAATAAATATTGGTGGACTTGTTTTCTTTACATGAAAAATTGGTGATACAGATGCTCTTTGTTTCATATCATCTGCATAACTGCCCAACCAATTTTTTACAGACTTTCCTTTTACTGCTATATCAGATGATAAATCTGTAGGTCCATATTTATCTACAATAGCAGCAATGGTATAACCCGTTACAGTTTTATAATCACCGTCAAACTTATTATCGGTTTGCAACAAGCCCGCCATTAATGCCAAATGACCGCCAGCACTACCACCTAACATTACTATTTTATTTGCATCTATGTTTAGCTCTTTAGCATGTTGCACAACATACAGCATAGATGCACGTACATCTTCTACAGCAGCAGGTGCAGTAGCTTGAGGAAACATTCTGTACTCCACATTTACAACAGCAAAACCCATTTTAAACCAACTACCAAAACCAGTTTGGCTTTCTTTTGTACCATGATTCCAACCACCACCATGTATATTAAAAACTACAGGTGTAGGCTTTGCAGCTTTTAGGTTATAGTACATATCATGCTTTACTTCCCAAGCCTTGCCTTTGTTATACACCACATCTAATTGTGAAGTGTAATCTTTTGGATACTCAACTTTTTTTACAGCAGTATCTTCTTGTGCAAATAAGTTTATAGAAAATAATAATAGCAAACAAGGGATTAATTTTTTCATTTTTTTTTATATTACAAGCTATTGAACAAGTATTAAACTTCAGTTGCGTCGCACATTTCAGCAGATAGTTCTTTATTGAACTTTTTTTAACTACAAAGACACCAAGTGAAAAAACATAAGGCTCAAAAATGATTTGTGTTTTATGTAAAACCCTTTGTACACTTTGTGGTAAAAATTTCGCTTCAAGAAAAGCTCAATTGATATTCTTCAGTTGCAGTGTGCGACGCAACTGAAGTTTAATTGAAATACTGCTGCTGATACCCAAACAATTCCTTTACTCTCCTTATTGTGTTTGTGGTAAAAAATCCTCTCTAAGTGGGCTGAACACATCAATCAACACACCTGGCTCTAAACATACAATCCCGTGAACTACATGAGGCAATACATAGTAGCCGTCACCTTTTTTTATACGTTTAGTTTCTTCGCCAATAGTCATATTAAACACACCACTTTCTACATAAGTAACTTGGCTGTGGTGATGTTCATGTAATGCACCCACTGCACCTGCCTCAAACTTTACTTTTACCAACATTACTTTATCGTCATATCCAAACATTTGACGCTGAATTCCATTTCCTAGGTCTTTCCATTCTGTTAGTTCATCAAACTGAAATGCTGCACTATTCATCTTATTAATTTTTTTATTTCTTGATTATTTTATCGGTTTTTATTAATTAAACCTACCATATAAATATTAGCGTAAACTTCTCGAATGCGATTACTTTATTGTTATAAACTTATCCTTATTATTGTATTGTAATTGTATGGTGTACGTTTTTTTGTTGTACTCAAAAGAAAATATTGTACCAGTTTCATCATCAGTTAATAATTGAATATTTTTAGTAACTGGCATAAACCCTACGGTAAACTCAGCAATAGGATTGTTTTTTCCATGCGGTTCAGTAATATTTACAAATGTGTGATTGTTTGCTTTTGGCTGTGTAATAATATATGCTTTTTCGCTTCTCAAATTAAACTCAGGGTCATTAGCACCAAGGGTTACAAACTCAACTTTTGTATTTGTATCCGCCAAAAAAGTTGTGGTATAAAATTTACGATTATTTAAAAAAGTAATAGCACCATTGGCTTTATTTACTTTGCCTTCTGCATTTAACCAAATATGTTGATAGCCATCTTTAGAACCTAAGGTATTGAGTTGATTTAGATTACTTTTCCATTTAAAATTTTGATTGGTTAAATGACCATTGTACCAAAATGGCAAATCGTATTGGTGTTGTGATGAGCTTCTTACTTTAAACACATCTAACAATAAGGGACTTTGAGCACCGTATGGTTGAAATAGAATTGCAGTACGCAACATTTTCACATCGGTATATGCATTGTTTTCTTCGGCACAAATAACTTGACAACTTTTATTAGCATCAAAATAAATTAATGAAGGAGAGCTTTTTTCACCTTCTTCCCAATTGGCAGTGAAGTGAGATGTTTGATCTACAGTAACCGTATTATGTGCAATACTTGCTTTTGCCCAAGTATCATTTTCCTTACAATAACCACCACCAGTTTTAGTTTCAACATTTAAAAAACGAACGGATCCATAGTCAGTTAATACTTCAACATTATTATCAAAGAATATCAAATTCAATCTATCAAAATGCCCATGACCCATACCTTGAGAGCCAGCTTTCATAACAGCTAATGTTTGATTGCTATTTATTCCACTTCTTAATAAAGCAACACCTCCACTTTTACCATCTGCACCATCGCTAATAAATTGAGGTTTATAAACAAATGGTTTTGGTTTATTTTCTGCAATAGCTTTAGCAACTTGTAATCCAGCATCACTAACTATCACACGTTTTTGTTGTTGTACAATATCTAATAAATCGTCTCCAGAACCAATATCACCATAAGCAATATCAACTGCATACACTAGTTCTTCAGTTTCATAAGTTTTATCTTTTAAAGCATCATTAATAGGAATAAAAACTTTGTTCGTATACGTACATTGTAAATCACAATCAACCGCTTTTTTAAGCAATGAATTTCTATAAGCATATATTTTTAACTCGGGTTGATATTGCTGTATTGCTCTTGCAAAAATGATAAATGGCTGAATGGCATAACGCAAATAGTAAGGTCCTTCATTGTAATAACCATCAGGAGAAAATAAATCGTCTATTTGTTTTAAGAAACCTGATTTGCCATCTTTCTTGCTACCTTTTAACGCCATTTCTACCCATTCTTTTTTTCCACAAACATAGCCTGCCATACCAACACCTGCTGTACTCCATGTTGCATGATTATGAATAAGATTGAAAATTTTTGTGTTTACTACAGTTTGCTCATTTACAACAGGAGTCCATAAACTATCAGTTAAATATTTTCTATCTTTTTCAGTGATATAATCATACACATGATCATACCCTTGTATCATGTACACTAGCCAAACACAATCATTCAAATTTTGCCAGAAAATTTTTCCACCGGGTTGTTGTTTACGTTTTGGGTGCCTGCCCCAAGTGTTATAAACTTTTGTATAAGCAAACAACATATCTTTTACATACTCAGCATACTTTTCATTTTTGGTGATTTGAAAAGCAATACCACAAGCCATCACATTTTTATAGTTGTTTTTATGTTGTTCATGTGTAATGCCTCCACCACCGTCGGCTGGTGTAGGAACATTAATAGGTGAAATAATAGCTTTATCTGCATCATCCTTTACTTCGTTGAAAGATGATTTAAGCAAAGGATATTTAGAGATGCCTGCACGAACAGCCTCTACATTTTTTTTTGTGAGCATGATAGATGGGTGCGATTGACTAAATGCAGCCAAAGAAAAAATAAGTAATGCTATACTGATAACTTTTTTCATAATTGTTTTTTGACCTTAACCCTCTTCTAAGAAGATGGAACACCATGCTAAATATTAGCGAACTATTGATGATTATTTTCTTATTTTTTTCACTACTTTTTACAAGCTAAGCCTAATATCGTTTGTTTAAGACTGAATTATTCCAACCCAATATTCTTTCCATCATCAGCTTTTTTACTTTGCAATGGATTTGGTTGTATTTTATAATCTTTTTGAAATTTAGGACGTGTATTTACATTATGCTTGCCTACTAACTTGTTATGAAAAGTTTGCACCCTGCCAGATTGATAGAAGTTGCAATTATCAACTTGGATATCATCCCAACTATATTCTTCAAACCAAATACTTCTACCACCTGCACCACTGTTATTAAAAATAGAGTTCGTTACTCTTGCATACTGGGCCCCTAATAATCGTATTACATAACTCTGATCACGATTGTCTACATTATCAAACACACAATGATTAATAGTTACAGAAGGACCAGTGGTGCTTTCATCGTTTCCACCTCGATATACATTAATAGCTGGGCCGAGATTATTGAAAAAAACAGAGTTGGTAATTTTTAAACGCTCTACATTATAAATGCCTTTGTCATCTTTTTCTGCACCAAAATCTACACACACACCAGCATTGCCACTAAACTTGCAATTGGAAATATTTACAAGATCGGCTAAAGAATTTTTTGTTCCCTTTATTGGGCTATAGCCACTTTCATTAAAGTCTTTAAATACACATTTATTTACGTTCAATTTATAATGATATAATAAACCATCTTTAGGTGTAGTGATAGCACTTTGTACATCACCTGCATCTTTTAGGTTGGCATTAAACGTAATTCCAGATACGTCGAGACTTCCACCTTCACTAATTATAAAAAAACTTGGTAGCGTTTTTTCTGTTCCGTTCACAAACTCAACTTCTCCATTGGTTTCTATACGAATATGCTTTGTAATAACCAGTTCTTTGGTTAATAAATATCTTCCTGCTTCTAATACTATTTTTCCATCATGCTGTTCCGCACCAGTAGAAAAATATTTTGTTAATGCATTAATTTCAGAAGAGTTATAAGTACCGATAGTTTCACTTGGCATGCTTATTTCAGCTTCAGCAGTAAAAAAGTTTAGCCAATGTAACTGAGCAATATCAATTTGCATAGCAAAATTTTGTTCGAGAAAATTTCTTACATCCGCAAAGCCATTGTTTGTATTGAAATATGGAATAGTAATATTATTCTGTATTTGCTTGATGCCTTTATAATTTATTGATGAAATATTAGTTGTATTTTCTTTACTTGAGATACCACCATTATTGTTATTGTCAATTAATAACAAATTTCTTTTCCCAATAATAGTATTGTTAGAAAAAGAAACATTTATTGGAGCCAATGTTCTTTCTACATCTTTACCAGAACCGAAAATGATATTGTCGCAATTCAAGAAAAGATTATTACTGATGGTTGCATCTTTTACATGCAAATAACGGCTAGGTAACGAATTAGGTACTGCATTCATTACTGCCAAAGCACTTCTAAAGCGATTACCAGATAAAGCTATAAAAACATTATTTTTAACCAAATGACCGCTATCAATAACTCTTACGCCACCTGTATAGGGTTTATTATTACCAATAAATATATTATTGGCAATTGTAGTGTGCTGACCATGACGTAAAACGATATTTCCTTCGCACTCAAAAAAAGTATTATTAAGGATATTATTATTACAACTCTTTACAGAAATTATTTCTACCTCACCAGAGTTATGAAAAAATAAATTATCTTTTACAATTGTGTTAGATAAAGTCATAGAATATCGTGATACTCCAATACGAATGGTTTCACCACCATTGCTTCCTAACGGGCTTCTTCCTGCAAAATAATTACTATCAATTAAGTGGTTATTACGCTGGCTTCTTTCATCATTCAGTTCAACAATTAATGTACAACCACCATTGAGTTTGTCGCCAATATAATTATGATCGAAACGATTGTTCTTTCCCCAAAAAATAATCCAATTATCTGTATCAAAACGAACAGGCTTACTAAAATTATCAATTTTACAATTGGTTACTCTGCAATAATTAGCTAGTTTTTCTTTTGTTCTAAATTCAATTGTTGCTCTGTCTTTAGCATAACCATTGGTAAAAATTAAATTATTAATAATTAAATAATCGCCGCCAATACTGATAGATGAATTACCTGTAAGGGTTACTTTGTTTGGATAACCAGATAAAATAATTGGCTTATCCTTTGTTCCGTTTGCCTGAAAGTTGATGATTGTGTTTTGCCAATTGGCTGAAGAAGATAGTAAAATACTATCACCTGGTTTAGCTGTTTTTATTGCAGCAATTAACTCTGAATGGTTGTAAACCAATGTTGCCATTGCTTCAGTTATGGAAATAACCAGAATGAATAACAACATTGGTCCTTTTAATACAACCTTTATCATGCTTGCTTACCTATGTACTGAGTTTATAATTAGTTATTAGTTGGTAGTATTTTACTACAAACTATGACCGTTAATTTTTATTTAATAACCAGGATTTTGGGGTATTACTAATAATGTATTGTTATCTATTTCTCTTTGAGGAATAGGTAATAATAATTTTTGTGTTGTTACTTGTGCTTGCAATTCTGCCAATGTTAATCGTGGGGCAGGATAAGTGCCATAATGCGTTGAGTACTCTTTTGCAAAATGGTCTTTTATTGCTTGTGCAGCAGTAACGGTGGTCATTGTAGTATTAAATCTTAGTAAATCGTAAAAGCGTTGGCTTTCAAACGCAAATTCATACCTTCTTTCGTTGGCTAAAGCAGTTTCAAATAATGCAGTAGTATTAATTACCAGTGGATCTAAAGGTGCAAGTTTTGCCCTTGTTCTTACTTGATTGATTAAGCCAATTGAAACAGGCGTATTACCTTGTGCTTCTGCCAACATTAATAGCACATCTGCATAACGTAGCACTATCCAATCGTTTTCAGCATCATTAGCTATTGATGGGTTTGAAATTAATTTTATAGCATAAGGTTTAATGTTATTGTAAATGGCAATGGAAGCAACTTTTCTAGGATCACCAATTGTTAAAGTAGCAGTTGTAGAAGTTGCAGATGCAGGAAGAGAAAGCGTTAAAATATTACCACTGATGGCAGTAACAGTAGTACCAGCAACAATTTGGGTTCCTGTAACATACATACCAGTAAGTATGTTGGCATTAGGAGCAGATAACACTACACGTACGGAATCTTTTTTTACAGAAGCACCAGTAGAACTTACAAAAAAATAACTATTACTAATATCTGTAGAAGGATAGTTGTAACCTTTTCCATCTCCATTCACAACATTAGAACCACTACTTAATGGTGCAAATAAATTAGGAAAAGGAGATCCTAATCCTAAACCACCGGCTTTAAAACGAATTGCAAAAAGTATCTCATTATTCATTTCGTTATTTATAGAAAAAATATTTGCATAGCTACTTTGCAAGCCATAACCACTATTACTGATGATGTCTTGTAATATAGTGATTGCTTCTACTTTTTTATTTTGAGTAAGATATACCTTAGCTAACAAAGCTTTTGCACACCATACATTGGCCCTTCCTAGACTAGCAGCACTTGCTGAATATTGTGAAGTATTACCAAAAGCAATTGCATTGTTAAGGTCTGCTTCTATTAAACTATAAATATCAGCTACACTAGAACGATTAATTGCTTTAGCATCTTCTGCACCTATTGGTTCATGAACTAAGAATACACCCCCGTACAAACGCACTAAATTAAAATAATGATAGGCTCTTATAAATAATGCTTCGGCTGCAAGCGACTTTCTAGTAACGTCTTTACCAGTAATCGTCATACTGTCAAAAGAAATTGTTTTTGTAGATGGTGTATAGTTTACATTTAACGCATTCAAAACAAGATTTACATTACGTATATTACTATAAACAGAAGACCAATAAGTAAAGTTGCCTTGATGTGATGTATTGGGCATAAACATATCCAAATCACTCAAGTCTCTATTTACGGAAGATGTACTTCCAGCTACTCCTTGTATAACATTATCGCCACGAAGTTCAGTTAGTGTCCATTCTTCAGTAAGCGTCTTTTGCATACCGTTGTAACAACCAGTTAGTGCAATAGACACTTCATCTAGTGTACTATAATAGGTTGCGGTATTTAGATTTGATTCTGGGTAGAGGTCAATATTTTTTTTGCAACTGACAATGCCAATAACCGAAACCAGAATAATATATTTTAATGCTTTCATTTTTATAATGTTTTAACTGAATTAAAAATTAATATCTATACCAAAAAGAAAAGACCTAGAAGTTGGGAAAGCCCCACGTTGATAACCATCTATTAATGGAGAAGCATAAGCTGCTGAATTAGTTCTTGCTTCAGGATTAAGAGCCCTATAACCTTTAGGGAAATGGAATAATAAATTTTGTGCTGAGGCATAAATACGTAGATTACTTAAACCAATTTTCTTAGTTATTGAAGTTGGGAATTTGTAGCCTATTAATATTTCTCTAAGTGCATAATAAGAAGCATCTTCTACTGCATAATCGGTTAGCATCCAGTTAAACCCAATAGTTGAATAAGGTGTTTTACCATCGCCAGGATTGTTAGGACTTATCCAACGATTTTCATTGTATTGTCTATTATACCTTCTACTCTCATTATAGTTTACATCTCCATTAATAAGTGTACCACCTTGTACGCCTTGAAATGTAAAGCTTACATCAAATGCTTTATAATTTACGGAGTTAGTTAAACCCCAGGTAAAATCTGGATAAGGATTACCTATTACCGTTCTATCGTTATTGTCTATAACATTATCTCCATTTATGTCTATTAATTTTAGACCTCCAGGCACAAATACATTAGTTAATGAACTTGTTAAACCCTTTGCTTTTGCTGCATCAATATCAGATTGAGATAACCAAACCCCATCTGTTTTAAAACCAAAATATTGTATTAATGGATTACCGGCTTGATTTAAATAAAGTTCTGTACGCTCACCTTGATTTAATAAAAATGCTTCTTTACCCAACTCTATAACATTGTTTCTATTTCTAGAAAAATTTATTGAAGTTGTCCATTTAAAATTGCGTTTGTCAATATTAATTGTAGATAACTCAACTTCAATACCATTGTTTTTAAAACTACCATTGTTATTATTATAAAATGCAGCTCCAGTAAATGCCATTGCAGATTGCTGAATCAATAATTTTTCCGTTTTAGAACGATAAACATCTATAGATAAATTCAGTCGATTTTTAAATGCAGTAATATCTATACCAAAATTACTTTGCAAAGTTCGCTCCCAAGTTATATCAGGATTTGCAAGTAATGATGTAGATGTAACTTGACCTGTATTCGAAATACCAGTTCCACTTCCAAAAGAATAGTTACCAGAATATAATAAATCTACAAAGCCATAATCTGCTATTCTATTATTACCAGTTAAGCCATAGCTAGCCCTTAATTTTAATTTATTTAACCAGCTAATTTTTTGATTTAAAAATTGTTCTTCCGTCAATACCCAACCACCAGATATTGCTGGAAAAGATCCCCATCTTTTTCCAGGTGCAAATTTTGAACTACCGTCGTATCTCAAGCTAAGTGATAAAAGATATTTATTGGCATAACTATAATTTACACGACCTAGATAAGATAACAATCCTTCCACAAACTTTTTATTATAGGTACTGTCTTTATTAATTTGTAAAGCCGTATTTAGTGTAGTGATATTGTCATTAGGATAATCTAAACCTGTTACTTTTTCATCTTTAAAGGTATTTTTTTCGGCAGTAAAGCCTACCACTGCATTGAAACTATGTTGCTTAATTTTTTTATTATATGTAAAAGTGTTTTCATTGTATAAGCTAATATTGGTTCTGTTGGTATAAACCCCTTGGCTTACAACACCATCGTTACTAGAATTTCTTTTTGCAAAATCTAAAGTAGTAGAATAGTTAATGTATCCACTAGCTTGCGTTTTAAAATCTAAACCAGGCAAAATGTTTACAGTTAAATCAGTTGAACCTTGCATTCTGTACTCATTTGTATTTATACTTCTTGTTTCAATAATTGATTTAGGAGTATTATTTGCAGTTGCAAATGGGTCTTGAGCCACGGTATTTACCCATGTGCTTCCATCAGGCATTAAGCCACTATAAACCCTACCATTAAAATGTCTTGCTTGTGCAAAATCACCCTCTTTTACATTTGGCCATAAAGCCGACTGTGTTACAAAAGCAGCAGTAGTAGCATTATGATAAACAGGCAGGTAAGAAAGGAATCGATAAAAATCTGTAAAATTTACTGATGGTCTTTCTCTTTTTGTGTATGATGGATTGATATTGATGTTCAACTTTACACGTTTGCTTAGTTGCACATCTAGCTTGGTTCGCATGTTGAATTTTTCATAGTTACTGTGGTACATCATACCTTCATCTTTTTGATAACCGCCAGAAACAAAATACTTAACCATTTTACTACCTCCAGTAGCACTTAGCTGTATATTCTTATTCAAACCAGTTCTCAAAGCTTCATTTTGCCAATCAGTAGCACCCGTCAATGTATTTTCAATTATATAAGCCGCTCTTTCAGCAGTGGTAATAAGATTCCCTTTATTAATACCAAAAGTATTTGCTTGGGCTGCGGTAAATCCTACTGTGTAGGCAGCAGAGTCACTATATCTTAATGCTGCTTCATTGTACAACATTTTGGTATACTCGCTTACCGACATTACATCATATAATTTGTACGGATTTTTTATTCCAATAGAATATTTAAAGGAGTACTTTGTTTTTTCGGCTTTACCACTTTTAGTTGTTACCATTATTACACCAGCCGAGCCACGGCTTCCATAAATAGCTGCCGATGCTGCATCTTTTAATACCTCTACACTTTCCACATCTGCCATGTTTACAAATGCCAATCCATCGGGTATAGGTTGCCCATCTACTACCACTAGAGGTTGTGTACTTGCGTTTAAAGAAGTAGTACCACGTATTGTTATTTTGGGGTCTGCACCTGCTTCAGGATTTATATTTTGTACTTGTACGCCAGCTATTCTACCTTGCAATGCTTGGTCTAATCTTGCTACAGATGTTTCGTCAATTTTATCATTTTTATATTTTGCAACTGCACCAGTAACGCTTGATTTTTTTTGTGTTCCATAACCTATTACTACTACTTCTTCAGCTGCGATGCTGGCAGTAGATTTTAGTATTATTAAAACACTTTGCGATTTAGAAACAGTAATTTCTTGCTTTTCAAAGCCTACATAACTTACTTCAATGGATTTACCTTTGGGTACCTTAATAGAAAACTTACCGAGAGAATCGGTGGTAACTCCTTTGCTTTCCCCTTTTACCACTACAGTGGCATTGCTTAGTGGTTGACTATTGTCAAAAGAAGATACCACACCTTTTACAGTTATAGTTCCCGTAGTTTGAGCAAAAAAACTGGCTGGGCAGGCTAAGGAAAACAGTAGTAATAGACAAGCTATTTTTTTCATAATGGCAATTGTTGGTTATACAAATCTTTATTAAAAACTGTATGGCTTACAGTGTGTCTTTATATTCTAATCTAGCTTTCATTATTTCATCTAAGTGAATTTTCATAGCAGCTTCTGCTGCTTCGATATCACCCAAAATAATTGAATCTAATATATTTTTATGTTCGGGAACAGCTCTGCTACTTCTATCAGCACCACAAACTTTTTTCTCAACAATGGTTCTAATTAAGTCGGGTACTACAATCAGCATCATACTTTCAATAACCTGATTTTTTGTAGCAGCGGCAATCTTCATGTGGAAAATCATATCCTCCTCAAAAGCATCCAAACCATTAGCAGCTTTTTTTTCATGGTCTAATAATGCACATTCCAATTCAGCAATATCGGCATCGGTTCTTCTTTCAGCAGCTAATTTCACTGCATTCAACTCCATATAATAACGTGCTTCTATCAAAGCACCAAAATCATCTTTGTTTAGATTGATAACATCACTTAATAAGCTATCTAAAATTTTTATGCTTAATCCGGCTACATATGTTCCACTTTGAGGTGAGGTTTTAAG
>JAYVRD010000360.1:0-3299 GCA_043776595.1 Chitinophagaceae bacterium | reverse complement strand
TTTTTAGGTATTTAAAGGCTCACAAGAGTGGTTTGGGTTTGTACACTTTATTTACCATACTATCTGTAGTATTTGGTTTGGTGGGTATAAGTATGTTGGGGCCTTTTTTACAAATGATTTTTGATACCAGCAACCCTGCACAAGTAGCAACTACTAGTGCAAATGCCACAGCCATAAAAGATTTTTTTAGTAATTATTTTCAACAAATAATACATAGTGTACCCAATTTGGTTGATGGCAAAATAAAGGCCTTGGGTTTAATTTGTGTAGTTATTCTTACTACCATTTTTGCGAAGAATTTGTTTGTGTATTTGTCAAATTATGTTCTCTCTCCTATTCGCAATGCCATTATCAATCGTTTTAGAATTGACATGTACAATAAGATTATGGACTTGCCTATTTCTTATTTTACCGACCAACGCAAAGGCGATATTATGAGCCGTATGTACAACGATTTAATAGAATTAGAAATCTCTATTGTATCGGCTATGGAAGGTTTTGTTAGAGAACCACTAACTATTATTGCTGTATTAATTGCCTTATTTATACTTAGCCCAACGCTTACCTTATTCATGTTTATATTTTTGCCTATCACTGGTTTTATAATTGGGCGTATTAGTAAGTCGCTAAAAAAAATGAGTACCAGTGCTTTGGAAAAAGGTGGAGAAATTTTATCTACCTACGATGAAACATTGAGTGGCTTGCGTGTAATAAAAGCCTTTAATGCCGAGCCTGTACTTAAAAACAAATTCTTTAAACTGGTAGATGAATTATTTGTTCTAAAAAACAAAATGGATTTTAGACGAGGCTTAGCAAGCCCTATGAGCGAATTTTTAGGTGTAAGCGTTGTGTGTGGCATTTTATGGTTTGGTGGTAGGATGGTTTTAACAAGTGCTGCTGGTGCATTAGATGGTAAAGATTTTATTACTTACGTTTTAGTGTTTACCCAAATTATCAATCCAGCAAAAAATCTTTCTACCATGTTTTACAACATGCAAAAAGGGGTAAGTGCTATAGATAGAATTGAAGAGGTTCTAAATACAGAATTAACAGTAACAGAAATTGCTAACCCAACATCTATAAAAAGTTTTGAAAAAAGTATTGAGTTTAAAAATGTAAGTTTTGCCTATAACGATATTCAAATTTTAAAGAACATAAGTTTTACCGTAGAAAAAGGAAAAACAATAGCCTTAGTAGGCAGTAGTGGTGCAGGCAAAAGTACATTGGCAGATTTGATACCTCGGTTTCATGATACCACGATGGGTGAATTATTAATTGATGGTGTAAACATAAAAAACTACTCCCTGAGCGATGTAAGAAACCTAATGGGAATTGTAACGCAAGAACCCATTTTATTTAACGATACCATTGCCAACAATATAGCCTTGGGCACTACCAATGTAAGCCAACAACAAATAGAAAATGCTGCACGTATAGCCAATGCCCACAACTATATTATACTAAAAGAAGAAGGCTACAACACCAATATTGGCGATAGGGGTATGAAACTAAGTGGTGGCGAAAGACAACGATTAACCATTGCCCGTGCGGTGTTAAAAAACCCTCCTATTTTAATTTTAGATGAAGCCACTTCATCGCTAGATACAGAGAGTGAACGCTTGGTGCAAGATGCTATTAACAAACTGATGCAGGATAGAACAAGCATTGTAATTGCACACCGTTTAAGCACTATACGCCATGCCGATGAAATTATTGTTCTGCAAAAAGGAGAAGTGGTGGAACGTGGTACTCATGATACATTAATGCAACAAAATGGTTTTTACAAACGCTTAGTAGAAATGCAAGAAGTAAAATAAAAAATGATACACATTTTGAGGTGTTGAGTAGCGATAAGAACCTTGAAGTGTGCGACGCAACGAAAGCTTAATAGTAGTAATACAGTTGACTACCCAAATAAAAAATTGTATGAGTAACCCATGTGTAGTTTGTGGCAGTATTGCCGAAAGAGAACTGTATAAAGTAAAAGAACATCAAGTGGGTTTGCACGATGAATTTACTTATGGTTTATGTGCCAACTGTGGCACTATGTTGTTAGAAGATGTGCCTGCCGATTTGGGAAAGTATTACAACAACGAGGATTATTATTCTTTCAACTTACAACTAGAACATACCACCAAACCAAGCTTACTAAAAAAATTGAAGACCGATTATTTATTGTTTGGTAAAAATAAAATATTGGGTGGCTTACTAAGCATTGGCTACAAAATGAATGAGACTTACGAGTGGATGAAAAACACTGGTGTGCAATACGATGATGCTATTTTAGACATAGGCACAGGCAATGGCAGCCTACTTGGAAGGCTTGCTACTATGGGCTTTGCCAACCTTACGGGCATTGACCCTTTTTTAAACGAGAGCAAGGATTATGGTAATATTAAAATACTAAAAAAAGATATTTATGAAGTAACCGAGCAGTACGATTTGGTAATGATGCACCATGCTTTGGAACATACTTTTGAGCCTGCTAAAATTTTGAAACAAATACAAAATGTGTTGAAGCCAGGGGGTAGGTTATTAATTAGAATACCCATTATGGGCAATTATGGCTGGCATCGTTTTCAAGAGTTTTGGTGTGGGTTAGATGCACCTAGGCATATTTTTATACCATCGGGAAAAGGATTAAAAAATTTGGTACAAGAGGCTGGCTACAAAATTGAAAAGTTTTATTACGATAGTTTTGATTTTGTTATTTGGAACAGTGAGCAATATAAAAGTGGCATTGCCTTGCACCAGCCCAATAGCTATTTAATGAACAGAAAGGCAAGTATGTTTACCAAAGAACAAATATTAGAATTTAGAAAAACAATGATTGCCGAAAATAAAAAAGGTAATGGAGATATGGCTTGTATATATCTAACCAAAGCTTAGTAATTGGCTTTAAAAATCATTTTTAAGCAGTATAATTTTTTTCGCCAAGTGGGTTTGTTTTTGCTTACCAGCAAATCGTTGTAGTTTTTAAAAAAGAAGAGGCTACGTTGCAAACTCCAACTTTTATTAAAATGTTTTAGTACACCTGCTAATACTTCTTTGGTATGTTTATCTTTTATAGATGCTGTGGCTAAGGCTTTTAATTCTTGCAGCTTTATATCAAAATGTTGCTGTGCCGTTTTCTTTTGTTTTTTGTTGGTAGATTGGCTGGTACCAACTGTATTACTTTCGTGTTGGCGATATTTAACCAACACTTTATCTACAAACTTTATTCCATTGTTACCACCAGCATTAAAGGCAATCCATAAGTCAAAAAAAAGTTCTTTAGGAAAAGGAAGTATGTTTTTTAA
>JAYVRD010000359.1:0-3301 GCA_043776595.1 Chitinophagaceae bacterium | reverse complement strand
GAGTATTGCTACCCCTGCTGCCCCTCGACTTGCATGTATTAAGCCTGCCGCTAGCGTTCATCCTGAGCCAGGATCAAACTCTCCATTGTAAATGAGTTTGACTGACTTTAACTTCAAATTTCGAAATTAACGTTAGTGTTAAATTAAATTGATGCTTATAACCTTACATGAATTCTAAAGAATTATGTTGCTGTTGCTTCCAAACTTTCAAAGATCTTTTAGCTATGTTTTGCTACCCTTTTTTGATTGGGAGTGCAAAAGTAAAAGCTTTTTTTATTCTACCAAATTTATTTTGGAAATTTTCAAAATAAATTTGTGTTGATTTTGCTATTAAGAACTATCGTTTTTTATTTAACGGGTTGCAAATATAGGTTGGTAATTTTAGTTGCCAAATTTAATTTAAAAAATTTGAAACTTTTTGATTTTTACCTTTAAAAGAACATTGCTATTTTAGTAGCGGGGTGCAAAGATATGAGGCGAAACATACCTACCAAATGTTTTTTAAAAACAGTTATAGCGAAAGTGCCCAAAGCCTTTACTAGAAAGGCTTTTTGCGTTAAAAAAAAATTATAGTAAGGCTATTGGAACGTTTATATTAGATTGATATGTATGCTATGCAAGGATTTTATGCTTAGAAAATTATAATGGTATGATGCTAGATAATTGTAAAATAGGTTTGCATGATGCTGACAATTGATATGTAGCACAAGTGTGCGACGCAACTGAAGCTTAATAGTAGCAATATAGATGACTAAAAAATTATCAATTATGGCATATTGACTTTGATGAATTGTATTGACTTTGCATACATATCGGCAATGTTTATTGGATTAGTAAAACCATGCCCTTCTCCTAGATAAATAATGTACTGATATGATACGCCTGTAGTTTGCAATTTGGCTTTAAGTCTATCGCTTTCGCCGATGGGTACAACCGGGTCGGCTGTGCCATGAAAAATGAGTGTTGGGGGTGCGGAGGTTGTAACAAAGTTGATTGGGCTTGCTTGTGCATAGGTGGTAGCACTTATAGTAGGCGTGCTGCCTAACAAATTGACTAAGATGGGTTGTGTGATGGTTGGAATGGGGTGATTGTTGTACATCCACGTTAAATCATTTGGACCGAATAGATCGACTACTGCCTTTATTTTTCCATCGGTATTGCTTTTATATCCTTTAGATAAGGCTAGGTGTGAACCTGCACTTGCCCCTACTAAAGCTATCTTATTGGGGTTAATTCTATAGTCTACCGATTTTGAATTAATAAAACTTATTGCAAGATCTATATCCTGCATTTGCTGTGGGAATAATATTGAACTACCATTTGCCAACCGATAATTAATATTGAATATAGCGTAGCTAGTTAGTTGTGTTTTGAGGTAGAGAATGGCTGTATCAAAATCTGCTTTATCTCCACCAGACCAACTACCACCATGTATAAATATGATAGTATTGGTAGTGGTTGAAGTACGATTGGCTGGTAAATACACATCCATCATTTGTGCAGCAACGGTGCCGTACGCAACGTTTTTAAGTTCTAAGGCTGCATTAGGGTCTATGCCAGTATCTGATGTCTTTTTGCAAGAAGTAGCAAGCAATAAAACTGCTGCGAAGGACAACTGAATAAAATAACGACGTATCATATGCTTGAATTTTGAATAAAGTTGAGGGAAATTAATGACTTGACATTATCTAGCTACTGATGGAGTAACTGGCAGGCTTTCATTACCATCGTTCCCTACAGACTGCACTGCAAAAAAGTAATTGTCTTTACTGTAAGGAAGTGTAATAGCTAACTCTGTGGTAAATAGTTTTTTTTGCCAAACTGCACTTGTGGTTTCTCTCATTAATACATAATAGCCTTTAGGACTGCCTGTTTTAGAAGGCTTCCAGGTGAGATAGGTGCTGTTACCCAAACGTTTTACATCTATACTTACCTCTTGGGGCATAGATGGAGCTTTGGCTAAATTGGCAAGATTAGACAAGTTAACTGCTGTGTTCTTGCGTAGGTATTCAAAATCCATGAATTCTGGTAAATCTCCATATTGAATACCATTTTCAAGCCTAACATTTTGGTGCTGGTGGTAATAATTTTCATTCATTTCGGTAAAACGAACTGCTGCAAACCCACGCTGCACATAGGGTGAATGATCTCCACCACGTAAAAATCTATCGTTGCGATATACCATTACTACTTCTATATTTTCTACATAACGCTCTCCTATTTCTTTTACATAACGTGCAAGTTGACGAGCTTTACCATCGTTTTCTAAACCTAAATTACGAATATTGGTAGCTACTTTCCCTGTATCCAATACAGATAACCCCTCGCTAAATACTCTAATGCGGGTGTTATCAATAATATTGGTTTCATTACTATTATTACTCCCCATGATATCGTTATTAAGTACAGCTTCAATATTCCATTTTTGATTTTTCGCTTTTTCTGCCATGTAGTTTGCACCCAACAAGCCCTGCTCCTCGCCACTTACAGCTACAAAAACAATGGTAGCAGGAAAAGATTGACTACTTAGTATTCTAGCACATTCTAGTACTGCTGCAGTACCACTTCCATCGTCATTGGCACCTGGAGCATCGCCAATACTATCTGTAGGGCTGGTACGCATATTATCTAAATGCCCACTTATAATAAATAATCTGTTATCGGTTGCATCTGTACCTTTTAGAGTGGCCACTACATTACCTAAAATTATGTTTCGATCCACTCTTCTTCCATCGGCTTTATAAGTTACAGTATCTATAAATGCTGTAAGCCTGCCATTGCTTTGCTGTGAAAATTGATTGAACTTACCCAACACCCAATTTCTTGCTGCACCTATGCCACAGTTGGCATTGCTTTGGTTACTTAGTGTATTACGTGTACCAAAAGCCACCATTTTATAGATATACGATTTTAATGAATCGGCATTTACCTCTTTCACCATTTGGGCAATTTGGGCATCTCGGTGAATGATGGTTTGGGCTGAGAGTTGATGGACAGTTATGAATACAATAACTAATAAATTTTTCATTGGGGAAAGTTATGAAAAAATAAGATTGGCAAAAGAATGCTATGCTTTTCTAAAAGTTTTTTTTAGACGAGCTTTAGAATATCTATTAAGCTTCAGTTGCGTCGCACATTTTTGGCAATAGAATATGTATTTAGCTATCATACAAACATTTAATTTAGATGTATTTCTTGTTTGCTATACTAAAATGCTTTAATAATTCCGAATTTAAAATTCAACGTTGTCATTAGTCTTCCTTTTTGAGTATTAAAGTTTTTAAAGAAGTTGTATATGGTC
>JAYVRD010000358.1:0-13040 GCA_043776595.1 Chitinophagaceae bacterium | reverse complement strand
ACCAATAAATGCTTGGCTTGCCAAGTTACGGTTTCACCATTTTTTATTAGCCCAGTTGTTACGCCAGCAATTGCTTTTTCGCTAGTATGTTGTAGCGATGTTTGGTGTAGGTCTATACTTCTACTCAAATCAAAAACTGTTTCAATAGGTGCTGCAATTATAGTAGTAAGTTGAATAAAGGGCATCACCAAAAGTAAATGGAAAAATAAAAAAGTGGCACACTTTTACAAAAGCTAGCCACTCAAAATTTTTCAACGCAAGTCTTACATCACTAAACAAAAGGAAACTTAACCACTTTTGCTTTTACAGGTGTATTGCGAATGTCTATAAAAATTTCTGTATCAATAGCAGCATTGGATACTGTTACATAACCTAAGCCAATAGCTTTGCCTATGCTCGGTGCTTGAGTGCCACTTGTAACTTTGCCAATAGCATTTCCCGCTGCGTCTTTTATTATATAATCGTGGCGTGGTATACCACGATCTATCATTTCAAAACCAACTAATTTTTTGGTTACTCCTTCTGCTTTTTGTTTTTCAAAATGGGCTTTGTTGGTAAAGTCTTTGGTAAATTTTGTTATCCAGCCCAAGCCTGCTTCTAAGGGAGATGTAGTATCGTCTATATCATTTCCATATAAACAAAAACCCATTTCTAAACGTAGGGTATCACGTGCAGCCAAGCCAATTGGTTTAATGCCAAGTTCCATCATTTTATCCCAAATAATATTGGCTGCATTATTTTCGTCTCTAAAATAAATTTCTACCCCGCCAGCACCTGTATAGCCAGTAGCACTTACTACTACATTATCTACCCCAGCAAATACACCTTTAGTAAAAGTGTAGTATTTCAAGTTCATAATATCCATCTCAGTAAGTGGCTGAAGAAGTTTGGTAGCGTTGGGGCCTTGTATTGCCAGCAAGCAGGTTTTATCGCTAATGTTGTGCATCTCTACATTGCTAGTGTTGAAGGTAGAAATCCAGTTCCAATCTTTTTCTATATTACTTGCATTTACTACCAACATGTACACTTTATTTTCTTCTATACAATACACTATTAAGTCATCTACAATACCCCCAGTTTGGTTGGGTAAGCAACTGTATTGTGCTTTGCCAGCAGTTAGTTTGCTAGCATCGTTGCTGGTTACACGTTGTATAAGGTCTAGGGCGTGTTCTCCTTTTAAAATAAATTCGCCCATATGGCTTACATCAAAAATGCCAGCATTGTTGCGTACGGTAGCATGTTCATCATTTATACCAGTATAACTAATAGGCATATTGTAGCCAGCAAACTCAGCCATTTTTGCACCAAGGGCAATATGTTTTTGTGTAAAAGGCGTATTCTTCATTGCAATCTATTTTTGTGTGCCGCAAAAATAGGAGAAACCAATGGCAGGAGAAATGAAACTTATGTAGCCAGCTTTTGTAGTGCTATTGGGCAGCGGTTGCGTCGCACATGTTAAACCTTGTATTACTATTGGGCAAGGTACATGTATCCAAAAATTAAATAATCTCTATTTGCCATGCTGATTAAAAAAATTAATTGGTATTCACTAAGGTAAAAGTTTAATCCATATTCTATAGTTGACATGTGCGACGCTACCGCAGCTTAATTCATATACTACAGCTCGTCTACAAATCCTCTAACTTATACTATCGTTTTTAAAATGCACTTTTATTTATAAAAATGCACACTATGCGATGCCGTCAATTTTTGTATGGCTTCTTGCAACAGGGCCTTGCCTTCGCTATCAAAATTTAAACGTTCTCCATCATGATATACTTTGTAATGCACATTTCCATTTCTGTCACTTTGGGCTATTAACTTTTTATCGTCTTTGGTATATTTTAAGGTAAGATGACCATTTGGAGAAACACTTTCAATTGCTGTTTTATCTTCAGTTAACATTACTTGGCCACTATACTCAAATTTTAAGTAAGTGTCGTTATCGTTCATTACAATTTTGTTGGTATGCCTGTGATGACAGGCAGTAAACACAAGTAGTAATACTGCTACTAATAAAGTAAGTGTAGTTTTATTTTTCATACGTTTTAGTTTTTTTAGAAAAAGGGAAGAACCCCGTGCTGAGACCAACCTAGGGTTCTTTTATTCCCAACTTCAACCAAGTTTTAGATAGAAAATTTCATCAGCAACAAATCATTCATGTTGAATAGTTTGTTTGTTTGTGCTGTTGGTTTTACATCTTTTTGTTTAGGCTTTTCAGGCGTGTATTTGTAGCGTGTACTATCTACTGGCTTCAATAATTCTTTCTTCTTTTCATTTAGCTCTTTTTGTTTTTCGTCTAGCTTTCTTTGCTCATTTTCTACACTTCTTTCTAAATCTTGCTTACTTTGTTTGTATTGTTGTAATGGCTCTTCACCGTCATTATTATCGTTATCTTGTTTTGCATTTTTATTTACTCTTACCAATCCATCAGCAGTCATAGTGTACCACACGTTGTGTCTCCAATTGTATGCACCATCTTCTTTATCTTGTCTCCACCAATTCCAATCATCATTACCAAAGCTTACGTTTACATTATCATCCCACCCTACTTCTTCATTAATTTTTATACGCTTACCTATTGGTACTGCAATGGTTACAATTACGTGCTGGTTTCTAAACTTATGTGTTCTATCCATTGCTACACCCTTATCTAAACTTAGTACACTATCCAACTGGTTTATATTGAAATTGATATTGTTGGCAAGTTCATCGGCATTCGTTTTTGATCTACCATTAGATAGCCTTACAAGTTTTACTGAGAAACTATCTGTTCGGGATTTTACAATTCTCAATCTAATATTTCTTACATATACTGTATCATCATCAAACGATGCAAATGGGTGTATTCTAAACCAATTTTCGTTGTAGTATTTATCAAAGGTTTGCATTTTTACTTCCAACTTATTTATGCCGGGTTTAGATAATGCAACCGTTTCTTCAGCAGGTGTATTCCTACTTCTAAACTCTTGGCTAATACTTGCAATTAAACCAATAACACAAAACCAACCTATGGTCCATAAGCCACCAAATGCGTAGCGTACTGCATTGCTATTACCTCTTTTACTGGTAAGCCTTCTTATGATATAAGTAACTATACCAATTACGGGTACCCAAATAAACAATACCAATGTACCCCATGCCAATACTGTTTGCCAGCCATCGTTTATTACATAGCTCCAAGCAGGTATTAAACCTGTAATGGCTACACCAGCAGCAAACAAGCCACATACTATTGCAAACAATAGGCTGCCCAAAATAAAGTAAGCAAATATTTTTACTATCATTAGTAACACATGTCCCAGACCCGAGCTATGCCTACGTGCTACTGTTGCTGCTTCTGTACCAAACTGTTTACCACGCTCAGCAGCTACACCACCAAACTCTTGTGCTTTTTGGCTTACATCGGCACCAAATGTTTCAGCCTTTTTGCCAAACTCTTCGCCCCATTTTTTTGCTCTATTGCCAAAGCCTTCTAAATCGCTTTGAATGGTATTTTTAATATTATTCAAATCCACTTTCTCTCCTTTCATTTCTAATTTATCGGCAGCCGTTTTTGCCTCTGGCAATACCAACCAAAGTATGATGTAAACAAACGCAGCACCTGGGCTAAACGATATTCTAAAAAAATCGGGGAAATGCCATATATGCCACCTACCAAAATTGAATACAAACGAAAAGAATGGAATTAAAAACAACAACCTTGGTATCCATATACTCAGATTAAAATATTGAGCCAAACCGCTACATACACCAGCTATTACTTTATCTTCTGCATCCCTAAACAAGCGTTTGCGTTGGCTACCAATTACTGCACTAGATGTGCCAGGTATGGCTACCCACATTATCAAATATGGTATAAATGAAATACCAAAAAAGATAACAAACAATACTCTTGCAATTACAGGGTCAATACCCAAATAGTTGGCCATACCACTACACACACCACCCAATACTTTATTGTTTTCATCTCTGTACAAACGTTTGGGTGCATCGGTTGTGTAGGTTTGTTGTTGGTAGTAGTTGGATGAGGAAGAAGAGGCATTCGTTTGCTGTTGTTGCTCTCCACCCAATTGAGATTTTACGTTGGCTTCTTCGCCATCAAAATCTTCTGGGCGACCCATACTAGCAATAATTGTATTTACATCTGCGTCGGTAATGCAGGTAGCACCTTTTTTTAAGGTTTCGCCAAAGAGTTCGGCTATTCTACCTTCTATATCATTTATTATTTCGTCGCAACCTTCTTCATTTGCAAAAAACCTTCTTAGGCTTTCTACATATTGTTTTAGTATATCGTAGGCACTCTCTTCAATAGGTACCACCCTACCTTGAAAGTTGATATTGATTACTTTTTTCATCTTAGTTAAATATTTGTTGGTTAAAGTTGGGGTTGGTTATCTGTTGCTATAGGATTTTCTAATTCTTGTGTTAGTGCATGTACGGCATCTGCCAATTCCTTCCAGGTTTTCTCTAGTTCGGCATAAAAATCCAAACCTTTATCCGTCATCACAAAATACTTTCGTGGTGGTCCACTGTTACTTTCTACCCATCGATAAGTAAGGTATTCAGCATTTTTAAGCCTTGTAAGTAGTGGGTATAAAGTACCCTCTAAAATGTGCAGGTTGGCAGCTTTCATTTTTTCTACAATATCACTTGGGTACACTTCACCCGTGCGTATAATAGATAGTATGCAAAACTCTAGTACGCCCTTACGCATTTGACTTTGTGTGTTTTGTATATCCATTTTTTGGCGTTTTTAATCCCGTTTTTGGGGAGTATGTTTTTATTTCTTTGTTACCAGCTTTTGTTTTTCAATTGTATTTCGGTGGCGTCGCACTCTTGTACTTTATATCTTTATGCAGCTAAGCTTTTCGTTTTTAATCCACTTATCTGCACATCTACATTTAGCCAATTAAATTTCTGTACACCCTCACTCTCCTCATACGTTGAATATTCCATAAGTCGGCAGTACTAAAAATGGGTTGGTTGTTTTGGCTGTTGGCAACTGTTTCTTTTACTTCTTTGTTAAGGTTGGTTAATTCTTGTTTATCTAAGCCGATAAAAAGGTTTGTGTCTTGCGTTTTCATAACTTAATATTTATAGGTTTTTAAAATTGTTTTTGTGGTTTTCTTAGTTAGGCTTTTATACCCTTCTTTCACATTGACCACACAAATATGGAGATTTATTTGGTACTATGCAAAACAAAGTACCTTATTTTTTGCAGTAGCAAGCTATCACTAATAATATAGAAAGCCCGTAAATCTAATATTTACAACCCTTTCAGCCATTTTTGGGCATAAAAATAAAAACCGCCTGTTTTTACAAGCGGTAAAATAGCTGGATGAAAATTATAGACTTGATACGCTATCTAGTGAAAGTAAATGAATATCCTATGGAAAATTCGTTCGTCCTTACGTTTCCTATTTCATTTAAACTGTAAGTCCACTGCAAAAATAATTTGTCTTTATTTCGAGTTGCTGAAGTACTTAAGCCATACATTAAAAGTGGAGACTTAGTAGATGGTAACCCATTAATTACAACTTGAGCATTTGTTGCTGTAACGGCAGTTACTTTAATTGGGTCTTTATTTAACAGCAAACCCGCTTCTAAAAATGGGGCAAGTGTGAAAAATATTTTGCTTTTTGGGTTAAAAATATAGCCAAGGCTAATTGTTGGTATTATCATATCAATATTCCCTGCATACTTTTCTTCTTTAAAGCCGTTATTATGGTTGAAATTTTCGCCATCAACTTTTATACGTTGTATGTCTAATCCAAAGCGTGGGCTCCAATGATTTGTTGTTTTATACGATTTGAATGATACGCCAATACCTGCCTTAAAAGTAATGGTAGATTTATAAGTTACCGAGCCAGGATAAAAAGTACCAATGTTTATATACGAGGCAATGGTATTAACTACCGGTTTCAAAGAAATATAGCCTATACTTACACTTACGTCAAAATGGGCTTGAGATTTTTGAGAACCCACCACCTTTCCATTGTGATTGTTAAGGGCCACAAATACTTTTTTCAAATCATCACTTCTGTAGGCTGTTCTTTCAACTAAATCGTTAAAAGACTGTTTGGGATTATTTATTGTAAAAGCCAGCAGCCTATTTTTATACTGTTCATCTTTAAACAAATTGGTTTCAACCAGTTTAACCCTATACACCAACTCTTCCATAATACCTGAACCATCGTTTACAAAAAAATATACACGGCTGCTTGTATTTAACTCGTACAGGGAATATTTACCCAAGTATAGTACTTTTAGCCATACCTCATCTTGTTTTGTACCATCCTCAAATACACTTTTAGCTTTGCCAAGCTCTATTGGGTTTAACTGATAAGTAACTGTTGAGCGTATGTAACTATCCTCATTAGTAATTACAAATGCTTGCAAATCTGTTACGGTAAATGATTTTGTTGCTGCATTTTGTCTAAACGTTATTTTCTTTGGGTTCAAGTTCCAAGTTTGGCTATCAATATCGCCATAAGTAGTATCGCCTGTATTTGTAACAATGTAGCCAGCTTTAAAATTAGACTGTGCCTTAACACCAAAACAAAAAAATACTATTATGATAGCGAACATAATTTTTAGCATAAACAAAAGGATTGGGTTTATAATAAAATAAATGTATGGCCAATTTATTTATGTAGATGAATATTTTGACTCTTACTAAGCTAAATAGAATTCCAAAAGCTAAAAATGTGCGACGCAACCGAAGCTGCATTGAAATACAAAAGCTGGCTACTTAATTTTCTATTGCCCTGCTACTATTGCCTTTTCATTATCTTCACACCGCTAAAATATTATTATGAGCAACGAATTGTATAAGCCTGTTATTGGATTTACCTGTGGCGATTTAAACGGCATTGGTATAGAATTAATTATCAAAACCTTGCAGGATAACCGCATACTTGATATTTGTGTACCTGTGGTTTTTGCCAGTAGCAAAAGCATTAACTTTTACCGTAAAACGGTACCAGAAATAAATTTTGCGTACAGTAATGGTAAAGACTTGGCCAAGCTAAACCCTAAGCAAGTAAACGTGTATAACTGTTGGGAGGAAGAAGTGCAAATAACGCCTGGCATACTAAACGAAATTGGTGGTAAGTATGCTTTAATTTCTTTGGAGCAAGGTGTAAAAGCATTAAAGGAGAAAAACATTGATGCTTTGGTAACAGCCCCTATTCATAAAAAAAATATTTACAGCGAAGCTTTTAAATACAGCGGACATACGCCTTACTTAAAAGATGTATTTGGCGTAAGTGATGTACTGATGTTTTTAGTAGCAGACAATATGAGAGTTGGTTTGGTAACAGAACATGTAACCATAGCTGATGTAGCAAAAAACATTACCAAAGAAAACATTATTAGCAAACTAAAAATTATGAACAGCAGTTTGCAAAAAGATTTTGGAATAGATAAGCCACGCATTGCTGTGTTGGGTTTAAACCCTCATGCTGGCGATGAGGGCTTAATTGGTAAAGAAGAAGAAAGCATTATACGCCCAGCAATTAAAGATGCCAAACATGGCATGATGGTTTTTGGACCTTATAGTGCAGATGCTTTTTTTGCTCGTGGGCAGCACGAAAAATTTGATGGTGTATTGGCTATGTACCACGACCAAGGTTTAATACCTTTTAAATCTCTTGCTTTTGGCGAAGGTGTAAATTATACTGCAGGCTTACCAGTTGTGCGTACTAGCCCCGACCATGGAACTGCTTTTGACATTGCAGGAAAAGATAGAGCTAGCCATGCCTCTTTTTTAACAGCTACTTACGAAGCTATTGATATTATAAGAAGAAGAATGGGCTACGCCGATGCCAGACAAAACCCACTAAAAAAGATTAGTGCTAGACTGTTTGCGAATGCAGTGGATGAAAGATTGGATGAAAATCATTAATAAGAAAAACCCCACAAAATTGTTGTGGGGTTTTATATTTTTTGTAACCAACTATAGTATTTTACAGCAAGCAGCTTGCTTGGAAGTTAGGAATAATTCTATTTTCGCAGCGAAACAAAATAAAAGAATCACACTTCAAGATTCTAAACTTAATGCAACATTTCAGGCGATAGCATTTACTTAAACACACTATCATTTACACCTTTATTGATAATATATGAGCCATAAGTAATTTCTACTTTACCTTTTTTGTTTTTCAGCTTAT
Source organism: Chitinophagaceae bacterium (assembly GCA_043776595.1). Lineage (GTDB taxonomy): Bacteria > Bacteroidota > Bacteroidia > Chitinophagales > Chitinophagaceae > UBA1930. Next base: position 4,866 of record JAYVRD010000358.1, on the reverse strand, counting down.
CTGCATTTTTCTTTTCTTCTTCATCAAACTCCATGGTTATACCTTTTGGTATTTTATAGTCTTTAGTGTTAAAGCTAAAAATTAATTTATCGGGCAAGCCAAAACTGCTGAACTTACCATAAGTCATTTCTATTTCATAAGTACCATTTTCTTTGGTGGTAGTTATGGCTTTGCGTACAAGTAGGTTGGTTTCATCTATATAAACAGTGCTTAGTACTACGTCGCTAGTTTCACTTAGTGGTAATAATTTTATTTTTCTTGTTTTTATACCACCCACCATTTCTTCTCCTGCAGCAATGGCCATAAAATCGGTAGTGCTTACTAAGTTGCTCATGTTTACGGTAACACCACCTTTTGGTAAAATAGAAATACCACCATCTCTTTTTAAACGAAAACGATTGGGCTTTTTGTAATACACTTTTATATTGCCTACTGGGGCTTTTATAAAGGTTACATCGGTTTTCATTTTGCCTTCGGCAACGTAATCATTTACTGCATCAAGTTTGGCTTTTACTTTTTGTACTAAGGCAGTCATATCTTGAGCGTAAGCAGTGAGCTGTAAGCCGTGGGCTATGAGTAGAAAAAATGCGTATCTAAATATTTTATTCATGGTTTTATTTTATTGATTTCAATAATTGCCTTAGACAAGCTCAGGCTGATAACTTAAATGTTTTAGGTTGGCATATTGCTTAATTGAAATTCCTAAGCTAAACATGTGCGACGCAACCGAAGCTTAATAGTACCACTTCAGTTTGTTTCCAAAAAATACTATTTAACTCAAAATATCTTTTCTTCTAAAAAAGAAAATAGCACCGCCTACAAACAAAAAAATATGAACTACCAAAACGATAGCAGAATTAATAATCTTGGGTAGGTTTTGTATAGTGCCTGCAATGGGTTCGTTGTTGGCATTTACTTTATAGTCAAAAAATTCTTTCCAAGTAACCATGTGTGTCGTAAACAAGTAGGGTTTTAAATTTTTGTATAAAGGAATATCTAGCGTACCCAATACGGTGAAAAAAATAATTACACTCATAGTTGCAACAATGGGGCCAATTGAGTTTTCGGCAAACACCGAAACAAAAAAACCTAGTGCAGCTACTGTAACCATGGCAATGGCTGCAAAGCCAAAAGCACATACATAACGCCAAAACACATCACTCTCTTTTATTTGTACGATGCTACTACTTTTCATTAAAAATAAATCATCGGTTCCAAAAATTAACATGCTTACAAACAAAGCCAATACGGCAAGCCATATCAATAACATTAGTGTATAAACAGCGGAGGCGAAAAACTTGGCCAGCAAAAATTGAGTACGCCCAATAGGTTTAGTAAGCATTAAGCGTAGTGTACCCATATTGGCTTCTCCACTTATCATATCTGCTGCTACTAATGCTATAAGTAATGGCACATGTACCAACAATAAATTGAGCATAATGTAGCTTAGTAGGTAACCATTTAATACCTTACCATCTACTTCAAAATCTCTAATATTGGTAAGCATAAAATCTACATAGCTTTTGCCATCTACTTTTAATCCTAGTTGTATCATACCTATTAAAGCAGCAATGGCTATAAAAGCTATGTACGTTCTTGGTCTTCTAAAAATTTTATAGAGTTCTATTTGAAAAAGTGTCCACATAATGTTTGTTCTATGCAAGGGTTACTACTTCTTTACCTGCTGTTATTTGTAAAAAATAATCTTCTAAACTATGTCTTGGTTGAAGGCTGAGTACTTCGATATTCATACTCACCAAATCTCTGTGTAGTTGGGGAATTTGTAGCTTGTCTAATTTTAAAACAATGGCTTCATCTCTTTGTTCTTGTATAAAATTTACCCAATTGCTTTGTTGCAATTGCTGTATAGCAAAAGCATTATTAAAAGTTTGTAGCTCAACTATGGTTTGCGATGGATCAAACAAATCACTTGCATGACCTTCTACCAATTTTTTGCCTTTGTCTATAATAATTATTTTGGTAGCAATCTGTTCCATCTCTGTAAGCAAGTGAGAGGAAACCAGCAACGTTTTCTTTTCTTCTCTGCTTAAATGGAGGATTAGGTTTCTTATATCGGCTATGCCTTGTGGGTCTAAACCATTGGTTGGTTCGTCTAAAATAATAAGTTTTGGGTTATGCACCAAGGCTATACCAATGCCCAAACGTTGCTTCATACCCTGAGAAAACGTTTTTACTTTATCCTTTGCCCTGCCTGCCAAACCCACTACTTCCAATTGGTTCATCAATTGCTTCTCAGTTACTTTTACGCCACTTAATCTGGCAAATAATTTTAGGTTTTCGTAAGCTGATAGGTATTTGTAAACATCAGGCTTTTCTATAACAGCTCCTACCTGAGATAAAATTTCGTTTCTATTTTTCTTAAGCGATAAACCAAACAATTCAATATCGCCTTGTGTAGGCTCTATTAAAGTAAGCAGCATACGAATGGTGGTACTTTTACCTGCCCCATTTTGCCCTAAAAAGCCGTATACATCGCCTTCTTGAACGCTAAACGAAAGATTTTTGACTGCGGTAAGGTTTTTAAACTCCTTGGTTAATCCTTTTACACTAATAATGTCTTGTGCCATGCGGTGCAAATGTACGTTTTGAAATAAAGTGTAGTTTTTTTGTTTGAGGTTTTGTGTTTTTAATAATTGCAGTTAAATCCAAAATTAGCTTTACACCACGTTCCTCACAACCAATTACCTTTGCCTCATGCAAATAAAAACTGCCACTTACGTTATATCCTCACCTTCGTTTGACCAATGCCCAAAACCCGATAAACCTGAATATGCTTTTATTGGTCGTAGCAATGTGGGCAAATCGTCCTTAATCAATTTGTTAGTCAATCAAAAAAACTTAGCTAAAACTTCTGGTCAGCCGGGCAAAACTCAATTAATAAATCATTTTATCATCAACGAAAAATGGTTTATCGTCGATTTACCGGGCTATGGCTATGCCAAAATTTCGCAAAGCAGCCGCCGCCGTTGGGAGCAAATGATAGAAAACTACCTACGCAAAAGAGAAAACTTAGTAAACGTTTTTGTACTGATAGATGCCCGCCACAAACCACAAAAAATAGATCTTGAATTTGTCAATCAGCTGGGTAAATGGGAAATACCTTTTGTACTTGTTTTTACCAAAGCCGATAAAGAAAAACCCACCGTAGTTCAACGCAATGTCAAAGCTTTTTTAGATGCTTTGCGTGAGGAGTGGGAATTTATACCGCAAAGTTTTATAACTAGTGCAGAGAAAAAAACAGGTAGAGATGAAATTCTAACCTTCATAAACCAGTGCAACGAAAGGGTGAAGGAACCTAAAGCATAAATACCCGCTATGGGGTATTGTAAAAGATATAGCAGCAGCTACTTTGCAATAAATTTTACTATATGCAGAAAGCCATTTTATACATTGCTATTGGCGTATTGGGATTTGTAGTTTTAATATTTGGATTGATGAGAAAACCTAAAAAATAAAATCATCAACCATGAAAAAAACTTTACTACTGCTATTGCTTTGTGCATTAACGAGTCCTCTCTTTTCGCAAGACGAAGAGATGAAGCAACTCAATAAAGAAATAAAAAACTCTACCGAGAAGCTTAAACAGGATATGGAAAAGTTTAGAGTTTCGCAAAAGCATTTCGACTCTGTTTTAAAACAACGAAACGACTCTATGCAAAGCATAGTCATCAAGCAATCGATAGAGCAAAATGGTAGAAACTTAGATGCATTTATGACCCTCCAAAAAGAACGAGAGCAACAACAAACCAAACAACTTTGGATAAGAGGAGGCATTTTTGCTGCCATGTTGTTACTTTTTATTTTTGGTTTGGCAAGAAGAAAAAAATTACAAAAGAAGGATAAATAATGTAGCCAGCTCTGGTAGTAATATTTGGCAACGGTGGCGTCGCACATGTTTGGCTATGGATATAAATGGAACTTTTGCCCTAGCGTATAAATAAAAACTTAATTTCAAATCAGCTTTTCATTTTTTTGTTGCTTCACCTTCCAATTGATGAAATGTGCGACGCAACCGCAGTTACATACTTATTCTAAAGCTGGTTCACAAAAAAATATTCCATAATTAAAACCTCTTTTTTGCGAAGCAAAGTTATTTGTATGGTTTTTTAATAAACAACTTGGGTAATATACGTCTCCTCTTTTAACTACCTACTTTAAAATCGCTTCTACCGAGTTTCTTACTTTCAAGTCCAGCTATCATTTTAGCTTACCGTTCAATTAATTATCTCAACGCACTATACCAAAACGATTACTTTCGTACAATAACTACTTTAAAATGTTTATGAAGAAAATTATTACCCTTATTCTAATTTTAATTACTTTTTCTACAGTATTTGCTCAAAACTCAGGCTCTTTAAAAGGGAAATTGATAGATACTATTGGCAAACAAATTTTAAAAGATGCATCTATTGCCCTACTTGATGCAAAAGATTCTACTTACGAAACTGGCACTATTGCCAAAGTAGATGGCAGTTTTGAGTTAAAAAGTGTCTCATTCGGCAATTATATTTTGCAAGTTACATTTCAAGGATATGAGCCAGTGCGTAAACGTGTTTCCCTATCAAAAGAAAACGCAAGCATAGACTTTGGTACCATTTACATGAGAACCCAAGCCAACGATTTAGGAAACGTTACTGTAACTGTTAGTCCTATTGTTATTAAAAATGATACTGTAGAATACAACGCTGGCAGTTTTAAAACAAAACCCAACGCCACCGCCGAAGATTTATTAAAAAAATTACCCGGTTTAGAAGTATCAAAAGATGGTACGATAAAAGCTCAAGGCGAACAAGTGCAACGTGTATTGGTAGATGGCAAACGTTTTTTTGGCGATGATCCTAAAAC
>JAYVRD010000357.1:0-13179 GCA_043776595.1 Chitinophagaceae bacterium | reverse complement strand
TATGAACTTTAAACGAGTCATGAACCTCTGGTGTAAAGAGGCTAAAACCAGTTGGCAACTTATCTGTGCTTTACTCACAAATATTTATTGGCAGTTTTATGCCCACAAATTAAAAATGACTTTTTGAGGGACGACTATTTATTCCCACACTGAAAAATTTCAAACTGTTCTACCTAGTTCAACAAAATTTCTATTCATTAACTTCTCTAAAAAAAGAAAGGGCCAGCATAGAAATGCAGCCCTGTTTTAATCCAATATTCTATGAAAAACCATTAGTTAGATGTTATTCAAGCAACTATAGTTGCATCTTGTCATAATTTTGTTTGTTCACAGGTAATTCACTTCCAAAGCTTTAAACTTTACCATTGTACATTTGTTTGTTATAAAATAATTTGGTAACCAGCAGTAGTGCTACTATTAAACTTCGGTTGCGTCGCACATGTTAAGCTGTAGAATATCTATTAAGCAAGCCCTAAAACGCTAGTCAATACAAAACATGCCCAACAAAATAGCCATAGCCATTACCGGTGCCAGCGGAAGCATTTATGCCAAAGTAATGTTAGATAAGCTCATGCAAATCAACAACCAATACAGCGAGCTAAGTATAGTTATGAGCAACAATGCCAAAGAAGTATGGGAGACAGAATTGGGCAACAATGATTACAAAAACTACAATGCCCGCTATTTTGAAAAGCATGATTTTAATGCACCCTTTGCATCCGGCTCGGCTAAGTATAATATAATGATAATAGCACCATGCAGCATGGGCACATTAGGGCGTATAGCCACAGGTATAAGCAACGATGTGGTAACACGTGGTGCTGATGTGATTTTAAAGGAACGCCGCAAATTAATTTTAATGGTAAGAGAAACACCCTACAACCTCATACACATCAAAAACATGGAAACCATAACCCTGGCAGGTGGTATTATTTGCCCAGCAACGCCATCTTTTTATAGCTTACCCAAAACTTTAGAAGAAGTAGCAGCCACAGTGGTAGATCGAGTTTTAGATTTAGCAGGATTGGATATTTCTTCCTTCCGCTGGGGCAAATAAAAAAAGCGAAGTTTTCACTCCGCTTTTTCAATATGTTAATGCATCCCAGGAAACCAAGGCCTGCCTATTAAATGCCTAAATGGCCAAGGAACAACTGCCAAAATTAAAATCAAGGCTATTACATACAGCCAACTCGCAGCTTTAAAATTGAACGCTTTGGCTTTGCCCCTTGCAACAGTTATAAATATTATAACTAGCAACGTACCCACTAAATGTTCTACCACCCAAAAACGTGAAAAGCTATCTTTCATTACATCACCAAAACTACCACCACTATCTAATACATTTTTCAACTGAATATAACCTACAGCTTTACTAGTAGCCCATTGGTACAACCCAATTAATAGTGTAATATGTGCTGCTATCAACAACCATAAACTACTTTTCTTTATACCTTTATTTTTTGTAAATGCTTGTATTATACAAAGCAGTAGCAAAATAATAATCACCCAGCGTAATACATTATGTAAATGCAAAAGTCCTGAAGTCATAAGTTTTAGTTTTGGGCAAAGATAGGTACTAGATGTTGGATGCTGGATGACAGATGTTGGATGTTAGGCTTAGATAAAAGTAAATATATATTCATGGCTAAACATGTGCTCTTCGGCTCTGCTCAGGATAAACTTGCAACCGCAGCTAAATTTTTATGCTACTGTTGGCTCAATAAAAAACCTCACCCAAAAATTGGATGAGGTTTACTAATACTTAATTACATGTCACTTACTATTTTGTTATCCCTTCTAATGCAAACAAGAAAGCGTAGTTAAGTGCCACGTCTTTTAAATAATCAAAACGCCCACTTGCACCACCATGACCAAACTCCATGTTGGTATGCAATAGCACTATGTTTTTATCAGTTTTCATGGCTCTAAGTTTGGCTACCCATTTGGCTGGTTCAAAGTATTGTACTTGGCTATCGTGCAACCCTGTGGTTACTAAAATATTGGGATAGTTTTTCTTTTCTATGTTTTCGTAAGGGCTGTAGCTCTTCATATAAAAATAACTGTTTTTATTTTTTGGATTACCCCATTCGTCAAATTCGTTTGTAGTAAGTGGTATGCTTTCATCTAACATGGTATTTACCACATCTACAAATGGCACTTGTGCTATAATGCCATGCCATAAAGTAGGTGCCATATTTACTACAGCACCCATAAGCAAGCCACCTGCACTACCACCTTGTGCATACAAATGTGCATTGCTGGTAAACTTTTCTTTTACTAAAAATTCGCCACACTCTATAAAGTCGGTAAACGTATTTTTCTTCTTCATCATCTTACCATCTTCGTACCACTGTCTGCCCATTTCTTGTCCACCACGTATATGTGCTATGGCATATACAAACCCACGATTTAAAAGCGTTAAACGGCTGCTATTAAAACCTGCATCTGTGCTGCTTCCATAACTTCCATATGCATATAATAGTAAGGGTGCATTACCATCTTTTTTAAATCCTTTTTTATACACTAAAGATATAGGCACTTTGGTTCCATCTTTTGCAGTGGCATATAAACGCTCGGTTGTATACTCTTCTTTATTATAGCCACCTACAACTTCTTGCTGCTTCATTAGCTTTTTGTCTTTGGTGGTCATGTTATAATCGTACACAGAGTTTGGTGTAGTAAGCGATGTATAGCTGTAACGCATAGTGGTACTATTATAATCTGGTGTGCCATTAAGGTTGGCACTATAGGCAGCTTCTCCAAAGTCTAGGTAATGTTCTTTGCCATCTACTAAGCTTTGTACACGTAGCTGCACCAAACCATTTTTACGTTCGTTTATTACAATAAAATTTTTAAACTCATCTATGTTTTGTAGCAATACATCGGTTCGGAGTGGTATTAATTCTTTCCAGTTTTCTGCACTTGTTTTATCTAAGGCACATTCCATTAGTTTAAAGTTTTTAGCTCCATCTTTATTGGTGCGTATTAAAAATTTATTGTCTAATGGTGTTACACTATAAAGTACATCTTTCATGCGTGGGGCAAATACTTTAAAAGCATCCATAGGTTTGGTTGCTTCTATCATTCTCCACTCACTACTCATAGTAGCTTGAGATACAATGTAAATAAACTTATTGTTTTTGCTTTTGCCTACGCCAATGTAATTACTCTTGTCTGTTTCGTTGTATACTACTGCATCACTAGCAGCATCTGTACCTAAGCTATGGCGTTTTATTTTTTCTGATAATAAGGTTACAGGATGTTTTTCTGTATAAAAAATGGTTTTATTATCGCTTGCCCAACATGGGTCGCCTTCAGTGTTTGCAATAACATCTTTTAGTAGCTCACCAGTTTCTAAATTTTTTATATAAATAGTATATTGTCTGCGGCTTACTTCATCTACACCAAAAGCAAGTAGTTTGTTGTCCTCGCTAATATCAAAACCTGAAGCAGCGTAATAAGCATGACCTTCGGCTAGTTTATCTATATCTAATAAAATTTCTTCCTTAGCATCAAGACTACCTTTTTTTCTGCAATACTTGTAATACTGCTTACCATCTTCGGTACGGCTATAATAGTAATAACCATTTTTTAGCGTAGGCACACTTTCATCTTTTTCTTTTATTCGTGCCTTCATTTCGGTAAACAAATTGGCTTGCATTTGTTTAGTTCCAGCCATCATGGTATCAAGATAGCTATTCTCTGCTTTTAAGTAATTTACAACATTGGTGCTGTCGGGCCCTTTACCAAAATAATCATACATCCAATAGTAAGGGTCTGGCACAGTATCGCCATGCCAAATTCTAAGGTGTTCTTTTTTCTCGGCAATGGGTGGTTGCACATCAGCCCATTTGTAAGGTTCATGTTTTATTTCTGTGGTATTGCACGAAGCCATAATTAAAATTGCTATTGTAGCAAGCAGCTTTTGGTTCATAAAAAAGGTTTAGGCTGTAAATTAAGTAGTGGGTTTTAATTATACAAAGCTTGTTTGATGAATGGGGAAATTTTGTTAATCAGCAAAAGGAATGCTATTGAGCTGTGGTTGCGTCGCACACTGCAACAGTTGGAAGTTTATTTGGCTTTTATTGAAGCGTAGGTTTTTAATTTTTTGGTTTCGTTCCTTTATATCATGTAATTATTGTTAGAGACGCTCCTTGGAAAAAATATATAAATAAAAAGGTCACAAACCAACATAAGAAAAGCTCAATAGATATTTATGGCTAAATATGTGCGACGCAACCGCAGTTCAATTTTTATATAGCTGCTGGCTCAATAATTTTCTTCTACTTCTTCAACTCACTTAATAAATCTTCTAAGTCTAAGTGTTCCGTTATCATTTGTATGTTACCCTCGGTACTAGCTGGCCATTGGTTACGTGGTTTATCCCAGTATAATTCTACACCATTACCATCGGGATCGTTTAGGTACAATGCTTCAGATACACCATGATTGCTAGCACCAGTGATTGGATATTTTTCGTCTATTAATCTTTGTAAAATAGTAGCTAAATCTTTTCGGGTGGGATACAAAATTGCTGTATGAAATAAGCCTGGTGCATTTACTGGTGCTGGCTCTGCATCTTTACTATACCAAGTGTTTAATCCAATATGATGATGGTAGCCACCTGCAGATATAAACACAGCCTGCGAGCCATACCTCAACGTTATTTCAAAGCCCAATACATCTACATAAAAAGCCAAGGCCTTATCTAGGTTAGATACTTTTAAATGTACATGTCCAATTTGTGTTTGTGGTGGTATCGTATAACTCATGATTGTTTTATTAATACACGAAAGTGGGCTTATTACTCCAATGATGGGTTACTAATTGCGGCAATTGATATTATTAGTAATGAAGGTTTTAAAAAGAATATCACCATTGTTGGTTGCTGTGCTTTTTTTAATTGTATTGTATATTATTTTAACCTGTTTGCGGAGTTGTTTTTAAAAAAGAAGGAACAAAAAGATGGAGTGCAGTTGTTATAGTTAGTGACCAAACTTTCTAAAACAACATGCACAACATCCATATAAATTTCATTAAAATTCTTGATGTTATAAAAGATATTATCATCAAAAGCAAAAGCCAAAGATGTGGATTTTGAAAAAAGTAAGAAAGAGAATTGAAACCATTTTTTTGCAATTGTTTGACCAGTTTATGATTCAACGTAATTACGCCAAATCATTTACTGGCTTTAAGTCTGGAGTATTAGCCAAGGTTAATGCGTTAACAGTTTATATTTCTTAAACAAGTTTATATTACTAATTAACCTCTTCTGCTTCTTTCACGAGATTCTTCATGATTCTCCTCTCTCTTTTGTGGTTCAGTAGCTGGCTTTGTTTGTGGTATGTTATTTTTTATAACTGGTTCACTTCGTTGTTGCCTTGCAGGTTGTTGTTGCCCACGTTGTTTCTGTGGCTGTTCTCTACGTTCAGTTCTTTCTGTAGGTATTTGTTCTCTTCTTTCATGTCTTATATACGGTTCGTTTCTTGTTGGTTGTTGTTTTATAATTGGCTCATTCCTTACCGGTATTTCTTGAGTTTGCTTTACTTCTGGTAATTTCACTTCTGGTTTTGGTGGTTTTATACCGCCTGTGCCAGATGGAATTGTATTAGCTCTTATTGTTTCTTTTTCAGGAACTACTGTACCAATAGTTGGTAATTGTTGGTGTGGGGGTTTTATACCACCAGTACCAGCTGGTATGGTATTGTTTATTATTTCGTCTTGTTTTATTAAAGGTTTATATATTTTTATATCCTTGTCGGTATTGGTTTGTAAGCTTTGTTGTGGGCTTTTGGTATCTCTAACCTTTAATTCATTAATTTTTCTACCAGTATATTTTTCTGCTTCTGATCTTTCAGGACCCCTTACATAAGTTGTTTTGTTGTAAATATTTGTATTGTTAATAATGGTAGTGTTATTTATAATAGTGTTGTTTCTATCACGGTCTATGTAATGTGTGTGGATATCACGGTCGCAAATATTTCTGTTGGGCACAAATACCCAATAATTATTGTACATATTGTTATAGCCATAGCCATTGTTAATAGAAATACCTGGAGCTAATGGTGCCCAACCATAATAATCTCCACCACCACGCCAGCTTACCCAAGCAGGTGCCCACTCATAACCAGGTACCCAAAACCAGCCATAGCCAGCATCGTAAGACCAACGACCATAGTGAAATGCAGACCAGCCCCAGCTGTAATCAGAAACCCATGTCCAGCCATAAGTAGTATAAGCCCAGTGTCCATTAGAATAATAAGGTCTAAATGCATTGTCGTTACAAATCCAAACTCTACCATAAGATGGATAATCTATCCAACGACCATAAGGGCTTAACTCGTTGTAAAATGAGGAGAAACCGATTTCGGTATTGGTGGTTGTAGTGTATTGTTGCTGTTCAGGAAGAGTTTGTGCAGCAGGTTGTGTAACATAACAAGAAGTGGCAGTAACTGCAACAACTGCTGCTAAAGAAAAAACGCGTATCAAAGTTTTCATAACATAAGTTTTTAACGGTAATACTTTAGTATAATAAAAAACCGAGCCAAATTATTGACTCGGAATTTTATTAATGGTTTTGTTAACAGTAAAACTATCTCTAAATACGTTCCTTTTACTTACAACTCTGCATGAAAGCGTAAGCCAATTACTGTAGCTGGGCCTCTATCTTTGTTATAGGCTGGGTTAGATATTAATTGTAAATCGGGGCTAATAAAAAATTTCTTCCATACATTAAAAGAATAGAATATTTCAACAATGCTTTCTGTACCATAATTTAATTTTCCATCGCCAATTATAAAACCATAACCACCATTGGCTAGGTAATTTTTATGATTATTACTTAAACCATTTGCCACAAAGGCAATGCCTACATTATCTTTATTTCGTTTCCAAATATTACCATCTATTAAAAAGCCTGTTGCAAAACTTTTATCAATTTCTGTAAAGGCCCAAGTTTCATTTTCTCCATCGCTCCAACTGCCTTTAATAAAATGGTGTACATAGTTAAAATGGTTATCAAAGCTTAAATAAAAACCATGTTTGCTTCTGCCATATTCTCTGCTATCTTCTATATTAGGTGGCATAAAAGTTTGTAAACCCGTTTTAATACTTTTTGCATAATTGCCCATATTGGCTTTATTTAAAAATGCTCCAGCGTGCATGTTGGTATATTGCTTATCTGTTTTGGTAAACAAATGTATTTTCTCTATTTCAATCACATTGCCACTAGCATCGCTGCCCTTCCATTGCATACTTTCTCCATTGGCTTCGTTGGGTACTGTAGCACTGGCAAAACGAATAGCCCAATCTTTAAACAAAGCTTGTACTACTATACCATAGGTATAGCCACGTACATTGGCAGGATAATCCCAAGCACCGTTGCCCATTAAACTCCAATTCATAAACTGTGTACGTGGATCGTGGCTTATTTGTGAGTCGTCAAAAAAATCGGTTAAAGAGAATTTACCAGCAATTACAGAAATATATTCTTTGCTTATACTTGCTTTTACTTGATTTATATCATCGCTTTGTAATTGTTTTGTTTTGCTTAGCGGAAACTTATATTCGCCATATAATCTTGCTACAAATACTTGTGGCTTGGTACTACCTACCCTATAAATTTCTCCATTAGGAAAACCAGCTACACCTGTTGTTTTACTTAAACCTTTACCACCAGCCATCTCCGGATTGAAAACAAAAAAAGTGTTTTTAAATGGATGGTAAGCTGCAAACAATGTAGTGGTGAATGAAGTACGTGTTGGCTCGTTATTTAAAAAACTGTTATCGCCATTGTAAGGGGCACTAAATTTATTTACACCTTGTGGTATAACTGTTGCTTGCCAGTGTAGTGATAATTTTTTTGACAGGCTATCTTTTTGTTGGGCTTGTGTTACAGTAACAAAAAGTAGCGTAAGGATAAGTAATTGTGGCTTCATACAGGCGAAGATATATTTTTAGACTAATCTAAAAAATATTTTTGTAAAATAAAAAAACCTAGATGTAATGATTTTTAGTTAGACATTGATAAGATGGCTTTTATAATAGTTATATTGATATTTATAGCTAAACATGTGCGACGCAACCACTGCTAAATTTTTATTCTTTAGCTTGTTTCCAAAAAAAGATTGCTTCACTGCGTTGGCAAAGACGGAGTTGTTTACTCAAAAATTCTTAAGTATTAATAAAAGTATCAGTCAACTTTTAAGTGTGCGGATACTAAAAAAATGCCACACCTAAGAATAGGCATGGCTTTGGACATGACTGAAATGCTGCCATTACACAGCACCCAGTTTTTTTAATAATTTCATATTGCTGCGTTTGTGCATAAACTTGTAAACGCCAGCATATAATATGGGCAAAATGAGTAGCGTAAGTAGGGTAGCGGTTACCAAACCTCCAATTACTACTGTGGCTAATGGTCGCTGACTTTCGCTACCAATGCCTGTGCTTATGGCTGCTGGTAATAAACCAATGGCTGCCATTAAAGCCGTCATAACCACTGGGCGAACTCTTGAGATAACACCTTGTGCAAGTGCCATGTGTAATGTCATTTTTGCTTCTAAATTCTTTCTGAATACACTGATGAGTATAACGCCATTTTGAATACAAATACCAAACAAAGCAATAAAGCCAATACCTGCACTGATGCTAAAATTCATACCACGTAGGTGTAAAGCTAATATACCACCTATGAGTGCAAAGGGTACATTGCATATAGTAAGCAAAGCATCTTTTACATTGCCAAAAGTGATGAAGAGAATTAAGAAAATACCAAGTAGGCATAAAGGCACTACTTCGCCTAAACGTTTGGTGGCACGGGTTTGATTTTCAAATTCACCATTCCAAGCAGTTTCGTAACCTATTGGTAAGTTTACTTTGGCTTTTACTTTTGCCTGAGCTTCGGCAATTGTGCTACCCAAATCTCTATCTCGTACAGAAAATTTTACAGCAATGTATCGGCTGTTGTTATCACGATAAATAAAGGCAGGGCCTGTTAAGGTTTTAATAGTAGCAATTTCGCTGATGGGAATTTTTGTTCCATCCTGCGAAGGTACCATTAGGCGATTTATTTTTTCTTCTGTATCTCTAAAATCTTTCTGATAACGAATTCTAATATCAAATTTTCTTTCTCCTTGGTACAATTGTGTAGCAGCTTTACCACCAATGGCCATTTCTATTACAGCTTGGGCATCTGCCGTTGTTATGCCATATAGTGCCATTTTTTCTTGGTTAAGATCTATATGAAATTCAGGCTGTCCTAAGTTTCTCAATACGCCTAAATCTTCAATACCTTGTACATCTTTTACAGCAGCTTTTACTTTATCTGCAAGTGAGTCGAGGGTTTGAAAATCAGGACCAAAAATTTTAATAGCCATAGCAGCGTTTACACCAGCTACAGCTTCTTCTACATTATCTCTTATAGGTTGTGAGTAGTTGTACAATACACCAGGTATTTTGCGTAATTGTGCATCCATACTATCAATTAGGTTTTCTTCTGTTACCCCTTTACGCCATTCACTTTTGGGTTTTAAATCTACTTGTACTTGTACATTGAAGAAACCTTTGGGATCAGTACCATCATTGGTTCTTCCCATTTGCGATAGGGTTTGTTTTACCTCAGGAAATTCTCGAATAATTTGTATCATTTTATTAGATACTTCTACTGCTTGTGGCAAGCTTGCACTCATTGGCAATTCGCTTTCTACCCACAACGCACCTTCATCTAACTCTGGCAAAAATTCTGTACCTAAAAATGTTGCCGAAAAGAAAGTAACTGCCATAAAAACAATGGCCACCGTTAAGCTAGCTATCGGAAATTTGTAGGTAAAACTGAATAACTTTTTAACGCCTTTCTCAAAAAAGATAACAATAGGGTTATGTTTCTCTCTTACATTTTTTCTTAGTAATACACTAGATAATGCAGGCACTAAGGTTAGAGTAAATAATAATGCACCCAACAATGCAAAGCCCAATGTATAGGCCAATGGGCTAAACATTTTGCCCTCTACTTTTTGAAATGCAAATATTGGAATGAGACAGGTAAGTATGATGACTTTGGAAAAGAAAATGGCTTTGCCCATTTCGGTACCTACGCTTTTAAACAAGCCTAGCTTGGCTAGTTTATTGTATTTATCCATGCCTACTTCTTTGGCTTTATGGTCTAGTGCTACAAATAGTCCTTCTACCATTACCACAGCTCCATCTATTATTATTCCAAAGTCTACAGCACCCATGCTTAATAGGTTTGCAGTCATTCCTTTAAGCCTCATGCACATAAAGGCAAACAATAGAGATAAAGGAATAATGATACTTACTGTTAGTGTTGTACGCCAATCTGCCATAAACAAAAACACTATTACTGTAACTAGTATAATACCCTCTAATAAGTTATGGATAACTGTTTCTGTACAAATATCCATTAGGTTGGTACGGTCGTAAAAAGTGTCAATCTTTACATCTAATTGTTTTAATACTTTTTCGTTTAAGTATTTTACTTTTTCTCTAAGCTTGTCTAATACTTCACTTGGGTTTTCTCCCTTACGCATCACAACAATACCTTCTACTACATCTTCTTGCTTATCTCTAGATACTTGACCCAATCTTGGCTTACCTGTTTCCTTTACTTCGGCAATATTTTTTACTAAAATGGGTACACCATTAAGCTTTGTTACGATTACATCTTTTATCTCATCTATATTATTAAGCAACCCAATACCACGTACCACATAGGCTTGTCCATTTCTTTCAATCACATCTCCACCAACATTTATATTACTTTTGGCAACAGCATTGTACACATCAAGCGATGTGAGGTTGTACTTAATTAAATAATCGGGGTTTACACTTATTTCATAACTTTTTTCTTCGCCACCAAAACTATTTACATCGGCTACACCTGGTATTTGTTTAAACTGTTTATCAAGCACCCATTGTTGTATGGTACTTAGCTCACGAATATCTTTGGTATGACTTTTTAAAGTGTATCTATAAATTTCTCCAGTTGGTCCATAAGGTGGTTGTACTTCTGGCTTTACACCATCTGGCAAGTCTGCATTGCCCAGCCTGCTTAGTACTTGTTGTCTTGCAAAGGCATCGTCCACATCATCTTCAAAAATAATGCGTATGTAGCTTAAACCAAAAGCTGATGTGGAACGCAGGTTTACTTTTTTCTGCACGCTATTCAGTGATGTTTCTAAAGGGATAGAAATAAATTTTTCTACTTCCTCGGCACTTCGTCCTTGCCATTGTGCTATAATAATTATTTGCGTATTGGTAACATCAGGAAAGGTTTCAATAGGCGTATTTTTATAACTCACAAAACCAATTACAGCCATAATAGCAGTAAGAAAAAAAACCAAACTGCGATGGCGTAATGAAAAGTGAATAATATTTTTAATGAACTTATTCATAATTAAGAGTTGAGAATTAATAATGAAATATTACTAACTCGGTTATTATTTTTTTGTAGCCAGCTATAGAATATCTATTGAGCTTCTGTTCCGTCGCACACTTGTACTTTTGTTCTTTATTCATCATGGGTAGGCACAAATCAATCTTTATTGTCATCTCATTTTTAAGATTGCTTCGTGCCTTTACAGGAATTACGGGCATTACTGATTATCTGTAAACTCATCATAAATAAGCAATGCACCTTTGGTTATTACTTTATCACCAACTTGTAAGCCATTGCGTATGTAAATTCTATCCCCTACTTCTTTTAATATATCAATTTCAACTACTTTTAATTCGCAATTATTTTTGTATAAAATAGCGTAGGCTTTACCGCTTTCTTCCACCTTTGCAGTTTTGGGTATGCAAATGGCTTTACTGTCTTGCTTATTGGTTACAATTACCTTGGTAAACATTTCTGGTTTTAGTATTACCGCTGGATTGTTTAAACGTATCCTTACTTTTAAGGCTTTATTAGTGGGGTCAAGTACATCGCTTACTTTCTCTATTTTACCTTCAAATATTTTATCGGGGTAGGCAAGTGTTGTTACTTTTACAGCATAGCCTTCATGTACCTTAGATATATCACTTTCAAAAACATTGGCAATTACCCATACTTCTTTCAAGTCAGAAATGGTAAATAAAAAATCTCCCATATCTGCACGAATAAAGTTGCCAGCATTTACTTTTTTCTCAACTATATAACCGCTATTGGGTGCAGTTAAATAGTAAGTGCCACCAGCATTGGTTTTATTGCCACCATTAATGCTTAGCATTACTTCAATTTTATGTTTGGCTGCTTTTGCTTTTTCATAATTTTGTTTAGCCTCAGTTAATTCCCTTTCGCTTGTTATGCCACTTGTGTAAAGGCTTTGTGCATTATCTAATTGTCTTTTGGTAATAGCAATATCTGCATTGGCACTAGTAAGATCGGCATAGTTGCCAGCAACTTCAGCACTACGTATAACGGCTAATACCTGGCCAGCTACTACTTTATCGCCAAGGCTCACTTTACATTCTACCACTTGCCCACTACCCCTAGGAAAAACTTTGTTCACTTTGTTTTCATCAAAACTTATTTCGCCACTTAGTTGTATCTCATCTTCTATGGTGCATAGTTGTACTGAGTCTATAGCTACCATTTTTTGTGCAGAATCGCTTAGACAAAAGCCTTTTTTTTCTTCTTTAATTTCTTTTTTTTCTTTGCAACTGGTTGCTGTACACAACAACGCAATTAATGCAACGGATATAAATTGTTTCATTCTATAAATTGTTGGGTGTTATTTAATAATGGTGGTACCTGTGTAATAATTTACTTCTTCTTTTGCCAATTGTAAATTGAGTTGCTGTTGTACTTGTCTTAGTTGTGCATCTTTATACGCATCAAAAAAGTCGAGAAATTCTAGCAAACCAATTTGGCGTTGCTTGTAACTTTCGGTTATGTTCCCAAACATCTTTTGGTACTTAGCATAAAATGCTTTTTGTACAGTATTGCTTTGTTGTTGGGTAAGCAATAGTTTGCTGTAGGCATTGCTCAAATTATTTCTCAATTCTGTTTCGGTACTTAATACTATTGTTTGCTGTTGCTTTATAGCATAACTAGCTGCTTTAATATTGCCTTGATTTTTATTGAGCAATGGAAGTGGTAACGAGATTGATAAACCAAAATAATGCGGTGTATAGTTACTATTGTGATCATACTCAGGGCTAATAGTAACATCGGGTATT
>JAYVRD010000356.1:0-13180 GCA_043776595.1 Chitinophagaceae bacterium | reverse complement strand
GTACGTAGGATAATAGTACATACTTGCATCAATTTTTTGAAGAAATATAAAAAATTTAATGAGAATATTGATTTGGCAAATGCCAGTTATGTGCATGTTAAAGAGGAAACGCTACCATCTCTCATGCAAGCAAAGCAAGTGGTAGAGTGTATTAGAATACTACCCATGGGATATAAAACTGTTTTAAACTTATACGCTATTGAAGGGTATAGCCATAGAGAAATAGGTGAGATGCTGGATATTGAGGAAAGTACTAGCCGTAGCCAATATACAAGGGCGAAAGTGATGCTAGAACAAATTTTAATTAAGCGGAAAATTATTGATAAGCCAAATGGAGAAATGATTTTGGCACCCATAAAAAAAGGACTCTGAGCTAAAGATGGAAAACAAATTTTACAATGAGCAAGATTTAGAGCAATTCCTACAGGAGCAGGTTCAAAAGCATCGGATATATCCGAGCGACGCTACATGGAATGGCATTTACAACGAACTGCAGGGACACAGACGCTGGCCAGGCTTGATGCTTGTGGCTGTTTGTATTGTAGCTGCCTTAACATTGGGTACGATATTTACACCACAACAAAAAATCCGCACTTATACTCAAACCATAGAAAAACAAGCATTAAATCTCAATCCCACTGCTACCATACAAAAAAATGGTGAAGAGATAAACAATGAATATTTTGCTAAAACCAACGCTGCAGAAAAGACGACTGCCGCATTTATAGCAACGGTTAAAGAAGAATTAAACAATCAATCCGTGTTGATGGCAAATACTACCAATACAGTTGCCTCAACATCACCATTAACCGATAATATCAATACTACTACTGCTGAGAAGAAAATTAGCTATGAAAACCCAATAGGTACAAACGATTTTACTGTGATAAAAATTAGTAGTAAAAAGGCTTCTGCAAAGTCAAATGAAAATGAGATGGGTAAGATGGAAGGTTTGGATGAAGAGCATAACCTATTACTTTCAGGAAGTGCTATTGCTAGTGCTACCCCAAAAATAGGTTCTACTACCACCGATAAAACCAAAAAGAAAACTGCTGAAACAGAGAACAACGATAAACATACTACTGTAGATGATTACATTAGTCAATTGGGCTATAATAAAACAGATTATAAAAAGGGCAAGGTTTCTAAATGGGAGACTCAGTTTTACATTGCTCCTTCTGTTAGCTATAGAAAGCTGATAGATGAGAGTGCAAAATACACAGCTGCCACGCCTTTGTTATCTAATAACCCAGATGATGCTAATAAAGTAGCACGTTACAAGCCAGGTAATGGTATTGAAGGAGGAGCTTCTCTTTTATACGCACTTAATAAAAGGGTGAAACTTAAAACTGGCTTGCAGTTTAATGTACGCCAATATGCTATTGATGCTTACTTAGGCAATACAGAACAAGCTACTTTACTACTTATTAATAATGGCGTTGTAGATTCACTCAATACATTTGCTATGTATCGCAGTAGTTATGGCTACTCACCAGCTGTATTAAATAATAGGTATTACTCAATATCCCTACCTATAGGTGTAGAAGTGAATGTATTGAACTACAAAAAATTAGGCGTAAATGTAGCTGCTACCATACAACCTACCTACAGTTTTAGTGATACTAAATATTATGTATTATCATCTAATTATAAAAATTATACTGATGGTTCTTCACTATTTAGAACTTGGAATATTAACAGTAGTGTAGAGGCTTCTATTACCTATGCAGTAGGAAAATATAAATGGCAAGTTGGACCACAATTACGCTACCAACACTTACCTACTTTTATAAGTAAGTATCCTATAAAAGAACATTTACTAGACTATGGTATAAAAATAGGTTTTACCAAAACGCTGCACTAAACTTTACAGCCACAACCAACTGCAATAAAGCTGTCAAAAATTAATTGGCAGTTTTTGTTTTACCCCAACTCTCCATTACTTTGCAAGTATGAAAAAAATATTCTTTGGGGCATCCATTGTAGTTATCATCATCATTGGTGTTACATCTTGTAATAGCGGCACACCTGCCAATGAACCAAAAGTATTTAATAACGACACGATTAATTATTTTAGCGTTACCAATTTTATAAAGCAACAAATAGACACAGTAGAAAAAACACCATACTACATTTACAAACTTATTTTGGAGAATAATAAACGAGATTCTATTCAAGTTCTCAATGCCAATTTTGCCCAATTGGCACAGCAGTTTATTGATGCTGATATCAATAATTCTACCTTAAAAAAATATTACAAAGAAGATATTTTTCATGATCTAAGCACAAAAAGTTTATCGATAACGTATACAAGCAACAACCAAAAACTTCCTGTAAAAAGTATTGCCATCATGCTAAATGAAGAGCAACAAAAAGTGATGAGAATTGACATAAGAAAAGTGTACGAGAAGGCAGATAGTACCATTTCAGAATCACTAACCTGGAAAACAAACAAAAGTTTTAGTGTTGCAAAAATTGCAAGCAAAGGAAATGTTGACGGCATATCAACTCAAACATCAGTTATCTGGAACGACAATCATTAACTTTACAACCTGCTATGACAGGTACACAGTTTCAACAAATTGCACATACCATTCCACACAACCCTGGTGTTTATAAATATTATAACAGCAGCAATGAATTATTGTATGTAGGAAAGGCAAAAGATTTAAGAAAAAGAATAAGCTCGTACTTTAGTAAAAGCTTTACTAGCTATAAAACGCATGAGCTTGTACAACGTATTCATACAATAGAATTTACGATTGTAGATACTGAACAAGATGCTTTTTTATTGGAGAATTCTTTAATTAAACAATTTAAGCCACGCTTTAATATTGATTTAAAAGACGATAAAAGCTATCCATACATCGTAATAAAAAAAGAAAGCTTCCCCAGAATATTTTTAACGCGTAGAAAAATTAATGATGGTTCTGAATACTTAGGACCTTTTACATCGGCAGGTAGGGTAAGAGAATTAATAAGCTTTATAAAAACCTATATACCGCTGCGTACTTGTAAGCTTAATCTTACAACAGCAAACATTGCCAAAGGCAAGTTTAAAGTATGTTTAGAATATCATTTAGGCAATTGCAAAGGTCCTTGCGAAGGCTTACAAACCTTAGAAGATTACAATGATAGCTTACAACAAGTGAAAAATATACTAAAGGGAAATCTTACATCGGTTATTAATCATTTTAAAAAACAAATGCTTGATTTAGCAATTACAATGGAGTTTGAAAAAGCAGAACTAATAAAAAAGAAAGTAGAGCATTTAGAAAGTTATAAATCAAAATCTGTTGTGGTTAGTAAGCATCTTTCTAATATAGATGTGTTTTCTATTTTAAAGGAACACGAAACAGCTTATGTAAATTATTTGATGGTTCAAAATGGAACGATAGTACAAACACATACTGTACAACTAAAAACGCAATTAGAGGAAACGGAAGAAGAAATTTTGCCCTTTGCCATTAATTCCATTAGAGAAAACTTCAACAGCTTTGCATTAGAAGTAATTGTTCCTTTTGAAATAGATTACCCTGATACAAATATTACTATTACTATACCTAAAGCTGGCGATAAGAAGAAACTACTAGATCTCTCATTAAAAAATGTAAACTACTTTAAGGAAGAATTAAAACGTAGAAAAATATTACAACTGGAGGGTAAAACAGATTTAGAGAAAAAGAAAGTACTCTATCAACTTCAGTCGGATTTGCAATTAACCGATTTGCCATTGCATATTGAATGTTTTGATAACTCCAATTTTCAAGGTAGCTACCCTGTAAGTGCTATGGTTTGTTTTAAAGATGGCATACCTAGCAAAAAAGATTACCGGCATTTTAATGTAAAAACAGTAGAAGGCATTAACGATTTTGCTACCATGAAAGAAGTGGTGTACAGGCGATATAAAAGGTTGAGTGAGGAAGAAGCAGACTTTCCTCAACTGGTAATTATTGATGGTGGCAAGGGACAGCTAAGTGCTGCTATGGAAAGTATAAAAGCCTTAAGATTAGAAGGCAAAATGACATTAGTTGGCTTGGCAAAAAATGAAGAAGAAATATTCTTTGCGGGTGATAGTCAATCATTAAAACTATCTTGGGATAGTGAGAGTTTAAAACTAATACGTAGAATAAGGGATGAAGTGCACCGCTTTGGCATCACCTTTCATAGGCAAAAGCGTAGCAAGGGCACGTTTAAAAATGAGTTAGAAGATATTAAAGGCATTGGAAGACAAACAGCCGAAATGTTGTTAAAACAATTTAAGAGTGTAAATAATGTACGTTCAACATCCCAAGAAGAATTGGCTGGTATAGTTGGACTCTCTAAAGCCAAAATTATTTTGGCACATTTCCAACAATGATAATTTTCCCAGATTGTTATTTCTAAAATAAAAAGGGGCCCGAATAAAAATTCAGCCCCGTTTTTAAAATCCAATATCCTATGAAAAACCAAAGTAAAGATAGGCATTGCAACTAAAAAAGCAATAGTTCCTAAATCTATTTTTGAAAAATTTTAACCGCATATTATTGGCTTTGCCTCCCCAAAACCAGATTGGGAATATAATATCGTAATAAGCATAAAAAACCCCCGATAAAAATCTAGGGGTTTGTAAATTAAAAGTATCATTAAGCATTTGACTAATACTGCCAAAGGTTTTGCTCGTAATTAAATATTTTTTCTTTAATATTTTCACCTTCTAATAAACGGAAGAGTTTGTCATTTTTAACAATCTCAATTAAAGTCTTGTCATAAGGATTTTCAACAGTTGATTTCAACATATAGCTGCTAAACATTCTGCCTTCAAACAAATCTTCCCAACTAATTCTGCCGCCAAAATTTTTACCATTGTAAACGCTGTATTTAGCCAAAATGGGTCTTAGATCTGGATAATAAACCCAAAATAATGGATAGGTATTTTCTGATGGGTACACTTTACCACGAATAATTGTTGGACCTGTAGGTGCAATTCCTAGGATACGAGTATGCATTCTTGAGGATTCCTTATCAAAAACAATTTCTTCTTTTATTTGAAAACGATAGATAGAATCTATAGGAAACTCCCTTGTCCTAACTTCTCGTCTTAATACAGTAACTCCATCAATGTCAATTACATCGCTTGTGTCTATACCACCTGATAATTTTTCAATGAACTTATCTTTTAGAATAGGTATTGTAAATCTGTCATCTTCAAATGCTAAAACACTATCCTGAGTTACCGCTTTAAAAAGAATTGCAAAAAACAACTGGCTACCGTTATCCTCCATGGATGGATTTACAAATGTTTGATTTATTTTTTCCCTAGCATCAATCTCACGCCATATGCGTTGCAAATAAACCGCATCATCTTCACGAATATGTTCATATTCTAATGGCTTACGGTCTTTTACCAAATTACGTTCAATAATTCCGTCAGGTCGCATTGAGGTTTTAAGAGTACTGCTTAATGGATTACTAGTTGCAGAAGGAATTACTTCTACTGGGATATTTTTTCTTCCAGTATCTTTTTTTAAATTATTATTATTTCCAGATGCAAAAGGATCACCACCAGTTTTTGTAGCAAAAGGATCACCACCACCCTTTTCAGTTTTAGTATTACCACCAAATGGATTACCAGATTTAGTTGTTGTACTGGCTCCACCAAAAGGATTTTTTGAAGAAGTCTTTGAAGTATTTGTTTTTGAAGTACGAGTCTTGGCACCCGATTTCTTTTTAGTTTGAGCTTGAGCTGCATTGACCATTAAAATTAAAATCAAACCCAAATTAATTTTCCAAAAAATTGATTTCATATTCCCTCCTTTTAATTAGATAAATTGAACGCCATACTTGCATTTAGTTTTCTTGAACCATCTGGACCGCTAACAGTAATATCTGTAATATTTACTGAAGAACCAGCCTTACACATTTCGATATACTGTTTTGCTTCCGAACTAAAATAAGCTGTTCCTTTAACTATAGCAAATTTTGGCCCTGTAGTTTCAAAGCCCTTACCTGTACAAACGATTGTAAAACCTGTTACAGTATAAGTAACATTTTCAAATACGAAATCTTTTAAATCAGCACGTACACCTACATTCGCTTTAAAAGCATTAACTGAAACTGTACCACCACCAAATTGGCCAACCATTGGTGTTGGATCTGGTACACGTTTAACTTTAAATTCAAAATCAGTTGGTTTTCCATCTACAGTTACCCTTAAAGTAGCTTTGCCAGGATTTTCAACTTTTGCCATGTATTTACCTCCACCCTTTTTATCAACTGAACCTTGACTAATTTGTGCTTGTACAGCTTCATCACCTTTGGTTCCACCGCTTATTGTAAGAGGATTTTCTAACCCAATATACAAGGCTTTGACTGCATCAGCACTCACACTTACACCTGTTGGAGAACCAACTGTATATTTAATTTCTTTCTCCAAAGAACCGTCAGTGCCATCTGGTTTTTTAAAAGTTATTCTAACTTTTTTTGAATAGCTTCCTGGACCTTCAACTGTAAACTTTCTTTCTGCTACCCCTTGTGCATTTAAAGGAACACTAGATCCATCTATGGTTACACTTGGTGCAGCTGATTTACTAAATGCACCAACACCGCCAGTAATCGTCATTTCTTGTCCTGGCATTAAATATTCAGAACTTTGACTTGCAATAGCTTGAAATTGATCGTATTCTAAGACAACTTCACCTACTTTCTTAAAGCAATAATCTACAATTTGAGATTCTGAGTTCTTAATATCGTTTTGGAATTTACTTAAAATTGTAATTGCTGCAATCGTAGGTGTCATACGAAAATATGTAGATTGCCAGTTACCTTTATTTGCTTCATTAGTACTTGGAGGAATAGTAAGATTCAACGGTAATGATTTTTTAAAGTTTTCCTTAGCAGAAATAATATCTTGCTTTATTGTTGCTTGGTCTGGTGAGTTGAACTCTTCTGGTTTTAGTACATCTAGTAGGTTTTGTTTATATGCTGTTAACCTATCTAATAATTCTTTACCTTTTGGTCCATCTACCAATAATCTAGTAGCTGCATCCAAATTGTCAATTTTATAATCTTCTTCTCCATTAACAATTTTTAAGTCTGACTCTTTTTTTAAATCTTGCTTTAGAGTTTCTAGATAATTATATGTTTCTAGCGACAATTTCTGAGCTGCTAATGCTTTTGGCTGCCATAATGCAGCTTTATCATGCGTTTCAGGCTTTTTTAATTTAGCTTCAAAATTATCGTAAACAGTTTTATTCTTATCGCTAATTACAATATTAGCATTTTGTAAACTTCCATTTACTGTTTTAAAGGCATTCAAGATTTCAGCAGATACATTTAGTGCCAGCAATGCTGTAAGCACCAAATACATCATGTTAATCATCTTTTGCCTGGGCTCTTTAGGTAGTGACATTCCTATTTATAATTTTCGTAGTTAATAGTTTTAAATACACACTTTTTTATAAATTGAAAGGGAGCATTTTACAACTCCCTATCAATTATATATACTTTATTATCTCCCTTGCATTGCAGAAATCATGTTTCCGTAAATGCCATTTAATTTGCCAAGGTTAGTAGCCAATGCTGCAATTTGCTCTTTTGCTCTTTGTGCATCTTCTGCAGTAGTACTCATAGCTGCAGCAGCTTGGTTTAATTTACCATAAAACTGGTTTAGAGATTTTAAGTGATTATTGCTTTCTTGCAATTCCATTTCATAAATGGTATTTAAAGAAGACAAGTTTTTAGTCATCACTTGTACTTGCTCATGAAATTGTTTGGTACTATCACTTGCACTATTGAAAGATGCCATAGATGCAGCAGCACCGTTAACAGCAGTAGTAATACCACTTAATGCTACAGCAGCTGTTTTTGCATTATTACCAAACTCACCTGCAGATTGTACCACATCACCAATTTCGCCCATTTTATCTACTGTACTTCCCAGTTTTTGAAAACCAGAGCTTAATTTAGAAAGATTAGCTGGAGTAATATCAGCTTCATCAAGCATTTTTTCCATACTTTTTAAGGCTGGATTACCTTTATCCACTACTGCCACTGCTGGAGAACCCATATCAGGTGGTGGTAAGATTGCATAAATTAAAAATATAATTGCTTCTGTAGTAAGACCAATTTTTAATGCCCAGTCAGCCCAAGATAAGTGAAGGATTTTTGCCATTGCACCAAAGATTACTACTGATGCACCTGTGCAAACGAAAATGTTTACTAATCTGTTAACTGTGGGAGAAACACCTGCTGCCATAATTTTTGTTTTAGTTTGTTGTAGGTTATAGTTATTGAGAAAACACTAAAGTAGTATAGGGGAATCTAATTCCCCTATAAATACAGTAAAAGTTTCTTTAAAATTTTTCGATACGCTTTCTTAGTTGTAAAATACTTTGTTCTCTTGTTTGCTTGCTTTGTACGAAAACGGTTTTTATTTTCTTCTCAATTGTGCTGGTAAATCAATTACACAACGGAAGCCAAGATAAGATTTTGTAGTGTCTTGATATTCGTAAGCCCTTGTACCACATTGTAAAAAATAACCAACGTCTTTCCAGCTACCACCACGTACTACTTTACGTTTCATACGTGGAGGATCGGTTTCTTTTGCATTGTAGCGAACATCCGGGTTCATATCGTGTTGAAAATTGTAAGAACCTTCATAAAAATACGATGAAGTCCATTCAGATACATTGCCTGCCATATTGTACAGTCCAAAGTCGTTTGGCCAATAAGCATCGGCTCGTACAGTATAAAAACCTCCGTCTTCTGGATAATTACCACGACCTGGTTTAAAGTTAGCCAATAAACAACCTTTTTTATTTCTTAAGTAATAGTTACCCCAAGGAAACATTGATTGGCTTCTGCCGCCACGGGCTGCATATTCCCATTCTGCCTCTGTTGGAAGGCGAAAATCGCTTTCAACAGCTTTCTTCTTTTTCTCTAAAAAGCTATTTAAGTATAAGCTTCTCCAATTACAAAATGCTGTTGCTTGTTTCCAGCTTACCCCAACTACTGGATAATTGCCAAAAGATGGGTGAGCAAAATAACGTTTTGTCATTGGCTCGTTATAAGAGTAAGAGAAATCTCTCATCCAACATAATGTATCGGGATATACTTTTTCGTTGTAGCTATATTTAAACTTGCTTCTAGATTCTTTGGCGTTTTCACGTTTTGCTGCTTCTTTTAAGTCGAAACCTTCTACACGGTATTCAATTTTATTAGGATCCAATTCAACCCTATTACGAATGCGATTATCTGGTGTTAGCGTAAGTTTACTTAATTTTTCTAAAGTTGATTTATCGCCATATTTAATGCCCTTGGCTCTTTTCCAGTCGATGGCAGTATCACCGCCAGGTCCAACTTTCATGTAATTCATTTCTATAGCAGAAACCGAATCTCTTACCCACCAAACAAATTGACGGTATTCGTTGTTTGTAATTTCAGTTGCATCCATCCAAAAACCTTGTATAGATACTTGTTTGTTGCGAGCAGTAAAGTTATAGTTAATGTCTTCATCACTTGGCCCCATATGGAATGTTCCAGGTGGTACGTACACCATACCTAAAGGCTTTCCTGCACTAGCTCTAGCACTAATTACAGAGCCATGCAATTGACCATCATCTGGTGCTCCAGTTACTTTTCCTTTTTTGCTGCAGCCTACAAACGTCAAGGCTGCTAAAGCAGTAAGTGCAAACAGTTGGCTTCTCATTCTATTTATAAAATTGAAAGGTATGAGGCAAATATAATGATATAATCGACTTGACAAAAACATAAGCCTTTTTTAAGATTTTTGTGATTTGGTAAGCGTAAATGGAGAAACGGAGGCTTCTAATCTTTATTGTGTTAATAGATTTGTAAATAAGGGTTTCACAAAAATGAAAAGAGCTTACATGTAACATTTACTGATGCTGGATAGTAAACTTCCGAAATCGGCTACAGGCTTATTACAGGCATAGTTATAACACAAATAAAACATTGTAGTACTATCATTTACTGGCTTGTTAGCTAGTAAAGGAAAATCGTATTGGGGATTGTTACCAAATTGCAAAACTTTATTAGGTATATAGGTTTGTAATACACTTGCAAACGTTTCCGTAAATTGTTTACCTGTTATTACAATTTCGTTTGTGCCAGCAACTTGCTTTTGTATCAAAGCTGCCCAAACCCCAAAAGAAGTAGGATAACGTGTAACAGCACCACCTAAAGATTGGATTATTTTTTCAACTCTTTGTTGCCATTGGGGTAAGTGAAAAATAATGGAAAGGTAACTTAGATTTAGAGCCATTATTGCATTACCAGAAGGTGTAGCTCCATCATAAACTTCTTTTTTACGTACAATAACATCTTTTTGGCTTTGATGTGTAAAGTAAAAAAAGCCAGTTTCAGCTTCGCTAAAATTTTCTATTACAAATTCAGTAATTGCTTTTGCTTTCAATAAATAATTTTCATCTCCTGTAATTTCTTGTAAATGAATGTAGGCTTGAATGAGATAGGCATAATCATCTAAGAAAGATGGAATTTTAGACATTCCATTTTTATAGGTGTGATGGCAAATATTATTTACTGTAACCAATTTCTTTTCCAAAAAAATCATATTGGTAACTGCTAAATTTTTATACTCTTGGTTGCCAGTAGCAGCAAAAGCTTTACTACATGCGGTATTCATCAATGCATTCCAACTTAATAAAATTTTATCGTCAAGTTGTGGGCGTATTCTTTGGCTTCTTCTTTCTAGTAAAATCTGCTTACATTTGTTCAGTTTTTGCTGAACAAATAAAATAGCTAAGTCCTTCATCTTCGCAAATTCTGCCAATGGTTTTATAACCCAAAGTATATTAGTATGTTCCCAATTACCTTCATCTTTTATATCAAAAAATTCACAGAATAGTTGACTATCTTCTTTTAATACTTCATCTATTTCTGCTTTACTCCAAGTATAAAATTTTCCTTCTACACCTTCACTATCCGCATCTAATGCACTATAAAAACCATTTTCCTCACTCAGCATTTCTTGCTGAATAAATTGCATGGTATGCTCAATAGTTTCTCTGTATAATTCATTTTTTGTAATTTGATAGGCTTCGCTCAATACACCAATCAGTAAAGCGTTGTCGTACAACATTTTTTCAAAGTGCGGAGCTAGCCATTTAGCATCGGTACTGTAACGTGAAAAACCACCTCCCAATTGATCATAAATGCCCCCATATATCATTTTATCTAGGCTAAGCAAAGCTTGTTGCAAAGCCTTTTCATCGCCTGAAAAATGATAATGCCTTAATAGATATTGTATGGAGAATGTTTGTGGAAATTTGGGTGCATTACCAAAGCCACCCCAAGTAGCATCGGCTTGTTGTAAAATGTTTTCTGCAATTAAATGTGCATTTTCTTTTGTAAATACTTGAACCGTATTATTCATATTTTTTGTTCCAAAAGAGTTTGAGTTTAGTAAATGTTCAGTAAGATTTTCTGCTTGGCTTTCTATTTCACTTTTTCTTTCAGTATAGCCTATGTGTACGCCTTTCAATACATCTTGCCAACTACTAAGGTTATATGCTTTCGTAGGAGGAAAATAAGTACCGCCAAAAAAGGGTTTGCCTTCGGGGGTAAGAAAAACATTTAAAGGCCAGCCACCACCACCCGTCATAGCTTGTACAGCATCCATGTAAATATGGTCGAGGTCTGGCCGTTCTTCCCTATCTATTTTTATGTTTATAAAATATTCGTTCATCAACTTGGCAGTTGCTTCGTCTTCAAAACTCTCTCTTTCCATTACATGGCACCAATGGCAGGCTGCATAACCAATGCTTACCAAAATAGGTTTATCCTCTACTTTAGCTTTTTGTAGTGCCTCATCACCCCAGGGAAACCAATTTACTGGGTTATGGGCATGCTGCAAAAGATAAGGTGAAGTTTCGTAGACTAGTTGATTGGTGTGCATAAACGAAAATTAAATTAAAACAAAAATGCCTCTTTTAAAGAGGCATTCAATTATTTATGAGTGATTTCATTTTTTATTCAGTTCTGCCAAAAATCTATCTAAGGCAGATACCATACTTGGGGCTTGTGGTGCAGGTGCTTTTATTTCTAATGTAAGCCCAGCTTCCTCTACAGCTTTAGATGTATTGCCGCCAAATGCACCAATTAATGTTCCATTTTGTTTAAATTTTGGAAAATTGTCGAACAAACTTTTTACGCCACTTGGGGTAAAAAAACAAATTACATCAAAGTCTTTTTTGTCAAAAACCGAAGTAATATCGTTACTTATGGTACGATACATATAACCCAAAGCATGCTCGCATTTATGAGCTTTAAGCCACCCTACAATTTCATTATCCTGTTGGTTTTCGCTACATACATACAAGAATTTTTCGTTCTCTTTATGCTTATTAATTACATCAAACATACTTTTATTAGTACCATCGGCACCATAAAACACTTTACGTTTGCGGTATAAAATAAATTTTTGTAGGTAAAGGGCTACTGCCTCGGTGATGCAAAAATATTTGGTTTCCTGCCCAATACTAATTTTCATTTCTTCGCACATTCTAAAAAAATGATCAATGGCATTGCGACTGGTAAAAATGACACCGGTGTATGAAATAACATCAATTTTTTGCTTACGAAATTCCCTTGCAGGAATGGCATCCAACTTTATAAAAGGATGGAAAACCAGTTGCAACTGATACTTACGTTCCAAATCAAAGTATGGAGACTTTTCACTTTCGGGCTTTGGTTGAGATATCAGTATTTTTTTTACCGCTTTAATGGCGGTTGCTTTTTTTACTCCAGTTGTTGCCATGCTTACCTGCTGATAATTAAGTCCAAAAATTAAAAATGATTTTCCGCAAAAATGAAGAGTGCCTTATATAATAACAAAAGAGGCAATACTTCAACTGCACAAAGGTATAGGAAAAAATGAAAGGCATTAACTTTTAAGCCATTACGAATTGAACCCAAACTTACCACATACCTATAAGCCAATAATAACCCCACTAAAATTAATGATACCGTAATAGCTACTTGTACTACAATAGTAGATGAAAAAGCAAGCAGTAATAAAAAAGGTATAAGGATAACTCCTAAAATTTTATTGATTAGAAATACGATAAAAATGTATGAGCTTGCTGCTTCTTTAGCATTAAACAACCATCCCGCAAATAGCAAGAATAAATACTTTACTAAATAGATACTACCCAACAAG
>JAYVRD010000355.1:0-3357 GCA_043776595.1 Chitinophagaceae bacterium | reverse complement strand
ACGCAGGATCTCTTATACGCCGTTATGGTGCAGTAGATGGATGGGTTCTACAGTCTGTTAGCTTACCTGCTGGTGCGGGTAACCAATCTAACTTGTTTATAGGATTTTTATTTACATCCAACGCGGGTTATGATAGTTATATGGATAATATTGCCATAAAGCAAAATCCATTGCCTGTATCCTTATTTAGCTTTATAGGTACCAAACAAGGCACTATCAACAATCTTACTTGGACAACAGCAAATGAGCAAAATAACAGTGGTTTCGAACTTCAACGTGGTGCCGATGGTATTAACTTTAGTAGTTTGGCTTTTGTATCATCTAAGGCGGTTAATGGTAATAGCACTTCAACCATTAATTATGAGTTTAAAGACGTAAAACCATTTGCGGGTAATAACTATTATAGATTGAAACAATTGGATAAAGATGGTAAAGCAACCATAAGCCAAATTATATTGCTAAAAGGCAAAGCAACTGAATTAAACATTACAGGTGTATACCCTAACCCTGCTAGCAATACTTTAAACTTAGTAGTGGCAACACCTACTAACGATATTGTAACAATTGTGGTAAGTGATATGACTGGCAAAGTTTTATCTCAAAAACAAATGCAATTGGCTACAGGCGATAACAATGTACGATTTGATGTAAGCAAATTAGCCGCTGGTACTTACATGATAAAAGCCATTTGCGAAACTGGTTGTGATAGTGGAGCGAAAAAGTTTGTAAAGCAATAATTTAAAAACATTAATCTTAGCCTTCAGGCTTAAATCCCTCAACAGATTTGTTGGGGGATTTTTTTGTTGAATAGCATAATATGCTCTTTAAAAAAGTTGCTTTAAAATTTGTAACGAATAATTTTACGCTATTTTGTATTTCATTTAGAGGTTTGTATATTGCCTAATTATTAGATGTAGTTGAAATGTGCGACGCAACCGATGATGCCATAAAATACTGAAGCTGGTTACATAAAAATCTAACTTTTATAACAGATGGAAATTATTCATGTAAGTGCTGAGTGCTACCCAATAGCTAAGGCTGGTGGATTGGGAGATGTGGTGGGTGCTTTACCAAAATATCAATGTAAAGTTGGGCATTATGCCAAGGTGGTGATGCCTATGTACGAAACAAAATTTGTGCAAACCAATGAATTTGTGGTAGATTTTAAAGGGTATACCAATATGGGTGATAGATGGTATGAATACACTGTAATAAAAGAGGCTACAAACAAGTTAGGTTACGATTTATACTTAATAGATATAAAAGGATTACTGGACAGAGAAAACGTTTATAGCTACGACGATGATACAGAACGCTTCACAGCTTTTCAAATAGCTTTTGTAAATTGGTTAAGCCAATGGGAGCATAATCCAGATATGGTGCACTGCCACGATCACCACACTGCATTAATACCTTTTATGATGCAGCATTGCCTTGCTTATAGAGATAAGCTACAAAGTGTACCTACTGTACTTACTATTCATAACGCACAATACCAAGGTTGGATGAGTTGGGATAAAAGCAGATACATACCTGCTTGGGATAGTTGGAAAGCTGGGTTGCTAGAATGGAATAATATGATAAACCCACTTGCGAGTGGGGTAAAATGTGCTTGGAAGGTAACGACAGTAAGCTGGAGTTATTTAGATGAACTAAAATGGAATAGCAATGGCTTGGAAAATTTGTTTCAGTACGAAGAAGGTAAAAGTGTAGGCATATTAAATGGTATTGATAATGAAGTGTGGGATCCTGCAAATGATACTTATCTTGACTCACATTTTTCAATTAAAACTGTAACTGCTGGTAAGCAAAAAAATAAGCAAGAGTTGTGTACTGAGTTTGGCTTAGATGTTAGAAAACCATTAATTGTTTTTATAGGAAGATTGGTTGGAGAAAAAGCTGCTGATATTTTACCAGATAGTATAATGGCAAGTATGTATGCTTTGGAGGGGAGTGTTAGTTTTTTAATTTTAGGAAGTGGCGATCCTACAGTAGAATGGCAATTGAACAGCATGAATGAAAAATATGCAAATCATTATCATGCAGTGATTGGTTATAAAGAAGCACTTAGCCACAAAATGTATGCGGGGGCAGATTTTTTATTAATGCCAAGTAGGGTAGAACCTTGTGGGCTGAACCAAATGTATGCTATGCGTTATGGCACTGTGCCTATAGTAAGAAGTACTGGTGGTTTACAAGATACTATAGTAGATATGGGGGATTGGCAGGGCTTTGGTATAAGATTTAATAATGCCAGCGTAGCTGATATTCTTTATAGCGTAGGGCGTGCTGCCACCGTTTATGCAGATGCCAAGCAAATGAAGCAGATGCGTACTCAAATGATGAGCATAGATCACAGTTGGGAAAGTGCCGTAGATAATTATATTAACGTTTACAATTCACTGAAATAAATACCGATTCCCTTATGTCAATTCCAAAATCAGTAGTAGCAGTAATCTTAGGTGGTGGTGCAGGCTCACGTTTGTATCCATTAACTGCATCTCGTAGCAAGCCAGCTGTGCCTATAGCAGGCAAATACAGATTGGTAGATATACCTATTAGCAATTGTATTAACAGTAGTATTAATAGAATATTTGTGCTTACGCAATTTAATAGTGCATCACTTAATAAGCACATAAAAAATACCTATCATTTTAGTGCATTTAGCCTTGGCTTTGTAGATATTTTAGCTGCTGAACAAACGCCAGATAACTCAGGCTGGTTTCAAGGTACTGCAGATGCAGTAAGGCAATCATTGAGGCATATAAGAACTATGGATTTTGAGTATGTGCTTATTTTAAGTGGCGACCAATTGTATCAAATGGACTTTGCAGAAATGGTGGCTACACATAAAGCCAAAGGTGCAGATTTATCAATTGCTACCATACCTGTTACAGAAAGAGAAGCAACTGAGTTTGGCATATTGAAAGCAAACGATGAGAATATGATTACTTCTTTTATAGAAAAGCCAGGTATAGAATTATTACCTGAGTGGGTAAGTGATACTGGTGATGATATGAAAAAAGCTGGACGTAATTATTTAGCATCGATGGGCATTTATATTTTTAATAGAAAAGTATTGTTTGATTTTTTACAAGAAATACATCCTAATGCAACCGATTTTGGAAAAGAAATAATACCAGATAGTATTAGCAATTATAAAGTAGCAAGTTTTCAATACGATGGTTATTGGACAGATATTGGAAATATTTATTCTTTTTACGAAGCCAACCTTGCTTTAACACAAGATATACCGCCGTTTAATTTGTTTGATAATACGAAAACGGTTTACAGTCGCCCAAGAATGCTACCACCAGCAAAAATTAGTGGTACTACTTTAGAAAAAACTTTAATAGC
>JAYVRD010000354.1:0-13243 GCA_043776595.1 Chitinophagaceae bacterium | reverse complement strand
TAATCGCCTTCGACAACCCTTCGATAAACTCAGGATGACAAGGCTGACAGCGTTTACTAGTTCACAACTAGTAAAATTCAAAAGTCTTAGCAACTTCTTTTACTGAAAGAAAACGAATGAACAAATTATAAGGTGCCATGATGCTGACATAAAGATGATTGCAGGCTACAAAAAACTTCTTACTTCATAGTACTTACTTACCAAGCCCAATAACTTTTGTTGATTTAGATGTGTAGCAATGGCTCCGTTTACTTGCAAAATTTCGGCACTTAGTGTGTGTGCTACTTTTAAGCTTTCTTCATCATCCATACCCAAATATTTTGCCATTACCCAACCGCTAAGGCTACCATCACCAGCACCTGTTACATCTCTTATGTCTTGTACTTCTGGGGCAGTAAGGGTATAGTTTTGTTCTTTAGTAAATAGCATAGAGCCTTTTTTGCCTCGATGTAGCCAAATTTTTTCTACACCACGGCTCAATATTTCTTGAGCATTTTCTTCAATGGTTTTGCCACCATTACTACACATGGCTGGTAGTTCGTCTTCGTTGGGCGTAACCATGTGTACACCCTGTAAATTCATCTTTGCAAACTTTTGAGCAGGTGGCACAGAAACGGGTTCTATAATTAATGGAATATTTTTTCTAAGACAAAACTGTGCCAGCCAAGCTACAGTATCGGTATCAATATTTGCATCGGCAATAATGCTAAATGCGGTAGCTAATAAATTTTCGTGCTGTTGTAAATGCTGTGGTGTAATACTATCTAACGAAGTGTTGGTAAGCAATGCAGTAAACAAACTTCTATCATAATTTAAAATACCAGTGTATTTGCCAGTAAGTGCATTGTTGGTAATGGCAGCATCTAACTGAATATTTACATAGCCACAAATAGTTTTTAACCAATCACCTTCCCCATCGTTTCCAAAAACACTTATCAATTGTACAGGCACACCTAGCAAAGCCAATTGATGTGCAATATTTCTAGCTACACCACCTGCACTTCTATGCACAGTAGCATCGTTTGTGGTGGCCATAAGCATGGGGTGGTTGGCTGCATACAATTCATCTACCAAAGCTGCACCAATACATATAACAGGTTTATTTGTCATGGTGGCGAAGGTAGGGTTAAGGCTTGCGAAGTAGTGTGAAACACAAAATAATTATGGCGTTACCCACCTGTGTGGGTCGGGCTTTTCACTCCAAATCCTCGCCACTAAAGTGCCTGTGGGTTTTCCGTTTCAATCCCTAACGTAGTGGAAAAGATGGAAGGAGTTCTATTGGAGTTAGCCGAAGTTATAATAGATTTTCAGCCATCTACACGCAAACGGTATTGTGATTTGCTTTCAATGCCATACATTTGCTATAGCTCTATAGCTCCCAAACGCTTATGTTCCACTTAGGAAATTTATGTAGTGAGAATGGAGTTTTTTATTTTTTTGCTTTATGACAACCACAGCAATTACAGGAAATCTTCCTCAAAATAATACCGAGCAATGGTTTGATGAATTAGTGGCTACTTTAAGAAGCCATCAACTAATGATAGAAACACAAACCGCTAACGAGGATACTAAAAAAATGTATGATATATTAATGGGTGGCAATTCTTTAGAGGTTGCTCATTTATCTAGAAACCTTTCTCAACGCCAAATTATTGGTAGTATTTTATGGGATTATTTAAAAACGATTAAAGATAACAAACCTCAAAAATTAGCTTTCGATTACAATGATTCTGAAGTATTGGTTTGGGCACAAATTGATGAAAATGATGAACAATTAGAAAAGCAATTGTACTTGGCAGAAGCTTTGGTAAATGCAAAGTATCATCAATATGGCTTTGACATGACTTCTATGATAGTTGAAAGCTGTGATAATGTAACCATTCCAAACCATTACAAACCATTTGTAAGTTAATTTTTGTAGTGGCTACTTTTCAAGAACATATTACCCAAGCTAATAGCAATATTTCTTTCCTCCAAAACATTAATACAAGCATTGATAATTGTATAGACTGGCAAGTAACTGTGGCTTTTTATGCAGCATTACATTTAGTGAATGCCCACATTTCTTCTAGTGGCTTACAATATAGAAGGCATACAGATGTAAAAGATGTCTTAAACCCTTACAATAAATTATCACTTTTAAAACTTCCAGAAGATGAATATACTGCTTATGTAAGTTTACAATCTTTATCAAGAAGAGCAAGATATTTGGTAAGTGAAAAAGATGGAAATTTAGCAAATAATGAAGCTTTTTTAACTTATGAAAAGCATTTAGCAAAAGCATTAAAACATTTAGATGTGCTAATGCAATATTTTACCAAAAAGTATGATTTCAATTTACCCATTATAGTAATAAAATGTTCTGAATTAAAAATTACACCAACCATAAAGTATTTACAAAAAGGATAAACCAAAAAGGATAAACCAATAAGGTTTTTGTTTTACCCCAACACCCTCATTACCAACTTATCAATCTCTTCCATTTCTTTTGCCAAATATTTTTTAATGTTTACACGTAGCTTGCCTAAGTGCATGGCACTAAGCTCTTGTTGTGGTGTGTTATCTGTAATGTATTGTGCAGTTTTGCTATGGCAACTTTTGCTTAGGGCTGCTAGTTGCAAATGTGTTTTGATTTTTTCATCGTACTTGGGATAGAAAATATCTAATATTTTTTTGTGTACATGTCTTGCACCAAATAAACCCTTCGCTTGAAAATCTTTCATCATAGCATTGGGTGCGGTGCTGTTTAAAATAGCTGTTAAGTAATAGGCTTCGTTTTCATCATCTGTATAAAAAACATACGCTACACTTTCTACAAAAAATTCTAAATCAAGTTTTGTTCTATCAAGTATTGTGGCATTGGCATCTTTGGCAGAAGCGTTGTATAAAACTAAGTATTGAGTATTTAGACTTTGTTCAGTTATTCCACGTTGAAAATCAATTCTATCGTTCGCAGACATGTTTTTTGACTTTTCCGTTTTTTGTATATCCCAAATTCTTTCTACATCACCAAACCATTTAGCAACATGTAAAAAACCTTCTTTACGTAGTTCAGTTGCATTATGAATTTTTATTTTCTTAATTCCTTTTGTTTCTGATATTGTAATTGGTAAAATAACTAAATCTGGTTTATACAAATTAAAAGGTAAAATACTTTTACTTAAGGCTGTTCTAAATACAAATTGGCTTTCTATTCTTCCCTTAAAATCTAATCCTTTCCATGGTGCTTTTGCATCGGGTTGCACAGCATCGCTTGTTTTTAAGTTAATAATTCTATCAACAAAATCAGTAGGCATTTCTTGTGTTAATTCAACAAAATAAAATGTACGAGGTACAATAGTAGCACCTTGTTTAAACAATTTTTTGTAAGGGTTTACTTTATTACTGCTTTTTGTTTTGGTATTGCTGTAAGCACTGCTACTGCCTTGCTTGGCATAAAACCAAGTAACAGTTTCTTCAGTTAATTTTTTATTTGCTGCTATTAAATTGCAATTGTGTGCAGGCAATCTTCCTGCAAATGTTTTGCCTGTTAATCCTGCCTTAGCAATACCTTTTAGTACAATTGCTTTTTGTGCAAACAAAACACAGCTTGGAATTCTAAACAATGGCATTACGTCTTGTAAATCCCAAATATCTGTAAGCTTAAAACCTCTAGCATTTCCACTACGTGTATTATCGTGGTGGTCGGCACTAAAAAAACTACGTGGTAATACAAAAGCTAATTTGCCTTCTTCTTTTAAAAAATAATTGGTGCAATACGCCAAAAAAATAGCAGCAATTTCTAAATGCGGAAAGTTGGCAACCTTATCTGGTTTTACTTGGTATTTTTCAGCCAACGCATTTAAAGTGTTTTGGTATTTTTCGTTTTTAATACTGCTAAAAGTAAACCAAGGTGGGTTGCCAATTATGTAGGTAAACTTATCTTTTAAAAAGTACGGCTTGTATAAATTTTGTACAATAAATTTCCAAATACTATCTCGTCCGTCTTCTTTTACTTTTTTTAGTCCACTATAAATTTTATAAAAACTTTCTGCAACTTGTGGGCTTATACCACCTGCTTTATATTGTCTTTTTAGTATTTGAGAAAATACTGCTTCGGTTTCAATTTTTTTTCCTTGTGTTTGTTCAGCTAATTCTTCGCAAACTTCTAAAGCTTCATCAAATAAAGTAACATCTTCAAAAACTTGAGTAGAAAGAGAGTAATTGTCTTTATCAATTTCCATTTTAAAATTACTACCAAATAAATCTTTTACACCTTCTGGAGCAAGTAATGTATTGGCTAATATAATGTTTAAGTACACTGGTTTATTGGCTTTGGCTATGCCTTTGCCAAGGCTTACCAATAAAGTAGTTTTAGCAATTTGTACACTTAGTGGATGAATGTCTATACCATAAATGCAGTTGTTTATTTCTTCGGGTTTTATGGTTGGGTTTTGTTCTTTTAAACGATGTATGGCTGCACGTAAAAAAGAACCACTGCCACAGCTAGGATCTAAAATTTTATCAGTGGTTTTAAAATCAAACTCTTGTACTACACGTTCACACAACCAATCGGGTGTATAATATTCACCCAATGCATGACGAGTGTCTAAATCTATCAATTCTTGATAAACACCTTTGAGTACATCTTCATCTGGATCGGTAAAATCAAAGTGAGCAATTTCTTGAGCAACTAATCTAAACACTTTTTTAAGTGGATTAAAATATTTACTGCTATGTACCCAATGAAAAAAATCGTTGTCTACAAAATTTCTAATATTGTATTGATGAAAAACGCTGCCATCTAAAATGGTTTTCATTTCATCATCGTCAATAAAATCATCATTACTTAATACTTCATAAGCCAACACTTTTGCCAATATGCTTAAGTAAGTATGAATAACAAAAGCACTATCGCTATCAGCAAAACTGCCATAAGCAATGCTGAGAAATTTTTTCCATTGTTCGTAGCTTACTTGTACTTCACCAAACTTTTTGGCATCTTGAAAAACAGTAGATATATTTCTAAAACAGTCAATAAATACAGGGCTTTGATAGCCAAAAGCTTCTTCAATACGTTTTAATGTTGCTTTTTGTTTTTCTTCTTTAAAAAGGAAACGATCTATCCAATAATAAAAATCTTCTGCATTATTTTCTGTAAGTGTGAATGATGCTGTGGGTACTTCATTTAAAATAAGTTCGTGTTCTTGTAAAGTATCTAATTTGTCTAGTTGGCTTACATCGGGTGTTACAACTTTCCAGTTTATAAAATCGCTAGCTATTAAAGTAAAATTGTAGCCTTCACCACTTTTAAATTGTCCCAACATATAACCAGCCAATTGTTCTTTGGCATGTTTAAAAGAAACTTTTAGTTCGTTTTCAAATTCAATAATTATGTTGTTGTATAATGTATCAGCACTGCCTCTATGTTTTTTATTGTGGCGTGGAATATTTAAAATAGTTGTTTCTGAGCCAGCACTAATAGCATCAATAATTTTTTCAATTTCATTTTCTCCATGATACAATTTATGGAGCAAATCTTTAAAATGTTCTTTTTTGGTAAGCTCTTTATTGGCTGTTTTAATTTTTTTAAGATAAGCAGCTATATGTTGGGTATGTTGCTTTTGCATTGCAAATATTAAGTGGTTATAAAAATAAAGGAAAGTAGATTACAGCCACAAGGTTTTACTAGCAAAGGGCTAAATATGTTCCCATCTGCTTTGCATAGGATAACCTTTCAACCAAAGCCTAATAAATAATCTACAGCAGGCTTCAAAAAAAATATTTACTCCTCCTTTCGTCGCACAATCATGTACCAATTATTTTCTAGCTTTCTATAGCCATAATCAAAACAGTAGTAATACACTTCTCCAGCTTTATTGGTGTAAGAATGTGTGTGGTATTTAAACACAAAACCTTTCTCTATAAGCTTATCGTGTGAGTAGTTTATGGTTTGCTTATCGGCAGGTAAAAGGCTTTCTAAAGTTTTACGGTTTTTAAGCAATGTATTGCTTATGCCACGTACATAAGCACTATGGCTGCCCTTACTTTTTTGGGTGTTGTTATAATTGTTTCGGCAATAATCATCGCAAAATTTTTTGTCTATACGCCCTTTTAATGGTTTGTTACAAGCAAGGCAAATTTTGGTATCTAATGCAGGCATACTAAAGGTTTCAGGGATGAAAGATAGTAAAAATTATCCGTGTGCAAACGTTTGTACTCGTTTAGTTTCGGGAGTAAACGATTAAATCCCGAGTATCGCTTTTGGGCAATAGCATCTTTGCCATGTCAAACAATAACTGGTAAGACGTCGCCACAAAAGTTTGATTGAAATAAATTAAAAAATCGCTTTCCTTCCACTTGCTTTTAAAAACGCTGGGGAAAGGTAAGGCACAAAACAAAAGTTATGTACGCATTAAAAAACAAAGTTCAGTTAATTGGAAACTTGGGTAACAACCCTGAAGTTAAAACATTAGATGGTGGTAAAAAAATGGCACGTTTTAGTGTAGCCACTAACGAGAGTTACAGAAATGCACAAGGAGAAAAAATAGTAGAAACCCAATGGCATAATTTAATTGCTTGGGGCAAAGTAGCAGACATTGTAGAAAAATTTTTGCAAAAGGGTAGCGAAGTGGCATTAGAGGGTAAACTAATAAATCGCAGCTACAACGATAAAGAAGGCAACAAAAAATACATTACCGAAATACAGGTAAACGAGTTGCTAATGCTAGGTAAGGAAAACAAAGCCTAATTAAATGACCAACAACAAGATGCAACGGATAAAGACGAAAGTTTTTTGAAGTTGCATCTTTTTCCATTTATTAACTTCAGGTTTTCATTCAAATTAAGTAATCAGTATTCCCATCTTATCTTTACTTCCATGGTTACCGATACTTCAAATATCAACTTTCAGTTAGCTGCTGATTTTATTAACTATACCAACCGTTCTGTTTTTCTTACAGGTAAAGCTGGTACGGGCAAAACCACTTTTCTTAAATACATAAAGGAGCATAGCATTAAACAAATGGCAGTAGTAGCCCCAACTGGTGTAGCTGCTATTAATGCTGGTGGTGTTACTATACATTCATTTTTTCAACTACCGTTTACCCCTTATGTGCCAGAGAGAAAAGGGTTTACTAATGAGGAAAGCATGGATAGACATCACCTTATTGGTAGGTTAAAAATAAATAGCGAAAGAAGAAAAATTTTTCAGCAATTAGAGTTATTGGTAATTGACGAAATAAGCATGGTACGTGCTGATGTGTTAGATGCCATTGATGTAGTATTAAAACATTTTAGAAGCAGGCATAACGAACCCTTTGGTGGTGTGCAAATGCTATTGATAGGAGATATGTTTCAACTACCACCAGTAGTGCCAGATGCAGAGTGGAGTATTTTATCTCAGCACTATGGCAGCCCCTATT
The DNA here is from genome assembly GCA_043776595.1 of Chitinophagaceae bacterium. Lineage (GTDB taxonomy): Bacteria > Bacteroidota > Bacteroidia > Chitinophagales > Chitinophagaceae > UBA1930. The sequence goes on along the minus strand of JAYVRD010000354.1, from coordinate 5,840 downwards.
TTTTTAGTAGTAAGGTTATGGAGGAAAAAACGCCAGCTTATGTGGAGTTGAATAAAATTTATAGGCAAAGCGATGAACGATTTATTGGTGTACTAAACCAAGTACGTAATAACGAGTTGGATGAAATTGGCTACGAAATTTTACACGAAAATTATACCCCTAATTTTCAGCATACAAAAGCAGATGGTTTTATAACCCTTACTACACACAACTATAAAGCAGATGCTATAAACGCCGATGAACTAGCAAAACTCCAAACAAAACTATATTCCTTTAAAGCAGATGTGCAACAGGAATTTGGAGAAAAAAGCTACCCAGCCGATGAAACCTTACACCTAAAAATTGGTGCACAAGTAATGTTTATGAAAAACGATTTAGACAAAGCCAAGCGGTACTTTAATGGCAAAATTGGTGTGGTAGAAAAAGTAGAAGATGATAAAATTTTTGTACAATGCAAAGGCGAGCCTGCACCCATTGAAGTAAAAAAATACCGTTGGGAAAATATACGTTATAGCCTCAATAAACAAAGCCAGCAGGTAGAAGAAGATGTGGTGGGTGCGTTTACACAATACCCCTTGCGTTTGGCTTGGGCTATAACTATACACAAAAGCCAAGGGCTAACTTTTGAAAAAGCCATTATAGATGCTGGTAAAGCCTTTGCCCCAGGGCAAGTATATGTGGCTTTGAGTAGATGCACCACTTTAGAAGGCATGGTGCTGCTAAGTAAAATAACAGCAAGCAGTTTACATAGCGATCCAAGAATTTTGGAGTTTAGCAACAACCAACACAAAGCTCAACTGCCACAAGCTTTGCAAGCAGATAAACACCAGTACCAAAGCAAACTACTCATGCAGTTGTTTGATTTTTCGCCTGCATTAAAACAGTTTGCTGCCCTTATGAAAACTGTTGAAGAGCACAACGAATCCTTTAACAGTGAAACTGTGCCTTTTGTACAGGATATTGAAAAACGATTGCTTGCATTGCAAGAAGTGTATAAAAAATTTGAAGGACACTTACAGCAATTATTGCAGCAAGTAGAGCTGCCTGAACACAACCTAGCATTACAAGAAAGAGTAAAAAAAGCAGCCATTTGGTTTGATGAACAACTGCAAGTGTTGCTTCGGTTTATACAAGCATCGCCAGCAGTTACCGATAGTAAACAATATAGCATGGCATACAACGAAGACATCAAAGATTTATTTGCCCTGCTTGCCCAGCAAGCCTACAATATTAAAAGCTGTGTGGATGGCTTTAGTGTAGATGCGTTTCATGAAAGTAAGAAAAAATTTGTGCTGCCCTACTTTGGTGCAAATGCTTATGCTGGTGCAAGCTCATACAAAAAAACCGATAGCCCGCAGCCAGAACTACACAAACAACTACGCCAACTAAGAGATAGAATTTGTGAGAAAAATGGACAGCCCATTTATATAGTAGCCAGCACTATAACATTAGACGAAATGGCAAGATACCTACCCCAAACTTTGGATGAACTAAGAAAAATTTCTGGCTTTGGCGATGCCAAGATTACTAAATACGGACTTCAGTTTTTAGATGTAATACAACGTTATAGCAACGAGCATAATTTGATTTCGCTGATAGATGAAAAGCCAGCTAAGAGAGAAAGAAAAGAAAAAAAGACTACCACAAATTCTAATAAAGTAGATAGTAAACTGCAAAGCTATACTTTGTTTAAAGAAGGTAAAACGGTGGCAGAAATTGCTGCAACCCGAAATCTTGCCCTACAAACCATTGAAGGGCATTTGGCATATTATGTAAGCCTAGGCGAAATAAAAATTGAAGAACTAGTGAGCAGAGAAAAAATAGTAATTATAGAACCTGCTTTAGAAGGCCACGACAAAACACTAGGGCTTACACCAATTAAAGAAAAGTTAGGCAATGAAATTAGTTTTGGAGAAATTAGATTGGTAGTGGCTTGGAAGGAGTTTGAAAAAAGAGAAAAAATATTGGGTTAAAAAGAACTTGAATTTTTTAAATAAATTGAACTGCCATGAGAATACTTATTTTCATATTTTTCCTTTTTAAGTCTTGTGAAGTGTACAGAAATAGTCAAATTGATTATTCCTATTTAGCTCTACGTGCAGATGGTAACAGATGTGAAATGATACCTTGGAAGCATATTATAGACAACAAAAAAGTGTTTTCGAAGCTTGATGATAAAAATAGGATAATAGAAATGTGGGGCAGCCCTAAGTGGGATGATTTTAAGTCAAATTTTAGAACTTTTTTTTATTATGACAAGTTGGGGCGTTTATTTAAAAGTGTAGAGTATAATTTTAATGAGAAACATAATGATTGTACAATAATTGAAAAGTTAGATTTTGATGAAACAATTTTTTACTATAATGGCAGCGATACTATTCCATACAAGTCAATACAAACCTACCCCAGAGTAAATAGTAGAAACAAAGTAATAGGGAGAGAATTTGGACACATGTGTGATTGCAAAACAGGGGCAATGATTACTGACACGACAAACCCACTCTACAAAAAATAAATGTCTTTGGTTATCAGCTTTTGTTTTTCATATCATCATCTGTTGCAATTTGTGATTTGTTCTTTTATTTTCTTTCAGTGAAAGAGAATAAAAGAATCACACTTCAATGGTTGGAACTGTGACGAACAATGAGGCTGTAAAGCCTGAGCTTGTCGAAGGTGTTGCAAACAATTATAGGTTTCGATAAGCTCAACCTAACAACACTTGAGCAATAAAAAAGATCCCATTATTGCCGATTAAAATTCCTACAGTACAAGTGTGCGACGCAACCGAAGTTTAATTGAAATACTAATGCTCGTTTACAAAAAATAATACTCAAAAAAAATCTGTACCCAAATTTGCTAAATACCACTGCTGGTTACAAAAAACAACTAATTAATTATGGCATTATAAATAGCTTCTTGGATATTAGAACGAATATTTAATTGGCTCAATTTATTGTTGGCTCTAGTAGGCGTAACCCGGTTAGAGAGGAAAATATAAATTAGGTTTTGTGTAGGGTCTACCCATACACAAATACCTGTAAACCCTGTGTGCCCATACGTAGCAGCAGAAACAGATTTACTGGGATAAGGATCTTTGCGGGTGGCATTGTCTTTTTCTGGTTTATCAAAACCCAAGCCTCGCCTGCTTACTTCACTATTGTAATTAGTAAATTTATCAATTGTTTCTTTTTTTAAAAATTCAATGCCATTCATTGTTCCTCCATTAAGCAGCATTTGATAAAGTTGTGCCAAATCGTAAGCATTGCTAAACAAACCTGCATGGCCAGCCACACCACCAAACATAGCAGCACCTTCGTCATGCACATCACCATGTATCAACTGCTGGCGAAAATGTTTTTCTTGCTCGGTAGGCACAATATTGTTGAGGGTATAATGCTCTCTTGGCTTAAACGTAGTACTAAACATTTGCATGGGTAGGTAAAAAGTTTCTCTTACGTAGTCGTTTATATATTTACCGGTAACAGCTCCTACAATTTTACCCAAGAAAATAAAATCATTATCGCTATACACATATTTGTCGGATGGCGTAAGCTTGCTATATAATATTTTATTAATCATGGTATTGTTGTAGGTTTCTGCCAAGTACAAATTTTCGGCTACACGTATGTTGTGAGTGGCATCTTCTGTTTTACTAAAATAGTTCCAGTTGGGTATGCCAGTTGTAGAGTCGATAGCATCTTTATAAAAGGGAATGAAAGGGTTAAGCCCTGCTTGGTGCAGCAGAATGTCTTTAAGTTTTAAATTGGCTTTGTCTGTTCCTTTTGTCCAACTTAGATAATCTCCTAAGGTTTTATCCAAATCAATCTTACCTTCTTCATATAACTTCATTATACTTATAGTAGTAGCAGAAATTTTGGTAACCGAAGCTAGATCGTACACCATATCTTTTGTTACGGCTTCTTTATTATCAAAATTGGTATAGCCATACGCTTTATGAAAAGCAACCTTACCGTTTTTTGCTACTAATACTACACAACCTGGTGTAGCTCCTTTGGCTATAGCACTAGCAGCAATGGTATCTATGGCATTTATTTTTTCGCTGCTTAAGCCTGCATCTTCGGGATTGGTGTAGGGGAAATAATAGTTAGCAGTAATACCAGCTCCAAATTTTAAATTATCGCAAATGGTTACTGGTAGTTTGCCTTTGGCTACTAATTTTCCTTGCAATAAATCTGATGCTGCAAGGTGTGTTAGGTTATCATCTTCGTAGCAAGCCACAATATTTTTTGCGTTGCAAAAATTTCTAATAGCGTATGGGTTGCCAAAATCAAAAATGATGGCATTATCTTTTTCTCCTAAGTAATTAATAAGCCCTACAGCATTTTGGCTTAAGCCATAATTATTGGCTGGGCGTTTACTATAATTGTGTACGCCTACAATGATGGTTTTGTATTTACGTTTTAATTTCTTTTTTAAAGATGCCAAAGAAGTAGAGTCTTTATAGTCCATTAAAAATACTTTGGCATTAAAAGCTTCTTTTACTTCGGCAGCAAATGTGTTTACTTGGTTGATGCCAATACCTACAAATGCTACTTTCTTTTTGCTTTTGGCTGGTAGTATGTTAGGATTGCTTAAACGTAACAAGGTTAACGCTTCTTTACTCAACCGCTGGCGAATGTTATTAGTCGCAGCATTCAAATCTGCAGTTATATTTTCGGTTTTTATTTCTTCAATGGTATGCAGCCCTAAATGGTATTTGCTAATCAGTACCTTCATTACTTTACTATCAATAGCAGCCCAACTAAGTTTACCAGCAGTAATGGCTTCAGTAATTTTTTTTATGGCAGCAGGTATATCTCCTGGTAGGCAAAGCATATCGTTGCCAGCAATTAAACTTTGTGCAGCAGCTTCTCCACTTGGGTAAAATTTGGCTACACCTTTCATTTCTAAAGCATCAGTAAAAGTTAAGCCTTGGTAGCCCAATTCGTTTCTCAACAAATCGGTTACATTTTTTTTAGAAAGCGATGTAGCCTGATTGGCTGTGTTATCAATACTTGGTATGTATAAATGGGCAATCATCATGCTGCCCACGCCTGCTTTTATTAATGCTCTAAAAGGGTATAATTCCAAACTATCCAATTGCTCTCGGCTTTTGTTTATAACTGGTAAGTCTAAATGACTGTCTACCGATACATCTCCATGCCCAGGAAAGTGTTTGGCACAAGCCATCACACCCATATCTTGCATGCCCCTCATGTATTGTGTACCATACAAGGCCACTTTGTATTTGTCTTCGCCAAAACTTCTATCGTTTATTACTGGGTTTTCAGGGTTGTTGTTGATGTCTATATCTGGTGCATAGTTTACTTGTATACCTATGCGTTTGCACTGCTGCCCTACGGCCTTGCCAAACTCATAAATTAATGCAGCATCTGGTACTGCACCCATCATTAATTGGCGTGGAAAATTAATTACACTATCCAACCGCATACCCAAGCCCCACTCACCATCTATACAAATCATTAAAGGGGTTTTAGCAATTTTTTGATAGGTATTGGTAAGCGTAGCTTGCCTTACTGGGCCACCTTGAAAAAAGCAAAGCCCCCCAATATTATACTTGTTTATCAGTTCGGTTACTTGTTGTATATGCTCTGCACCCAAATTGCTATGTGCCCTAATAATCATCAACTGAGCAATCTTTTGCTCGTTGCTTAATGTTTTAAAAACACTATCTGCCCAATGTTGTGCTTGTTGTGTTTTCTCACTAAATTTTTGGGCATTTATCGTCTTCTTGGCCCGCAGCTCCTGCACGATGCCGATGAGCGCATTGGCGACGAGGACGATGCCAAAGAGTCCGTCGGCCGGCGACCCGAACACCA
>JAYVRD010000353.1:0-13372 GCA_043776595.1 Chitinophagaceae bacterium | reverse complement strand
TTAATGGAATACTCGTTAATGATGTGTTCTTTCTTGTGCAATCTTTTATCAACATTAATGCTGCTATCTTTTTCTACCTCTGCCAAAGCCACACTAATATCTGGTATAATAAAAAAATTAGGGTCTTCGCCAGCACGTGTTATTAGATGAATGCCTTTATCGGTAAGTTCTACACTATTGTTTTTTTCATCAATGTAGAAGTACAATTCTTCATCAGCCTTTGGCATTTCTCTCGACTGGTCGGCTAAATAATGGTTCTCTGCTTTTTGTAGTTTTACACGTACACCCGGCTCACTTAAATATTTAATTAAGGCAGTAGCTTTTGGTAAGCCTCGATGTGCTCTGAACAAAGCAAGTCCACCATCTTTAGGGTCATCATTACCTTCGGCAATTTTCTTTTTCGCTTCTATTAAAAATTGATTGGTCGCTTTTTTCTGTGCATCTACCAGTTTTTCAATACGAGGTTTTAATTCAAAAAATTGTTCAATATTATCTTGCCTGCCAATGGGTCCACTAATAATTAAAGGTGTTCTTGCATCATCAATTAATACGCTATCTACTTCATCTACCATGGCGTAGTGGTGCTTGCGTTGTACCATTTCTTCTGGGCTATGCACCATGTTATCACGTAGGTAATCAAAACCAAATTCGTTGTTGGTGCCATAGGTAATATCTGCCAAGTAAGCATTACGCCTTGCAGCAGTATTGGGTTCGTGTTTATCTATACAATCTACTGTTAAGCCCAGCCATTCAAAAATAGTTCCGTTCCATTCGCTATCACGTTTGGCTAGGTAATCGTTTACAGTTACTATATGTACGCCTTCGCCAGCCAAAGCATTTAGGTAGGCAGGTAAAGTACTTACCAAGGTTTTACCTTCACCGGTTGCCATTTCAGATATTTTACCACTGTGCAATACAGCACCACCAATCAATTGTACATCGTAGTGTACCATATTCCAGGTTACTATGCCACCACCCGCAGTCCAAGTGTTTTTGTAAATGGAGTTTTCGCCATTAATTTTTACATAGTCTTTGCGTACACTAAAGTCTCTATCTAATTGTGTAGCAGTACTTATCAACTCTGTATTTTTTGTAAAACGATTGGCTGTTTCTTTTACCACTGCAAAAGCTTCGGGCAAAATATTTTCTAAGGCTTCTTCTATTTTTTTATCACGTTCTTTCTTCAGCTTATCTACTTCTTGGTAAATAGCATCTTTCACATGAATGTCATCCATACTCAAGGCTTCAGCTTCGGTTTTCTTTGCCTCAATTTCAATATCAATGGTTTGTAAATGATCTTTAATACGTGTTTTAAACTCTTGTGTTTTGCTACGCAAAGCATCGTTGCTCAATGTTTGGTATTGGGCAAAAAATTGATTAATTTTTTCTACCACAGGTTTCACCAAAGCCACATCTTTTTCGCTTTTATTACCACCTAATAACTTTCCTAAAAATTTCAACATATCCGTAGTGTTGGGTATTGAGAATAATATTTAAAAACAGATTTTTACCAAGTCAAAAAAGGTGCTACCTGTTAGGCAAAGCCAAATTGGCAGCAATTTTTTAAAAGGACGCCAAAGGTAAAGGTTTGGAGTGAATGACAGGGGGTAATGAAGCCAGCTTTAGTATTTCACAGCATCTTCGTTGTAATCGTTGCTTTATCCTATTATTTTCTTTCAGTAAAAGAAAGTAATAGAATAACACTTTGAAGTTCGGAATTATGAGTATCAACAATTTTACATAAACTTAACTAACTTGTTTATTCATAAAGGCATTCAAAAAAATAATCGCATGAAAAAAGCAATCTTTTGCTTATCAACAATGGTAGCCATATCAAGATGCACCAGCAGCGAAATTGGCAACAGTAAAGATGTAAATCCCGAAACCATTTATACTAGTTATAATATTTCTTACAAAGAAGGTGATGAAAGTGTAAACTGCCGTGCTCAATTTAGATTTGGTGGTAATAAAGGCACTACTTTAGTATTAAATACACCAGCACAAGTAAGCCTCGATGAACAACAATTAAAAATTGATAGCAACAAAGTAGAGGGTGCATATTATTTTAAATCTTTACCCATAGCAGGGTTTTCAGGCAAGCATTTTTTGGATTTTACTGACATCAATAAAAAAATCTACAAAGAAGCGTTTGTATTTACACCTTTTCGTTTAAAATCTACTATACCAGCAACCATTAGTAAGCAAGCATTAACTTTAGAATTTGCAGGTTTGCAAAATGGTACTCCAATAAATGTAAGTATTGTCGATACTGCTTCTTCTACCCAAAACATTAATGCTAAACCAACCATTGCTGAAAATAAAATAACCATTGCCGCTGCCGAAATTGGAAAGCTAAAAGCTGGCCCAATAACTATAGAAATAGAAACAAATGATACCCAAAATCTTAAAAACACAACCAAAGAAGGCGGAATAATATCTCTAGTCTATAGGTTAAAAACGAAGAAAGTGGTGTTGAAAAATTAAATCTTTTCTTTAGGCCTTACTTTATTTATGCTCTAGTAACCACCTTACTGCTAGCTCATAGCCCTTCATGCCTAAGCCTGCAATGGTTCCTTTGCATTTGGCAGATATGTGAGAAATTTTTCTGAAATCTTCTCTTGCATGTATGTTGCTTATGTGTACTTCAATAACTGGTGTTGTAATAGCAGCAATGCAATCTCCCAATGCTACAGAAGTGTGTGTGTAGCCGCCAGGGTTTAACACAATACCATTGTACTCAAAACCTACGGCTTGTAACTGGTTAATTAATTCGCCTTCTACATTGCTTTGATAGTAATCAAAATCTGTAGTTGAGAATTTTTTTTCTAATTGTTCTAAGTATTGCTCAAAAGATTGATTGCCGTATACATTAGGCTCTCTTGTGCCCAATAAATTAAGGTTGGGACCGTTGATGATAGCAATTTTCATGTTGCTAAAGTAGTAAATGGTGTTCATTGTTTGCAAACAGATGTTGTACGAGTAGTTTTTTTGTAATCAGCAGTAGCATATAAATTTAGCTGCGGTTGCGTCGCACATTTTAAACTAAGAATTTCTATTTAGCTTTTACCGTAGCGTAGAAACAATTTTCATGTTGCTAATATGCCAGTAGTTTTTTATCTTGGGTGCATCCTTTACTTTTAAACACTACTGCAATGAGAAAAATTTACTTTCTACTTATTTTTTGTATTTCTTCCAATATTGGTTTAGCACAATGGACTAGCAACGTAGCAACCAATACCGAATTAGCAGCATTGCCAGTAGCCGATATGCAAAGTGTACCTACAAGCGATGGTAAAACTTGGGTAGCATTTTACCACAATAATGGTGGCAATTACGATATGAGGGCACAACTATTAGATGCTGCTGGCAATAAGCTATTAGGTGCAAATGGTTTGTTGGTATGCAACATCACATCGGGCAGTGCTACTTATGTGTTTAGCATTTGTTTAGATGCGTCTGAAAATTTGATTATAGCTTTTCAATATCAAGTTTCCGCTACCAATACTACTGTGGTTACTAAGGTTACACAATCAGGTTTATTACCTTGGGGTACAAGTGGTGTAGTTATGGGTGCTGGTTTATCGCCTTACCCAGCCTTATTAAGTACAGGAGAAATTGTAGTAGCTTGGAACAATGGCACAACCAATACACTCAACATGCAAAAATTTTCTACAGCAGGCGTAGCTGCTTGGGCTACACCTATAGAAGTAAAAGTAGGAACAACACTTACTACCCGTGGGCAACTAATAAAAAATAATGCTGGCTTTTTTACTTTGGTGTTACAAAAAAAAGGTATTGGTATATCATCTACTTTATACGCCCAACGCTATAGCAACGAAGGTGTAGCTGTTTGGGCTGCACCTGTACAAATTTGCACACAAACCACATCGGCTGCTCGTTACTATTCTATACTTTCCGAAGCCGATACTACTTACTTTGGTTATTATAGCTCGGTTGGTAGTAGGTTTAACTCTTTTGTACAAAGAGTAAACCCCGATGGTACTTTGCCTTATGGTGCTAATGGTGCAGCTTTTGACGATAATCAAGCTACAACAGATAACTACCAACAAGCTACCAATATTGCCATGACACCAGGCTCTAATTATGTGTGGGCTTTATGTACCTACAGTAATACTGGTCAATCTCAATATGGTATTTATGTACAAAAATTCTTAAAAATCACAGGTGCTAAACTATTGGGTACTGCAGCCAAAAACCTATACGCTATAAGTACCAACTTTGATACACAAACTGGTGCAATAGGTTTGGTAGGCGATGCCCCAGTATTTATGCACTACGATGTAAACTATAAAATTTTTGCATCTAGGATAAACGATAATGGTGGTTTTGTTTGGTCGGGTGTGGTATTAAGTTCTACCACTGCTGGTGGCTCTACACCAAAAGGGCGTTTTAACTTTAGCTATATTAACAGCCAAGGCGTAGCTGTTTGGTACGAAAACAGAGGAACAGAATACAGAGGCTATGTACAAAACATTACTGCTACTGGTACTACTGGCCCAGTATTGCCAGTAACGCTTTCTAATTTTAAAGGCAATAGAAATGGTAAGAATATTGACTTGTTTTGGGCAACCCAAACTGAAAGCAATACCAAAGGTTTTAATGTAGAAAGAAGTGCAGATGGTATAAATTTTACAACACTTTCTTTTATAGCAAGCAAAGCCACCAATGGCATTAGTAATGCTGCACTTAGCTACACCCTTACCGATGTGCAACCTTACACTGGTAGCAACTATTATCGTTTAAAACAAATAGATAATGATGGTAAGTTTACCTACAGCAACATTATACTTATTAAGCATAGTCAATCTGGGGTAATGGTTATCAATAGCATTTACCCCAACCCTGTAAAAAACGAGTTGAAATTAAACATTGAAACTACAATTGCCAGCAAACTAACCATTACCATAACCGATGTGTATGGAAAAGTGGTAAGCCAACAAATGCCATCTTTTGTTGTGGGCAGTAATACAATTACCACCAATGTTTCAAAACTTGCTGCTGGTAGTTATTTTATTACTATAAAAGAAAATGAATGTAGCGAAAGCAGAATCCAGCAGTTTATTAAGCAGTAAGTTTTGGTTTTAATACATAAAAAAAGTCCTCTGCACATGCAGAGGACTTTTTTTATAAATAATTACTTAGTGTTTAAAACAATCCAAATAAAGTACTATCTACTTTAGAAATAATTTCACCCAATTGTTCTTCATTTTCAGCAAATTTATTTTTATCGCAATCAATAATTAATAGTGGGCCTTCTTTATAGCTATCAATCCAGCGGTTGTATAGCTCGTTTAATTTTTTTAAATAATCTAAACGAATATTTTCTTCATACTCTCTACCACGTTTTTGTATTTGCCCCACCAATGTAGGTACAGAAGCTTTCAAATAAATTAATAAATCTGGTGGTTGCACCATTGTTTTCAATGTTTGAAAAAACTTGTAGTAGTTTTCAAAATCACGTTTGCTCATCAAGCCCATTTCATGCAAGTTGGGTGCAAATATGTTGGCATCTTCATATATGGTTCTATCCTGTATAATAGTTTCTGTACCACGTTGTATATCCAACAACTGGTTTAAACGGCTATTTAAAAAGTATATCTGTAAGTTAAAACTCCAGCGTGGCATATCCTCATAAAAATCCATGAGGTAAGGGTTGTGGTCAACATCTTCAAACTGAGGAATCCATTTATAATGTTTACTCAACAGTTCGGTTAATGTAGTTTTGCCAGCACCAATATTGCCTGCTACTGCTACGTGTTTTGGTTTTTTAAGTTTTGCCATTGTATCGTTCTAAAAATTTCTAAAAGCTTATTACTACCCACAAATAAAAGGGTCGGTGAAAGTAGGGTTTCTCCTTTAACCAGTCAACAAAATTGCCTCCCAACTTTTTATTCTTTATCCTAACACTGCTTTGCGTACCAAGTTTATGGTTTGGCTGGCACTTGCCCTTGCTTTATCTGCTCCTTGTTTCATTATTTTTTCCAACAATGGGGTATTGTTTTGTAAGTCTGCTGATTTTTCACGAATGGGTTTTATAAAATGCACCATATCCTCAGCCAATTGTTTCTTCATATCTCCATAGCGTATAATGCAATTGCCAATAGAACTTTTATTAAAATCTTCATCAAATTTTTTCACTACATCTTCACTACTTACAATTTTCATTAGGGTAAACAGGTTCTCAATAAAATCGGGTTTGATACTGTTGGTTTCGGTAGGTCCACCATCGGTTTTGGCTTTCATTACTTTTTTGCGTACCACATCATCTTCATCTGCCAAGTACAAAGTAGCCATTTGGTTTTCGCTTTTGCTCATTTTGCCATTGCCATCTAAGCTTAAAATTTTTACCAATTCGCCGCCATAGTTAAAGGCATAAGGCATAGGCAAAATTTCGCCATACCTATGGTTAAAACGCTGGGCAAAATTTCTTGCCATTTCTAAGTTTTGCTCTTGATCTTTACCCACAGGCACTTTTACAGCCCTATGTATTAAAATATCGGCAGCCTGCAATACTGGGTAGGTAAGCAAACCTGCATTTACATTATCGGGGCTTAGCCTAACCTTTTCTTTAAACGTAGTCGTTTTTTCAAGCTCGCCTTTATAGGCAAGCATGTTTAAGTACAAGTATAATTCAGCAATTTCAGGCACATCGCTTTGTACATACAATGCCACTTTTTCTGGGTCTAAACCACAGGCTATATTTTCTGCCACTACACGGCGTACAGCTTCTTTTAATGCTTTGGTATCAGGGTGTGTAGTAAGGCTATGCCAATTAGCTACAAAAAAATAACAATCATATTCATCTTGCATACGCACGTAATTACGCATGGCACCAAAATAATTACCAAGGTGTAAAAAACCTGTGGGTCTTATACCGCTTAAAACAACCTCTTTTGCCATAGCTGGCGAAGATAACGTTCGTAAATAGTCAATACAAGATAGTATTTAGTTTTTTTTGATAGCCAGCTTTTGGATAAGCATTAAGCAGCCGTTGCGTCGCACATGTTTGGCTATGTAGTACTATTGTACAACTCCACTATTAATAAAAGAAATCCCATAGTTTAGTAGCATGTCAAGGTTATTAAGTTCAATCTAAACCATAATAAAAGTTCAGCAAAGTATCTGCAGTTAAAATGTGCGACGCAACCGAAGCCCAATAGTACTACCCAAGCTGGCTACCTAAATCTTCACTTTTTCTTTGTTCATTTATATTACATTCGCCGCATGATACTACCTGTACTTTTTGTAAATGATTCTCCATTAAAAGGACGTGGCGTTTATACTGCTGCGTTTATACCAGCCAATACTACTATCGAAATTTCGCCAGTAATAGTAATGAGTGCCAAAGACCGTACTCAAATAGAAGGCACATTGTTGTTTCATTATATTTTTGAGTGGGGCAAGAATAAAAAGAAAGGTGCATTGGGTATGGGGTATATTTCTATGTACAACCACTCTTACAACTCTAATTGCAATTACGAAATGGACTATGATACCAATTTAATGACCATTGTAACCGTAAAAGATATACAAAAAGGGGAGGAGTTATTTATTAATTACAATGCCGACCCTAACGATGAAACGCCAGTTTGGTTTGCTACTAACTAATAAAAAAGTGCTGCTTATATAAGCAGCACTTTTTTATTTTATGTCGGCTTGGCTACCGCCAGTTCTAACTTTTTAAATGCAGATATTGATTGTATTATTGAATTTTAATTCTTTGTAGTTAATTCGTACGCTTCGCCAAAGGATATGTGTTTTCACCAACATTATATGTGCTTTGGCTTTGTGAAACCTGCTGGTGAAAACACCAGCAGGGTGTGGGTTATTTAATATACCTTTCAGTAGAAAGGAATACCAACCAACTTCAGAAACCATAAAAAAAGGAGCTCCTGAAAAATTTCATAACATACCACAATAGGAAAATAATTTATTTCAGTTTATTGGCATTGATTATTTGTTCTTGTAAACGAACCGATAATTTGAGATACAAAGCATTTTATAATTCTGAGAATAAAAAAATTGGGGATAGTGTTTTTTTGAATAAAATGTTGACTAAAGTTATATTTATTGATAAAGCTTATTTTATTGATAGCATTGTATACAAAAGGTATAACAATGATTCTTTAAAATCGGTAAATACCTTTCGTAAAGGTAAAATTGTATTTGAAAATAAAGAATACTATGAAAATGGTAAAGTAAAAGATTACTTTTTTATTGATGAAGACAATCCGAAAGCATCTTTTCAAGCTTCATATAATCAAAGTGGAATTTGTAATAGAGTAGTTGGAGCAGCTTTTTTTCAAATCTATTACACTGGGGTGAATAAAGATGCTACAGTAAAACTCAATACTCAAGTAAGGCTGAATGCCTTTTTCCCTAATCCCCCGAATGCGATTATAAAAGTATTTATTAGAAATGAGGACGGAAGTATTTATGATAATATATTTTCACAAAATAAACACATTATTTTTTTAAAACAAACCAGTTGGGATAACACAGATCTAGGATATTATAAAATAGATGTATGTTTGGATATTACGATTAATTGCTCCGATAAGTCATTACAATTTCACGACCCTCTAACCTTTCAAGTGGTGAATTAATTTGATACATAAATAGCTTATTGCTCCAACCTGGAACAGTTGTTTCATGCAGACAATGCGGAGCTAAATATGAAATAGGGAAAAATGGAGATGGAACCGTTACCGATAAAAAATCTACTGAAACTGCTGACTATGAAAAAATACATTAATATGCGTTTGGCTATTTATTCTTTCTTTTTTCTACTACTCTTTCTCTTTGCATGTAAATCTCATGATACGAAATGTTTGATTACACGCAATGAACTATTAAGACTTCAAGATCATAGAGTTTTTGAAACAAATCGAACTGATGGTATTCCTGATGAATTTAGGGATAAAGGAAAAGATACTACTCAAGGCGGATACTATATGTTTTACAAGAGTGGCAATTTAAAAACATATTACTTTTTGAAAGAAAAGGGTATTTCAATATACACTCTAGAATATGATGATAATGGGAAATTAAAAGACGAAATTGGAAACCCAGTAATATTAAAATCTGCTGATTTAAATAATGACTCTCTGATAATTAAAATTTATTTTTTTACTCTCAATAAAAAGTATAGAAGAATAAATTGGGTTTCTGATAAGACTAAAAGTATTTCACTTTCTCTATCAAAAGACACATTGTTTTCAAATGTAGAAACTGCCAAATACGTAGTTCATGGATTACATGAGGAACAATATATTAATGCATATATCGAGGTTGAATATGAAAATGAGTGTATTGGACAAATCAAAAAATTTAGAGATAGTATCAATTTACACTACAAACCAAATTTATAGCCTTAACGGCGTAGTTCGTTGATTTTTTCGCTTTATTCTTCATTAAGGTAGTGTGTTTTCACCACCATGTATTATTTTACATTAGTTCTTTGAATATTTATGTTATCCGTTCGGGATGGCAATGCCAGGGCGTACGGATAATATTCATTGGCACTTACAACATCTGGAAAATAATAGTCTACTATGCCATCATTTTCTGCATCATCCTATACTACTTTATTATTACAAGTACAATTAATTTAAAATACTCAGCTTTAGTAGGTTTTTGAAATCCAATTATTTTAGTATACTACCTCTCTACCGCATTATATAAATATATAAATTATTAAACTCGCAAGAATCTAGTTGTATTGAATAATTATAAACTAACAAAGAATCAATACTTTTTTGGTAACTGTTTTTTGACTTATTAAGACCAAAATCATTCTTAAAATATTCTAAAGGATTATTGCTAGTAGTACAAAGGTTATTGTTGAGATATTCTGTATTTAGTTGGTGTTCTTCGCTTCGGTCTTCGCCAATGTTGAGTGTTTTGCACCAACATTGTATTGGGTCAATTGCTTCATTCATAAGTGGGTTGGTCTTCATCTCAAATGTAAAAGCAAATTACGGATTGGTACAAGTTTAAAACAAAAAAGACAATCCTTTTTAAGATTGTCTTTTTGGAACTAACGTCGGGAGGACAGGATTCGAACCTGCGACCACATGACCCCCAGCCATGGATTCTACCGGGCTGAACTACCTCCCGAAAAATGAAAACTTAACTAAAAGTAAGGGGCTGCAAATATAAGAGTGAAAAGATTTTTTCAGGTTATATTGCACAAAATTTCTAAAAGCTATAATGAACATTCTGCTTAAGAACGTTTTAATTGCCGATGTTACTTCTCCACACAATGGGTTGGTTAAAGATATTTTGATAGTTGATGGGTTGATTACCAAAATTGATAACACAATTACCAACGATACCGCTACCATTATTGAACAAAAAGATGCAGTAGTTACCACAGGCTGGGTAGATTGTTTTGCTAACTTTAACGATCCTGGATTTGAATTTAAAGAAACATTAGAAACTGGTGCAGAAGCAGCGTTGGCTGGCGGTTACACACAAGTGTTTGTAGTACCTAATACCAACCCAACGATAAACAGCAAATCGCAGGTGGAGTACATTGTTCAAAAATCTAAACAGCTTCCAATTGCCATTAGCCCATTAGGTGCTGTTACCAAAAATGTAGAAGGAAAAGATTTAGCCGAAATGTACGATATGCAGGCAAGTGGGGCTATTGCTTTTAGCGATGGAATGCAACCTGTGCAAACAGCTGGCTTATTATTAAAAGCTCTGCAATATGTAAAAGCATTTAATGGCATTATTATACAAATGCCAGTAGATGAAAGCATTGGCTCTCATGGGTTAATAAACGAAGGAATTATTTCAACACAACTAGGATTACCCGGCATACCTGCCATAGCCGAAGAATTGATTATAAAAAGAGATATAGACTTGCTACGTTACACCCAAAGCAAATTGCACATTACAGGCATAAGCACAGCCACAAGTGTTGCATTAATTGCAGCAGCTAAAGCAGAGGGTTTGCAAATTAGTTGTAGTGTTACGCCTTACCATCTTTGCCTTTGCGATGAAGATGTACAAGGCTACGATACCAACCTAAAACTAAATCCACCTTTACGCACCAAAGTAGATATGCTGGCCTTGCAAGCAGCGGTGCTTAATGGAACAATTGATTGTATAGCCAGCCACCATTTGCCACAAGATTGGGATAATAAAGTGTGTGAATTTGAATATGCTAAAGCTGGAATGATTGGCTTACAAACTGCCTTTGCAGTGGTTAATGATAGCTTGCCACAGCTAACTATAGAGCAACTATCTACAATACTAAGTAGCAATGCACGTAACATTTTTAACTTGCCAGCAACTAATATTGCCGAAGGTGCTTGTGCCGAATTAACTTTATTTAGCAAAACGGGCATCACTACTTTTACCAAAGCAAACAATAAAAGCAAAGCAGCCAATTCACCTTTTTTTGATAAAGAATTAAAAGGAAAAATATTGGCTGTAATTAATAAAGGAAAACTATTTATAAACGAAAACTAAACCAACCCCACTGTTATGGAAAAGAAACCCATCTCTCATTTTGTAGTAGGCTCAATACTAGGGCTTATATCTATTGTACTTTTTCTTGTGTATTATTTTACTGGTCAAAGCTTTAAAGAAGGAGGAACCAAATGGATTCCTTCATTAGTTTCATTAGCCTTAATCATTTTCTTTATTATTAAATGGGCAAATGATAATGGAAACAATGTAAGTTTTGGTGGGTGTTTTAGTTATGGCTTTAAATCAGTAGCAATTATGGCATTAATATCGGTTGTGTTTACAGTGCTCTTCGTAATCATTTTTCCAGATTTTAAAGAAAAATTTATTGAGGTAATGAAAGCTCAAATGGATAGCCAACCTAACAGTGCAACGATGCCAGCCGAGCAAAAAGAAAAAGCCATTAGCATTGCAAGCAGATTTTTCTATGCTATCATTATTGGCGGTGGATTATTAGGAAATTTATTGACAGGTGTTATTGCATCCCTTATTGGTGCAGCAGTTGCCAAAAAGAATCCTAACTATTCTCCTGTAAACGACAATAACTAAGTTTTCATTTTCATGGACGTATCAATCATCATCCCCTTATACAACGAAGACGAATCCTTGCCTGAACTGAGTGAGTGGATAGAACGTGTGGTTACAGCAAACAATCTTACTTACGAAGTAATAATGATTGATGATGGTAGCACCGATAATAGTTGGCAGGTAATAGAACAAATAGCCCAACGAAATCCTAATGTTAAAGGCATCAAGTTTCAACGCAATTATGGTAAAAGTGGTGCATTAAACGAAGGCTTTAAAGCAGCACAAGGCGATGTAGTAATAACGATGGATGCCGATATGCAAGACAGTCCAGATGAAATACCTGAACTGCGAAGAATGATTGTAGAAGATGGCTACGACCTTGTAAGTGGATGGAAACAAAAACGTCATGACCCACTTAGCAAAACAATACCTACCAAATTTTTTAATGCAGCCACACGCTGGAGTAGTGGCATAAAAAACCTACACGATTTTAATTGTGGTTTAAAAGCTTACAAACTAAAAGTAATAAAAAGCATAGAAGTTTATGGCGAAATGCACCGCTACATACCAGTAATAGCCAAATGGGCAGGCTTTAGAAAAATAGGAGAGAAGGTGGTAGAACATCGACCTAGAAAATATGGTGTAACCAAATTTGGATGGGAGCGTTTTGTAAATGGTTTTCTCGATCTTGCCACCATAAGTTTTGTAAGCAAGTTTGGCAAACGTCCCATGCACTTTTTTGGTTTGTACGGCACGCTTTTTTTTATGGCAGGATTTATAATGAGTTTGTACCTTATTGCCACCAAACTGTTTAGCAGCCAAGAATTTGGCATCACCAACAAACCCATTTTTTACATAGCACTCACCGTAATGATTATTGGTATGCAAATGTTTTTAGCAGGTTTTGTAGCCGAATTAGTAGCACGCAACGCACCAGAAAGAAACAGTTATTTAATAGAAAAGAAATTGGGAGTGTAGTTAGCTATCGTTCTTGCAATAACGTTATCCAACTAGTTAATACAATTATGAAAGAAGTTTATTAGCAGGCTTATGAAAGTGATAGCCTAATAGTACTACAAGGTTTAACATGTGCGACGCCACCGCTGCTATATTGAAATACTACTGCTGGCTCCATAAAAAAGTTCATCACTATAATACATAAAAAAAATCCCGCTGCAGCGGGATTTTTTTTACAATTCTGTTTCAGGATTTTTAGGTTCGTCTTTATCATCACCAATTTCATTTTCACCTTTTACATCTGTTCCTGTTTGTTCTGGTTCTACGGGTACTATCAACTCACCATCACCATTTACTACTACATTGCTAGCATCTATTTCAGATGACT
>JAYVRD010000352.1:0-3412 GCA_043776595.1 Chitinophagaceae bacterium | reverse complement strand
CCACATCCTAAACCTAAATCTGCATCGGCATTGTAGCCTTCTAGCTTTGTATAATCATCTGCCATTATGTTATACACTTCATCACCACAGCAACTATTGGTAGCACCACAGCAACTAGTAGCATTTTGCTCAGTTGATTGCTCGGCTATTTGACTGTATTTTTCTTTTACTAATTGTTTTAATTCTGTTTCTGTTTGCATAAAGTTTTTTTGTAAATGTTAGCAGCAAGACTTTTGATTTTGGGTTTTTAACTTGCTGAAAAGAATATTAAACTCGTTACTAAATTTTTCAAATGCTTTCCAATTAATACAGTAGCAGCTTTTTGCACCGTCTATAGTGCCATTGATTAAGCCAGCATCTTTTAATGCTTTTAAATGTTGGCTTACTGTGGCTTGTGCCAAGGGTAGTATTTCAACTATTTCGCCACAAATACATTCGTTGTGCTGTGCCAATACTTTTAAAATGGCTATACGTGCTGGATGACTTATGGCTTTGGTAAACGCTGCCAAGTCTTGCTCTTTTTGGTTAAATACTTCTGTTTTGTGGATAGCCATTTTTATTAATCGTTTTTATACGATAAGGCAAAGTAAAGAGAAAGTTTTTATTAATCGTATAAATGCGATGATTATTTTTGGAAAAAGAAAAACCCCTAAATGATAAGGGGCTTTTCTTTTTTTATTTTATTTTATAGTAAACAAGCTAGCACTATGCTACATAGAGATATGCAATACAAGTGTGCGACGCAAGGAACGATGCTAGTAGCCATAAAGCCGACTACAAAAAACTATTTTTTCTTCAATAATACTTTCTCTTTACCAAAGTCGAAAGCAGCATCTACAAAGGCTGTAAGCTTTTGCCAATTGGCTACAGGCTCTACTGCATTTATGTAATACTTATTGGTGGTTACTAGTAGTTTATTGCCCTCTACTTTAGCAGTAGTTACATAACCACCACACTCGTTTTCTGTTTTTTTGTTTAGCTTTTCTAAGCCTTCAACACTATAGCCTTCGGGTATGGTAAGTTGTATGGTATCGGTAAAGCTGCGTGGGAAAGCCATATATATGTCAAGCTTTCTATCTCGTTGTTCAGCTTTTATTTCCATTTGCCCACCAGTTAGCTTACCTATTTCTACTATATAATTATTACCAGCTTTTTTTACCCATCCATCCATAGTAAAATCTTCTTCCATCACAAAACCAGGGTCGCCATGGCGAAAACCATGATTGATGATTTTATAACTCTTCAATTCTTTTGGCTTTGCATCGTATTGATTTTTTACTTCTGTTTCAAATTTTTCTTTTACCGTTTCTCTTGCTTTGGTAAGCTTGGTCGTAAATTCTTCTACACTCTTTTTGTAATCTTTTCCTTTATCGCTCCAAAATTTTTGCATATCTGTTTCGTAACCCAAATTTGCTCTTTCAGTTTTACAATAATCTTCCCAAACTTCTAAAGACGATTGCATGTCTCTACGCAAATGCCCTTTAGCTACTACATTGCGTTTTACGTTGAGCAACTGTTGATTGGTCTTATCAATTTCAACCGTTAATTTTTCGGTGTGGTTATTGGCTTTGTAATCGGTTTTATTAGGTGTGGCTACACCTTGGTCTTCTACTTCGTAGCCAATAACACGGCGTATAATTAAACCTGTTTTTTTAGATTTAAAAGAAACGTACTTTCCTTGCTCACCTTCAAATGCCGGATAAATTTCACCATAATTATACAGGCTACCTCCTAGGTATAAAAATGTAGGCTTGGGTGTGTACATTCGTATCATAAAGTTTAAATCGCCAGAAGAAAAAAGGTTGTTCCGTTTTACACTGTTACGCCCCGTTATCATGATTACTTCACCTTTTATATCAAACACTTCATCTAAGGTTCTTATAATTTCCATCCCTTTTTGCAGTTGATAATAGTTGCCACCATAATCTTCAGCACTAGCAAAATCTCCATCTACCAAATCTTTATAATTGCCATAGTTGTAATAGCGATAGCAGTAATATACAAAAGCTGCAATAGAATCGCTTGTTTGGTTGCCTTTGCGGGTGCTGCTATATTTTTCCCACTCTTTTTTAATATTACCGTTTGATGAAATACTCATCATGTAGCTAGCTAAACTATTTTGAACACTGGTTTCTACATCATCGGCAGTTACCACTTTTTGTACACTACCTCTTTTTACTACATTGCCTGCACTATGATAAATATCGCTGAAGGCATATTTTAAACGAGCCAAAGGCATTTGCCTTGCCATAGAACTCCACACTAAATTTTTAATCTTCGGTAAATTCTTAGCTGTAATTTCTAAAAGATTGCCATCGTCTTGACCACGTACTCTAAAATCGGGTGCACCATTAATACATAGGTATTCGGCAGCAATGCGTTTATCAAATAAAATATTGATGCTATAATTTAGAATGGGATAATCATCGCTTAAAACAAACATCATGGTTTCTACGGTGCCTGCTACCTCTACTTTGTCGTAAGAAGTAATGTAGTAATCTATAATATCGCCAATGGCAAGATTGGGTATGGCAATTTTATTTTTTTTGCTATCACTGGTTTCTTTTAAGGTTACAGCAGCTTCATCTACATTAACTTTTTCTATGGTGCCGTTGGGTTTTATAACCCTAATGCCTAAAAAAGAGTAAGCAATATTTTTAGTAAGCATACCACTACGCTTGCTTTGTAGTTTGCTAAAGCTTAGTTGAGAATATTCGTCTAGCGAGGATTGATCGTTTAAGTAAATTTTCTCACGAACGGTTTTGCTAAATGTGCCTTGCAAAACACTTCTAAAACCAAGAAAGCTAGATTTCTTTTTACTATCGGTTTCTATGGTGTGCTTTTGTGCCAAGATAACGCCAGACTCATTTTTATACTCAGCAGGTATTTCGTTGCTTTCAAATAAAGCATCTTTTGTACCCCATACTTTTTGCTCTATTTCGGCAGCCATTTGATTATACTCTTTGTTGTTTTGGGCAAAGGAAATGATTGTAATAAAAAAGGTGAGGGCTAGTAGTTTGAACTTCATGTGTGATGGATTTTATTTGCGTTATTTGTTTTTTTCTTGATTATATATTGACATTATTTAAATTCTCAAATTTTATACTTTTTGAAAAGAAGAATGCTGTCAGACTGAGCTTGTCGAAGTCGATTACTAAAGAGTTTGCATCATTTAATCGGTTTCGACAAGCTCAACCTGACAACCTAAGTAACTTAGAAATTTCTCGTTTTTTAAAATTCATAAGTCTAAAGAACTTTCATTTCAATTTACGCTGCGATAAAAGCTTAATACTTATCCATAGCTTAATAGATATTCTGGTGCTGATTACAAAAAAATACTACTTCATAAGTTGTAGTATGATTTTTATTTACTCAACACCAATTGCTCTTTATACTTTTCAGTTAGTGTTTG
>JAYVRD010000351.1:0-13555 GCA_043776595.1 Chitinophagaceae bacterium | reverse complement strand
ATTTGCATGTGGAGAGCATCCTTTTTGGCAACATATCTTTTATCAGCTTTACACATTACTATGTCTACAATTAATTAATAAAAAAATGAAAATGGGTTTTAAGGGTCCACTATTTAGCTTTTACCTAAGCTATTCTATCTACTCTATAAAAAATCCCTTTCGTATGTTTGCCCACTAACTAATACTGCTGCTATGCAATTTGGAATGATAGGAAGTGGAAGCTGGGCTACAGCCCTTGCCAAAATTCTTACAGATAATGGCAATACCATAAATTGGTGGGTACGCAATACTGATACCATTAGCTACATACAAAAGCGAAGGCATAACCCACATTATGTAAGCAGTGCCTACTTCAATCCACAGAAGTTGGTGCTTAACAATAATGTACAAGAAGTAGTAGCCCAAAGCGATATTTTAGTAATAGCAGTACCAAGTGCTTATGCCGAAGATGTATTGCAGCAGCTTGATAAAAATGCACTGGAAGGAAAAAAAATCATCTCTGCCATAAAGGGTATTTTACCTACCAATAATCAATTGCTAAATGATTATGTAGCACAAAATTTTGCATTTGACTTAAAAGATTATTTTACAGTACTTGGGCCTTGCCATGCCGAAGAAGTAGCAGCCGAAAAATTATCTTACCTTACTTTTTCTGGTATAGAAGAAGCGATGGCTGCCACTTTAGCTACACATTTTAAAACAGAATATTTAAACACCATTGTAAACCACGATATAATGGGTGTGCAATATGCTGCTGTATTAAAAAACATTTATGCCTTAGGTGCAGGCATAGCTCATGGGTTAGATTATGGAGATAATTTTCAAAGTGTTTATATAGCCAATGCAGCAGACGAAATGGTAAAATTTTCTCGAAAAGTAATTACCGATTTTTCTTTAGATAATAACACCATCAACTATGCAGCATCGGTGTATTTGGGAGATTTGCTGGTAACCTGTTATTCTTTGTACAGTCGCAATAGAACCTTTGGAAACATGATTGGTAAAGGCTACAGTGTAAAAGCTGCCCAGCTAGAATTAAACATGGTAGCCGAGGGTTACAATGCCAGCAAGTGTATTTACAAAACCAATCAAACCATACAAGCTGCCATGCCCATAGCTACTACAATTTACCAAATTTTATGGGAGCATTTGCCCGTAGCCGAAGGCTTTAAAAAAATTGAGGCAATTTTAGTGTAAAATTTTTGTAGCCAGCTTTACTACTACTATTAAACTTCGTTGTAAGTTTATCCTGAGCGTAGCCGAAGGACACCCTTCAACGCCTTGTACACTATTGGGCAAATGTGCAATGCTGTAAATAAAAAAGTTACTTCTTTTTGTGCAAAACAAATCTACCTTTATTGTATGCCAGTTTCATTTACATTGCTAAGCCCCATTACTATCCTTATACTTTTAGGGGTTGTGTTGGTTGTTAATGTTTGTAAAAAAATATTTAGTAAACATCATTAACTTATAGTACCAATTGTATTGGTTTGTTGAATTTTATATTGCATTAGTCCAGCAATATTTCTAGCTTTCAAAATAGCATCGTCGGTGTTTTTTCCTTCAAAATGTTCATGTACTGTCTCCTCCCACAGGTAAAGCCATTGTTTAAAGTGTTCGGCATTTAATGGTAGGGTTTTATTCAATTCTATATGCTTTAACATAGGATTGCCTTTGTAACTTGCTACACCAAACAATAGTGTTTCCCAAAAGGAAATCATTACTGATATATGTGTTTCAAAAGAAAAATGGTCTATATTTTTAAATATAAAACCCAAGGTAGCATCATCTACAACTTTAGTATAAAATGCATTTACAAGAATAGTTATATCGGTTACATCTTCAATGTCTTTTTTCATAATTATCCTTGGGTTAATAAACATAAACTCTCTTCTATTGCTTCTACAGAATGTAAAACGTTTACTGGTATTTCTTGTTCTTCGTATTGCGAAAGAGTGGTTATTGCATCTCCTTGTTTGTAGATTACTTTTCCACTTAGTACAAATAATTTTGTAGGTAAATGTGCTTGATGTTCTTTTAACACCATCCCTTTTTTAAAGGCTAATGCCAGTACTTTAAAATATTCACCTTTGTGTAAAGCCTTTGCAATTGGATGTTTGGCAGTTTCAATATCTGCTACAATTTCTTTAAGTATCATAATTTATAATTTCATGTTTAGCGAAACAATAAGATAATACATAGCCCAACCAACAAATAAAATTATAACTACCCATAGCCAAGCTGGTATGCTACGTGGTGTTTCACTACCCTCTATTAAAAATTTCTTTTGATCGCCTTTACTATAAGCATTTATCATCAAGGGTAAAATACCATCTACAATAGCATTTTCTGTTATGCCTTCTATGGCAATAGCTGGACCATTGCGTACAGTAAAGGGTATTTTCCTAATGCCTTCTTTACCTTGGCTACTCTTACTTACTATTTTTAAAGTATGTGTTCCATCTACCAATTTTGTAGTGTCTAACTCAAAATTTATAGGTGTTGTGTACTCACCAATTGGCTTTGTTTCTTCATCAATGTATATTAATACCGAACTTTGATTTTGCATATTATGGTTCGTTTAAAAATGAGTACTTAATATGGTTATTATTTTTCTCATTTGGCTGTATAAGCCACTTTATTGAATAGAATAAAGTAGCAAGGGCAATGATTATCATACCAATCACAATTACATAATCCCATTTACTATCTGGGTTGCTACCATGTGTTATGCCTTGTAAAATTTTTGGTTTATTTCTTTCGCAAACAGGGCATGCGTAGTTTGTAATTTGTAGCATACAAAATGCAAATGCCAGCATTAATTTCTTTGTCATTTTACAGTGGTTTTAAGTTTTATAAAATCCATTATTTTTTTGATTTCTGCAGGCGTTACTTTTTTACCAGTATTACCCCAACTGCTTCTTTCATAATTAATAATGGCTGCCACTTTATTTTCATCAAAATTCATGTTGGTACCTACAGCAGCCATTACACCATATTCTGCCCTTGCATCGTAGCCATTCATTATTATATCTACATACAACTCCAAGTTTTCACTATTTACTATTGGGCTAGCTTTTAATGGTGGAAAAGCACCTTTAAGTCCTTCTCCATTTTCTTGATGGCAACTTTGACAATTGGCAATGTATAAAGCTTTGCCATCTAGTTCCGTGTTGCTAGGACCGGCATTTGCAGCTACTGCTTTTTCTTCATTTTTATACAAAAATTCCATTGGTTTTGTACCATCTGGCAAAGTGGTTTGTTGTAGTGATTGGATGTATGCTAATAACTGTAGTGCTTTATTCGTTGCCACAACTTTACCAGTTCTGCCATTTAAAAATTGTGGAGGCATACTTACTACTACATCTGTTGTTGATGGATTTTCTTTTATTTCAAAAAGCCACTCGTAGCTGGGCATAATAGACTGTGCTACTACAGAACGTGGATTAAAAAGGTGCATTAAATTCCAGTCTTTACTTGGTTGTCTGTTGCCTACATCAGTTAGGTCTGGTCCAGTACGTTCTGTACCCATTACAGTAGCAGTATTAACCCAAATACTTGTTCTGGTTATGTTGGCATAATCTGCAGGTATGCCAGGTCTGCTACCAAACATTTTATCCATATCTACATTGCGTACTTGTTGACTATGGCAACCTACACAACCTTCAGAAATATAAACGTTTTTGCCTGCCAATGCATCTCCACTTAAAGGCAATGAGCTAGGTAAAGGAGCATTATTTTTTTGATTATCTAAAGCTGGTTTTATAGCTGTAAGATAGGTGAGGAATAAAAAAAGAAAACCTGCCGTAATGTATAGTTTCTTATGATTGTTGAATATGCTCATGGGTTAAAAATTTTGATGTTGCTTAATGACATTTTAGTGTTGATTTTTTTGCGTAAGGGATAGCAGCGTAAATACTTTTTTTGGAACAAAAAAAAGATTGCAGCGAATAGCCCGACCCGCACATGCGGGATACGCCATAATAAAATTTTTAAGTTGTTGTAACAAGCATTTCGGCTTCTAATTGTTTAAAGGCTTCATCTTTTACATTTATCTCCTCTACTGTATTATAAGTCATTTTATAAAAGTTATAGAAGTAAATGATGTGTGATATAAACATTAAACTTCCACCAATGGCTCTCCAAATCCACCAATCAAACATCATTATTACGCTATCAATAAATGGTTTTCCACTTTGCCACATTAAGCCTTTTAGTGTAGCCCCATACATTAATGGTACTGCATACAATAAAAGCCCAATAAATGCCAACCAAAAATGTGCACCTACTAAATGTTGTGGAGGCTCTTTGCCTGTAAGCCTTGGTACTATTGCATAAGTGCCACCCCAAATTGCAAATGTGATGATGCCATAAAAACCTAAATGTGAGTGTGCAACTGTAAAATCGGTAAAATGCCAGAGTAAATTGGTAAACCTAAATGCCTCAGCTGTGCCTTGCATACTTACTACAAAATAGTACACCACAGCCGTTAAGAAAAAGGGTAGCGTGTAGCTGTTTGATACTTTATCCCATTGCCCTTTAAACGTCATACTAAAATTAATTGAAGCCGCAACCACCGGAATTATCATACCTACACTACCAACTATAGCTACTGTTTGTAACCACCATGGTATAGAGCTAAATACAAAGTGGTGTGTACCAATGATGGTATAAAAAAGTATTTGTGTCCAAAAAGCAAGTATGCCTAAGCTGTATGCATAAATGGGTTTGTTTATTTGTTGTGGAATGAAATAATACAATAAGCCTAAAGTAAAAAGTGTAAACCACATACCTACACCTGAGTGCATGTAATAACCCTGAATGATGGTTTCTCCAAGTCCATTTTGCCAAAATGGTAGATAGGCTGTAGATGCAACTATGATTGTGAAAATAAGTGCAGAAATAATATACCAATTGGAGATGTAAATTTCTTTGGTGGTACGTTTGGCAACTGTTAGAAGGAAGTTGATAAGGGTAAGAATAAGTGCTACAGCAAACAATGCCATTATTGGCCAGATATATTCTCTAAACTCTCCGCCACCATTATTAATGCCAGCCATAAGGCTAATGCTGCCAAGCGTTACTTGTAGGTTGGTTAATATTAAAGCAATCCAACCCCACTTAATGCTGTACAATTTAGTATTACTTACAGTAGGTACCACATAATAGCCTAACCCTAAAATACCTAAAGAGGCCCAACCCCAAAACACAATATTGGTGTGGACAGGACGCAGCCTACCAAAACTTAGCCAGCTTACATGATCTACATCTGGAACTACAAATTTTATACCCACATATTCGCCAATGCCTGTACCAACTACCAACCAAAATGCAGCACAGCCTAAGTACCATACTATTAATTTAGTAATGGCTGGGTCAAGGCTTGGTCTTGGAGCTGCTTTCTTTTTTAGTGCGGTAAAATGAACTTCGTGTTCGGTGCTTATATTTTGAATGATACCTTTTGTATCTTCTGCTTCACTTGACCCAGATAGTTCATTGTTTTGTAACTTAAAATTTAATGCTTGTTTCCTTTTTTGCAATTCATTTTCTAGTGCAGGATTTTCAGTAGATTTAAGTTGCTGTACAACTTGTTGGGCTTGCTTAATTTTTTTCTCGTTACCAACTTTTTTTACAGCATTTGTAGCTTTGATTATTATTAAAAGTACAGCTAATAATAAGGGTAGTGTAAGCAAAACTATGGTTATGATAATACCAGGTTGGGTGGTTAAATTTTTATCATTTGCTGTTGTACCTTGAGCTGTTGCAATTGTTGAGATTAATGAGAGAATAAGAACCGATAGTATATTTTTACTCTTGGTGCAGTTATTACCACTGCCTTTGCAAGTACCACAGCAATCCTCTTTTTTAGATTTTAAGTAGGTGTCAATTTGTTGAGCATTGAGATTGTTAAACAGTGTTTTAGAATCTATTTCTTCTACTAATTTATTTTTTCGCAACACATATTTAAACTTATAAAAACTATAGAGTATGCCAATGGCAACTGCTACAAGCAACATGGTTGTTATTGATGTTTCAACCAAATTGCCTTTTACTTCTATAAAGTTGTTTGCGTTTTGGGCATGCACTACTTGGGCAGTTGCTACTAGTAATACAACTAGCGTTGATTTTGATAAAGCTTGTTTCATAAATTAATATATTAATACCTTTTTATCTTTTAATTAATCAAAAAAATGCTATACGTTTTTCAGAAAGTAATTGCCACTATTTAGTTTATCATTAAAATCTCCAATTGTATTTTTTTCAATCATTGCAATTAGATTCTTTTTTATTTCTTTATACTCGTTGTGAACAGGACAAGGATTTTTTTGAGAGCAAGCCTTTAAGCCTAATACACAATCGTTATAAATTTTATCGCCATCAATGGCTTTTACAATGTCTGAAAGTGATGTTTTGAGGTGTGTTTTTTCTAAAAAAAAACCTCCATTTGGCCCTTTAATAGATTGAACCAGATTTTTACGCCCCAATTCTTGCAAAATTTTTGCTATAAAATGTTCGGGTGCATTAATGCCTTTTGCAATTTCTTTTACACCTACACGTGCTTCTTCTTTAGATTTTTGAGCTACAAAAATCATCGCCTTAATTGCATATTCACACGATTTTGAGAACATTGTAATTCCGTTTACTATGCAAATATAAAAGTTCTATTTAGAATAAAAAGAGTTTTTTATCTTTTATTTTTTTGAGTATTATATTAGGTTATATAACAAAGCCATGAATGGGTACAATAAGTTGTTTTATTGGGGGTTTGTTTATGGTATATCATTACTCAAACAAATCTGCAGCAATACCATCTGCCAAAAATTTTCCTTTTGCAGTAAGTAGTAAATAATCATTAATCAAAATCACTTGCTTGGCTACTAACCATTTATCAGCAAGTTTTAAAAGTTGTTTAGCTTTTTCAATTCCAAAATCTTCTTTCACTTTTGTTACTGATATACCTTCTATTGTTCTAAGGCTTATCATTATGTATTCATTTAACTGTTGTGTGGATGTTAGGTTTTCTATTTCAAAAGGCACAATATCAGCATCAATGCTTTTAATGTACAACGCGTTGTTTGCTATATTCCATTGTCTGCTGCCACCATTAAAACTATGTGCAGCTGGGCCTAAGCCCAAGTATTGTTTGCCCTGCCAATAACTGCTATTGTGCTTGCTTCTAAAACCAGCTTTTGCAAAGTTGCTAATTTCGTAGTGTTGGTAGCCAGCTGCAGTAGCAAGGTGAGTAAGTATCTCAAAATGTTTGGCTTGTTTATCGGCATCAACATTTTGTAATTGTTTTTTTGCTATCAATTTTTCCAAAGCTGTTTTTGGTTCTACCGTAAGTGCATAGCAAGAAAGGTGTGGAATGTTTAAATTAAAAGCTGTTTCTAAATTTTGCTTCCAGTTTTCATCTGTTAATGTTGGTGTTCCATAAATTAAATCCAACGTTATGTTCTCAAAATATTTAACTGCCAATAATAAAGTATCAATAGCCAACTTACTTCCATGTGCTCTATTCATCCATTGCAAATCTTCATCTACAAAACTTTGTACGCCAATGCTAAGCCTGTTAATACCCAAAGCCCTCCATGCTATTAATTTTTCTTCAGTAATATCGTCGGGGTTGGCTTCTAAAGTTATTTCTGCATCGTTAGCCACATCAAAAAGTTGTTTCAAACTTTCTACAATACATTGCAAACTCACTATTTCTAATAGGCTTGGTGTTCCTCCACCAAAATAAATAGTATCTACTTTTTCGGTTACATAAGTAATACGCAGCTTTGCTTCTGCAATAATTGCCTGCACCATTTGTGGCATTAACTGTCTTGAAGTAGAAAAATGAAAGTTGCAATAATGGCAAGCTTGTTTGCAAAAAGGAATATGAATATAAATGCCTGCCATTTTAAAGTTGCAATTTTGTAACTAAGTTTTATTAATCTTGTTTGCTAAATGAAGGTAAAAGTAACACGATATGGTTTGGTATGGTTGATCATTTGTTTGGCTGCTATACAATTGCATGCACAAACTATACAACTACATATTAAGCCAGTGGATAAAGACTCCACATTTATCGCCTCATTATTACTAAAAAAAACATTTACAAACTTACAGCAAGGTGTGCAGTATGTAAATCAATTACCCACTGCACTTCAACTAAAAGGTTTTGTAAGTGCCTCAGTAGATAGTATAGAAACCACCACCACTGCTATTTCCATTTATCTATTTACAGGCAATCAATACCAATGGAAGGAGTTATTAATAAATCCACAAGACAAGCCCTTATTGAATCAACTGGGTTTTAAAAGTAACAATTACATAAAGCAGACTTTTAATCCACAACAAATATTTGGCTTACAAGAAAAATTGTTGAATTATTTTGAAAAAAATGGCTACCCTTTTGCCACTTTGCAATTAGATAGTGTACAGATAGCCAACCAACAAGTAACAGCCAAACTTCTTATCAATCGTGGTATAGAATATCGTATGGATAGTATTCGCCTTTATGGCAATGCAAAAATCAACAAAAGTTTTTTGTACCATCATTTAGATATGCCAGTGAAAAGTTTGTACAGCCTTGTGCAGTTAGAAAAAATAAATCAACGCCTCTTAGAGTTGCCTTATTTGCAACAAGCCCAACCTTGGGATATTACAATGCTGGGCAGTTCGTATTTGCTCAACTTGTATTTGCAGCCTAGGCGTAGCAACCAAATAGATGCTATTGTTGGTTTTTTGCCAGCCAATCAGCAGTTGGGAGGTAAACTTTTATTTACGGTAGATGCAAAAGTGAATCTTCAAAATACTTTTGCAGCAGGCGAAAGCATTGCACTCAATTGGCAGCAAATTCAGCCTAAATCTCCTCGAATTGAAGTTAGTTTTCAAAGACCTTATCTATTCAATTCAGGTTTTGGTTTCAACTTTAATTTCAATTTGTACAAAAGAGATTCTGCTTTTTTAAACATCAACGCAGCTATTGGTGTTGATTATAAATTATCTGCCAAACAAAAGTTTAAAATACTGCTACAAAGTTTTAGTACCAGTTTGTTAGATGTAGATACAGCCACCATTAAATTCACCAAAAAACTACCCGATATCATAGATGCTAGTAACACTTCATTAGGTTTGGAATATGAGTTTAACAATACAGATTACCGTTTTAACCCACGTCGTGGTAGCGATATAAAACTCCAACTAAGTGCAGGTAGCAAAAAAGTAAAAAGAAATAACTCCATTACCAATATTAAAGATGCAGTTTATAACTACAACAAACTTTACGATTCGCTAGAGCTAAATACCTACCAAGTAAAACTAAAACTTACTGCAGCACATTATTTTTCCATTACAAAATTTTCATCTTTAAAAACTGTTGTAAACGCTGCCATACTGCAAAGCCCCAATTATTTTCGTAACGAAATGTTTCAAATTGGTGGCTACAAATTACTAAGAGGTTTTGATGAAGAAAGTATTTTTAGCAGTCGTTTTGTAGTAGCTACGGTAGAGTATCGTTACTTCTTTGGTCTTAATAATTTCTTTGCAGCCTTTACAGATGTGGGCAATAGTTACAGCAACATCACCAACATTTCTAACACATATATTGGTGCAGGATTTGGCTTAGGTTTTCAAACCAAGCAAGGCATTTTTAATATAAGTTATGCCGCTGGCAAGCGAAACGATTTGCCTCTCAATATGCGTGAAAGTAAAATTCATATTGGCTTTGTAAGTTTGTTTTAAAGATATGGTAGTAATTTTTTGGTAGCCAGCTTTTGAATAAGAATTAAGCAGCGGTTGCGTCGCACATTTCTAGTTATGAATCTTCTCTCAACTTTTATCGTAGCCTAGATATAGAAGACAGATGACACTGAGTTGATGCAATTTTAAAAATTTAAGCACCAAGAAACGTTTTTAACAAAAAATAAAACAGATTATGATTCTTTTGGCATTTCTAAATATCTAAAAACTCATTAAAAGTGTTGGAATTTGATTTATTTATACATTAAATTTAGAGAATGAAGATCCTTCTAAACTCTTTCTTTTTGTTTATTATCCAATTTGCGTACGCACAAAAAATGTTTATAAGCACCAACAAAACAAATGCTGTTTTTATTGGGGCAGAAAATCCAATTTCAATAAATATACCTGGTTATAAATTTTCAGAACTATTTCTTAAAGTAAATTATGGAACTATAAAAAAGAATAAAGAAGCAGGCAAATACTTGTGGACAATCTGTGATGCAAACGAAAAAGCAAAAGCAGTTTTAAAAGTATATTGTAACAACTACTTGATTAAATCTTTCAAATTACCAATAAAAAAAATTCGCAACCCAGAGTTAATGATTGGCAATGGAAATCACAGGGGATTTTCTTTAAAGAATTGCGTAGGTGTTAGGGCTGAGTTACACAATTTTCAAATTGAAAATATTAAAATGGAAGTTAAAAGCTTTACATTTTCAATTTATAAAGCCAACACAAAAACTCTTACAGCAAATAATACTGGAGCATTTTTTCAATCCGACACAAGAAAGATTATAGAAAATTTAGAATCTGGAGATTTAGTAATAATTAGTAATATTATAGTACAGCTAGGCTGTGAACAAAAACCAAGGCATATACAAGACCTTGGGTTCAATATTTTTGACTAATTTTCTCAAACCTATACCCTTCTCTACTAAAATGCTCCAGCACTTTGGGTAAAGCATAGCTCATTCTATCCCAAGCTTTGCTACTGTCATGAAACAAAACAATAGACCCAACTTTTGCATGTAGCACCACATTCTCCAAACATTTTTGAGGTGTAATTTTTGTATCAAAGTCTGCACTCAAAACATCCCACATAATAATTTTGAAAGGCGAAAAATTAAAAGTCAAATTTTCAATATCCGCTTTTTCACTTTTCACTTTTGATAAATCACTTAACATACTTGCTTGAAACCTTGTTATCCTGCCATACGGGGGACGAAATAAATTACTATCAATTACTTTGGCTGCTGCTGCAATGTCTTGTATGTACAATTGATTATTTGTTTTCCATCCATTAACGTGGTTATAAGTATGGTTACCTACTGCATGTCCTTCATCTAAAATTTGTTGGTAAATTTTGGGTTGCTCTACCACATTTTTACCAATGCAAAAAAAAGTAGCTTTAGCATTGTACTTCTTCAATTCTTTTAGTACAAAAGGAGTAGCTGTTGGGTGTGGACCATCATCAAAAGTTAAGTACAATACTTTATCAGCTACGTTCATGTTCCATACAAACGAAGGGTATAAAGCTTTTAACCACCAAGGTGTTTTTGTTAAGTACATTCTGTGTAATATCTATAAGATTAATTGGTGTCAGACACTCATTAATCTCCATACGCAATAATATGAATTACTTTTCCCTCGTACTCATAAGCACGCCCATGGGTAAGGAGAAATTTCTTTTGCTCTACTTCGCTATTTAATAAGCTGTCCATAAAATTTTTCTTTTGCAGGTAGCTTACAGTTGGCACAGTTGCATTTTCGCCTAAGCTATGTACATAGCTACTCACAATACTTTTATATGATGCCCAAGTATATTCTTTACTAGAAAAAATTTCGCAGCCAATAATTCTATCACCTGTAATAGCTAAAAAGCCAGCATACAAACTATCACTTGCCTTCATTTTGCTAATAAAATAATTCATATAGCTACTGTCTACATGCATAATTCCACGATACAATTCTAAATAAGGTTCGGTATCACTTTTCTTTTTAAAAGCGGTAAATTTTTTTTCAATTTCTTTCCAAATATCTGCTTGCTTGCGGCTTATGTCCACAGCTTTACGTAAGTCCATATCGGCAGAACCAGCGTGATAAAATGATTTGGCTTTATTGGCCCATCGTCCTTTTTCTATACAAAAAACAGTAGCATAAAAATCTTTTCCATCTGGTGGTATAATAGCGGTTTCGCCTACAATTCTATCTTGCTTACCACCGCCAAACAATTCTCCACTGTTTAGTAAAATGTTTTTTTTGGTGTGGTTTTTAATAACCATTACACCAACATCTGCACCAGGTGGCACTGTCATTTCTTTTACTGTAACCTTACCTGTTGCATAGGCTTCTTGAAAGGAAATGGTATTGGTTGGCAGTATATTATTAGGCAAACCATTGCCTTTAAAACGTATGGGTATTAGTTGAAGGTTTTTGTACGTCCAAGCACTATCATATTGCACCCACAAGTTTTCGTAGGTAAGTTGTGCATGAGATTGCACAAAAAATAATATTGCTAAAAGCGTTACAAGTTTTTTCAAGGTGTGGAATTATGAGATAAAGGTAAAGTGTTGTTTTGTTTTACTAATGAAAAGATTAGGTGCTGCTGTAGCTTATCTTTTGTGAACGATGAACTTTTGCCCAATAGCAATTCATAGCTTAAAATGTGCGACGCAACCGCAGCTTAATTGATATTCTACCGCTGGCTATATAAAACTACTTCTTGCTTTCAGTATTTACCTTTCACTATTCACTTCATTATCTTTGTAGCATGAGTAAAAAAGTAAGAGTACGTTTTGCCCCAAGCCCAACAGGAGGTTTGCATTTAGGTGGGGTACGTACGGTGTTGTTTAATTATTTATTTGCCAAACATCATGGTGGCAGTTTTATTGTTCGTATAGAAGATACCGATCAAACCCGTTTTGTAGTTGGTGCAGAGCAGTACATTTTTGATTGCCTAGCTTGGTGTGGATTAACGCCAGATGAAAGCCCTTTACACGGAGGCCCACATGCACCTTACAGGCAAAGTGAACGAAAGCCGATATACAAACAATATGCAGAGCAATTGGTAAAAGATGGATATGCTTACTATGCATTTGATACTGCCGAAGATTTGGATGTGAAGCGTAAAGAAGTAGCGAATTTCATGTATAGTCAGCATACAAGAATGGGCATGAAAAACTCATTGACAATGAGTGAAACTGAAACGCAACAATTGATTACCGATGGTGTGCCTCATGTAATAAGAATAAAAATGCCAACAGATGTAGAAGTGAAGTTTACTGATATGATAAGGGGTGGAGTTTCGTTTAACAGCAGTTTGGTAGATGATAAGGTTTTGCTAAAGGCTGATGGCATGCCTACTTATCATTTAGCAGTGGTGGTAGATGATAAGTTGATGGAGATTAGTCATGCTTTTAGGGGTGAGGAATGGCTACCAAGTGCACCAGTACATGTGTTGCTGTGGCAATATTTATTTGGGTTAGATGCGATGCCACAATGGGCACATTTGCCACTTATTTTAAAGCCAGATGGTAATGGAAAATTGAGCAAAAGAGATGGCGACCGTTTGGGTTTTCCTGTATTTGCTATGGACTGGACAAATGCCGATGGCGAAGTAAATGCTGGATTTAAAGAAAGAGGATTTTTGCCTGAGGCATTTATAAACATGCTGGCTACTTTGGGCTGGAATGATGGAACAGAACAAGAAATTTTTACGCTGGAAGAACTGATAGATAAATTTAGCATGGAACGTGTACATAAAGGTGGAGCTAAGTTTGATTTTGAAAAAGCTAAGTGGTATAATGGAGAATGGATAAAAAAATTG
>JAYVRD010000350.1:0-13624 GCA_043776595.1 Chitinophagaceae bacterium | reverse complement strand
CGTAAAAGATGTAACCTTTAATACCGATCTGCCCATAGTGATTAATTTTTCACTAAGGTACAAATAATATGTGTAATTTTTAATTAGACTTTATATATAATGCTCTGCACATTAATGATAGCTGTACTTACCTTTAGCCAAATTATACCACATGCCTAAAAAATGGTTGAAGCGTATTGGTTACATTATTATGGTAATGTTTGTATTACTAAATATTATGGCTGCCTTTCATGCCTACAAGTTTACACATTTTTATACAGGTATACCTAAGCCTAAGAAATCCGAAGAATTAACTTTTGGTGATAAGGCATCAGCATTGTTTTTTGGAATTAAGTTTCCTAAAAGCTTGGTAGTAGATTCTTTAAAAATACAGCATCAAACCATTACGATTACTACAAAAGATAGTGTACACTTAGAAGCTTGGTATGCTATAGACACTATTACGCCACTTACCAGCCATATACACAATGGCACAGTAATATTATTTCATGGGCATGGTGGCAATAAAAGTGGAACAATAAAAGAAGCTGAATATTTTTTTAGTATAGGTTATAATGTGCTATTGGTAGATTTTAGAGCCCATGGCAATAGCGAAGGAAACACTTGCACCATTGGTGTAAATGAAGCAAAAGATGTACAAGCTGCTTACAATTTTGTGGCCTCGCAAAACGAACAACAAATTGTTTTATGGGGCATTTCGTTAGGGGCTGCTAGTATAATGAAAGCCATTGATGAATATAACTTAAAGCCTACTAAGGTAATTTTAGAAATGCCTTTTGGCAGTTTACTAGATGCTGTAAAAGGTAGGGTAAAAATGATGGGCTTACCACAGCAACCTATTAGTGGCTTACTTACATTTTGGGGTGGTATAGAGCAAGGCTTTTGGGCTTTTAACCATAAACCTTATAACTACGCTAAAAAAATTATTTGCCCAACTTTATTGCAATGGGGTATACATGATAATAGAGTTACTGCTCAGGAAACGAATACAATTTTTGCAAACCTAGGAGCCACCAACAAAGAGTTGGTTAAGTATGAAAACTGCAGCCATGAAAGCCTTTGTAAAAAAGAACCTAAAAAATGGAAAACAACGGTAATTAATTTTTTGAGTAAATAATTACTCCCTAATTATCACTTTGCTGCCAGCAGTCATCATATTATACAGCTGTTCTATATGCTCATTTTTTAGGCTTATGCAGCCTTGTGTCCAGTTTTGATATTGGTCTATGGCATATTCTTCGTGTGGCCAAGTACCATGTATGCCAATGTCTCCGCCAATTTTTGCGGTTTTCGAAATCTCGCCATTGGCCTTGCGTTGGTTAAATTTTTGATAGCTTTCTTTTGTAGGATAATCTATCATCATCATTCTATCCCATTTAGCATGTACTCTTTTTTGAGAAATGGTAAAAGTACCTTCAGGTGTTTTTCTATCGCCTTGCATCATTTTATCGCCTTGGTCATCATTGCCAAAAACGCAAGGATAGGTTACTAGCCAACCATCAGCATCATACACTGTAAGTTCATACTCGCTTTTGTCTATAATTATATAGTAAGTAGGTTTGGTTAAAACTGTTTTGCTGTAAAACGAAGTGCTGGTAATAAATAAAAAACCTAATAAGGAAAATGAGGTTACTGCTTTCATACAAGTTGGTTGGTTGATACAAATAGAACGAAATAGCTGCATAAGGATTACCGCTGAGTTGTGCTTTGGCAAAACTTTAGGTTAATAAAATGTTGGCATATTTTATTGGTAAAAAATATTGATTTATTAGACATCTTCATCAATGACATTCTAAAAAATGATTTTTTGAATTATGGTAGAGGTGTATTATAAAATCATGAATGTTTAATAATAATATAAATACAGCCTATGATGGGCATACTTTTGATATAACGGCTGCGTTAAAAGTTGGGTGGCTATTGTAGTTGCTTAATAGATATTCATAGCTAAACATGTGCGACGCAACCGCAGCTTAATAGATATTCTACTGCTGGCTACAAAATAAAAAACACTTCTTAGACAAGAAGTGTTTTGCACATGAGAAAACTATAATTGAGATATTTTATTTTACCAATTGCTAAAGCGTATACCTACCGCATAAGGGTATTGTATAGTGCCCTTTTCGTGTAATGCATTAAAACTGTAACTGCCGTAAAGCCTTACTGGTCCTAGGCCTAACTCT
This sequence comes from Chitinophagaceae bacterium, assembly GCA_043776595.1. GTDB lineage: Bacteria > Bacteroidota > Bacteroidia > Chitinophagales > Chitinophagaceae > UBA1930. The sequence continues at coordinate 11,441 of JAYVRD010000350.1, read as the reverse complement.
CCTATTGCAGCTAATCTCCATTTGTTTAAATCAAAATCGTTGCTTAGTTTTTGCTTACCTCTTTCGTAGCTTATTTGTTTGGTACGGCTACCAATTAAGTAACCTGCACTTATACCAGCACTCATGCTAAAGCCTTTTTTGCTTTTAGGGGTAGGGTTAAAGTTTAGCATAAAAGGTACGGTAAGGTATTTTGCAAACAATTTGTTTTTAGAAAACGAAACAGTATCTCTAAAAATATACGTTGGGTTTTTGTTGTACGATATATTGGTGCTGTAGCGATAATTATACATTTCTACACCCAAACCATATTTTAGGTTTAATACATGCTTAGCTACATTTAATTTTTGCATAAAAAACCAAATGTTTACGTTAGATGATTTGCTAGTATTTAATTTTAAATCATCGGCAGTAAAAGCTGGCTTGCCAATGGCTGGGCGTAAAAAGTTAGCAGCTTCGGCAGAGGCGTAATTGGTTTCGTCTCTCCAATTGGCAAAACCTAAATCCATTATCCACCAATTGGTGCTAAGGTTTTTGTTTTTCTTCTTTTTGTTGTTGGTAAATTTTACATCTAATAAATCATTAGACCCAGAACTAATTTCTACAGATTTTTTTGCTTTTTTTACTATTACAAAATTGCCTGCACGTAGGGTATCTGTAGCTTCTTTTTTTGTAGTGTCTGTTTGTGCCTGTGCAGTAGCTGTAAAACATGCTATCGCCATTAAGAGTGTAATTCTTTTCATACCGTTTAGGTTTTTTGTTTTATAAAATGTTGTTGTAAGTACAGGGTATTGGGTAAGGAGTTTGTAAATCTATCTTTCTTCTTTACCGCTTTTTATCATTTTACTAGCTCTTTTAAATAAGCCTACTAGTTTGTCTTTTCTTATTTCTAACCCACCTACTAATACTGTTTTATTTTCTGGTATATCAGTATCTAATTCTTTGTAGATTATAGGTTGTGCTATGCTTGTAATAATCTCTTTGTTTTCTTTTACTACTGTGTTGGCATTTTTTGCTATATCAACTTTATTGTTATTTAGTGCCTCTATTAAAGTTTTAGTAGCACTTTCTATTGTTTGTTCTTTTTTGTCTTCTTTGCCACTTACTTGTGCTATAGTGTTATTGGTAAACGTTTCTTGGTTTTTAAAAGTTACAAGAGGTGCTATAATTTTTTTTGTTGGTAGTATATTGGTTTTTGTTGTAGTTGCTAAATCATTTTTATTAATACTTGCAGTAGTTGTTGCTGCTTGTTGCTTTACTACCTTGTTATTAGTACTATTATTTATTGAAGCTACAGCACCGTTTACTGACTTTGTAGGCACTAATAATTTTTCGTTTTGTTTGGTTGTAGTTTCTTTCACTGCTAAGCTACCAACACCAGTTGTAGTTTTTGTAGATGGATATAACACCCACACACTTACTGCAATACCAATAAAAGCTGCTGCTACTGCCACCCTACTCCAATTCATCCAAACTATTGGCTTTTTGTCTTCTTCTTTTTTGTACAGTAGCTCTTTGTTGGGGCAAGAAATTTTTTCGGCTGGTAATTGTGTTTGTTTTAGTAGTGTAAACTCCTCTTGCAATTGTGGATGCTGCAATACAAAAATTTCAGTATTTTTTCTTTCGGCATCGGTAAGTTCATTATCTACATACAATAAAAAGTATTCGGCGTAGTTAGTTTGCGTAATTCCGTTTTCGGTTTTGTACAAACTGGTTTTATCCATGGGCATCAACTCATCTACAGTAAGGGTTGCTTGTTGTAGCATCTCCAATTCGCTTTGCAAATCGGGGTTTTGCTGTACAAAAAATTCTACTTCATTTTTTTGCTGTGCTTGTAGTTCGCCATCTACATACATCAAAAAAAACTCCTCGTAATTATTTCTGTTTAAATTCATTGCTGTTTGTTTTTTGCGTGCTACTTTCTTACATCACATTTTCTGGCTTTACTAAATAGTCTCTCAAAATTATTCTTGCCCTATGCAAGTACACTTTTACTTGGCTGATGTTTAAACCCATTATTTGCCCAATTTCATCGTAACTGTAGCCTTCATAATCTTTAAGCATAACCAAACTTTTTTGTGTATCGCTTAGTTTGTTTAAAGCTTCCATCAAAATTTTTTTAGTGTTGGTTTCGGGCTGATGGTTAATTTTAGTATTGGGGTTAAACTCTTCTTTTAGTACAATACGTTTATTTTTACGTATATGATCTATCATTTGGTTGTAGGCTACAGTAAACAAATACGATTTACATTTTTCAACTTCTACCGTATCCTTATGCTTCCATAGTTTTTCAAAAGCAGTTTGCACAATATCCCTTGCATCTTCTTCATGCTTAAGGTTTTTTACAATAAACCTAAAAACATTATCAGCATATTGGTTTACACAATTATTGTATTCTTTTTCAGTCATTAAAGCCAGGGTTAGTCGGTTCAAAATTGCCTTGTATGTATTATACGGTTGGGCAAAGCAAAAGTTACAGCCAGATCCTATTTCTTTTATAAAAGTAGCAATTATAGCGTTACCCGCCTGTGCGGGTCGGGCTTTTCACTCCAAATCCTCGGCACTTTGTGCCTACGGGTTTTCCGTTGCAATCCCTAACGCAGTGGCTCACAGTTGGGCAGCATGTATTTTATGAGGCAGTTTGTAACCAGCCCAGTAAAGCACAAAAAGTACAAGTGTGCGATGATTCGGCAGACTTAAGTGCCTATGGCGGTTTAAATATTTAAGCAGTGAAGTTGTTTAGACTTTTTTATTTTTGAAAATAAACAGTACCAAAAAGAATAAAGTTGTCAGGTTGAGCTTGTCGAAACCGATTAACGCAAGGAGTTTTTTATAATCGCCTTCGACACCCTTCGACAAGTTTAGGCTGACAAGGCTAACAGCAGACTTTCGTTATTAAGCTATGTCTAAAGTTGTCAACCTCATTTGCCCATACTTTTGATGTTGTCGGAATAAATGAATTGATTATTTCGTTTCCTTTTTCTATTTCTCCATTTTTTATTAATGTCAAACCAATATATGGTCTACAATCGGTCCAACTTTCAGGTACTTCTACGTTTAATTTAAGACAGTCCTGAATAAAGTTATAACGATTGAAAAAAGGAAGAATATAGTCCGAAATATCATTGGAAAGTAGTTTTTCTATACTGTCATTTATGTCGTAAGATTGATTTCTTCCTGTCAAGTAATTTGTCCTAATATGAAATTGGCAATCATATTCCTTAGGTTTTATTGGTAACTTTTGGTTACGAAGTTCAAAGCCAATAGGGAATAAAAAACCTATGTTCAAATAAAATGAGACACTGTCTTCAGAGTTGAAAGAACTTGATTGAATATTAAATATCTTCCAGAAATTTTTTTCTTTTTTTATAAAAGTAGTACCTGGAACACTAAAGCCTGCTTCCTTAAATCTAGGTTTGAATAAGTCCTTAATTATCTTATCTCGTTTCTCGAAAAGTGTCATATTGTTTGCAGCTAACTCACAAATATACTAAGCAAGCCTACTAAAAAGAGACTATAAAAACCTGCCACCGACTACAAAAAATTAAAAATCAATCTTTTTTCGTTTTACCATGGTAAGTATAGTTGCGATACCTGTAAGTTCGTCGGTATCGTCAAACATTTCTACCAGCCATTTTACAATGCCTTTGGGTATGTCGTTTTCGTCTTTGGTTTCTTGGGTTATTTTTTCTTTGCAGGTAAAGCGTACATACATGCTGGCACCAGGGTATACAGGTTTGGTAAAACGTAGCTCGTCTATGCCATAATTAAGCAACACAGGATTTTTTTTGTAGCTGCTCACAAACAAGCCTGCAGCTGCACTCATAATAAAATAGCCATGTGCTACTTGCTGCTCAAACATAGTTCCTGCAAAATCGGTTTCTTTTATATGGGCATAAAAATGGTCGCCACTTAGGTTGGCAAAACGGTCAATGTCTTCGCTTGTTATTAATCTTTTTTCAGTAATAATTTGGTCGCCAATGTGTAGTTCTTCAAAGTGTTTTTCAAATGGGTGTATGTCATCTGTATTTCCTTTTGCACCCGGTTGAAAGACATTGCTAATCGCTGTAATCATGCTTGGGCTGCCTTGTATAGCCACACGCTGCATATAATGTTTTACGCCACGCATACCACCCATTTCTTCTCCACCACCAGCACGCCCTGGACCACCATGCACTAGCAAAGGCAATGGGCTGCCATGCCCTGTGCTTTCTTTGGCACACTCGTTATTCAACACCAAAATACGCCCATGGTATGCACCTGCACCTAACACGTATTGAGTAGCTAATTTGGTAGATGCGGTAACAATGCTACTTACCAAACTGCCTTTGCCCATTTTAGCGAGTTGTATGGCTTCATCTATATTACTGTAAGGCATTAAGGTACTTACGGGGCCAAAAGCTTCTACCTCATGCACAGCTGTGCCGGTAAGTGGGTGTTCGTTCAATAATAAAATTGGAGAAATGAAAGCACCTTTGTTAGCATCGGCATCTATTAACTCTACACTATCTAAGCTGCCATAAATTATTTGTGAAGAGGCTAATAGTTTTTGAACCTGAGTTTGTACTTCTTGTTTTTGCGTTTGCCCAGCAAGGCTGCCCATGCGTACTTTATCGTTTAAGGGATTGCCAATGGTGGTTTGTGCTAAGGCTTTGCCCAAAGCTATTTGTACATCTTCTAATTTATTTTGTGGTACAAATATGCGGCGGATGGCAGTACATTTTTGCCCACACTTCGTGGTCATTTCTTTGCGAACTTCTTTTATAAAAATATCCCACTCTGGCATGTTGGGTGTTACGTCTTCGCCCAACACAATGCAGTTTAATGAGTCTGCCTCCATAGTAAAGGGAACATTTTGTTCGAGGATTTGCTTACCACTTTTAAGCATTAGTCCAGTGGTAGCACTGCCTGTAAATGTTACAATATCTTGGCTGGTTACATGGCTTAATAAATCTCCAGCACTGCCACAAATAAGTTGCAAAGCACCTTTGGGTAAAATGTTAGATGCGATTATTTCTTTTGCCACGGCTTCGGTTAAAAAGCTAGTAACTGTTGCAGGCTTTACTACTGCTGGCACACCAGCCAAAAGGTTTACTGCAATTTTTTCTAACATACCCCAAACAGGGAAATTGAAAGCATTAATGTGTACAGCAACCCCTTCTTTTGGTACTAATAAATGATGCCCCATGAATGTGTTTTGCTTGCCCAATTGGTGATGCTCTCCATCTAAACAAAATGGTGTATCAGGAAATTTGCGACGCAAAGAAGCATTGGCAAAAAGGTTACCTATCCCACCTTCAATATCTACCCAACTATCTGCTTTTGTTGCCCCAGTTTGGTAAGAGATTTGGTAAAATTTATCTAAGTGGTTTCGCAAGTGCATAGCTAAAGCTTTCAACATCATTCCACGTTCGTGAAAAGTCATGTTGCGAAGTGTGCTACCGTTTGTTCTGGCATAATGCAGTACCGCAGCAAAGTCTATTCCTTTGGTAGATGCTGTGGCAATGGCTTCTCCATTAACTGCATTAAATAGGTTTTGCCCTTCGCCATCGCCAGTTATCCAACTGCCGAGAATATAGTTTTGAAGTTTGTTCATGTTCATCCTTTATTAAGATAGCAAAGCTAATGATTGGTAGGTTTTGAAAATTGGGTAAAAAGAAAATTCGTACTTTAGATTTCTAAAATGAAAAGTTATGAGTGTAGCAGAAATGAAAAAAGCAATTCATGAGAAAGTGGATTTGCTGGAAAATGAAAGTGCATTAAATGAAGTTTTAGCTCATCTTACATCATTAAATGAAAAACAGTTTGATGTAGAGAAATTGTTTGATAAAGTGGTAGAAAAACATGGTAATGTACTTGCAAAACTTGCACAATGATTACTGAAGCTATCATTTTAATCTTGCACAATAAGTCAATTGAAAAATATGGAGGGGCTTACGGTATAAGAGACCAAGGCTTGATGGAATCTGCTATTGCAAGACCATACCAAACTTTTGGTGGTACTGAGTTGTACCCTACTTTTTTTGAAAAAGCTGCTGCCATTGCTGAAAGCCTTATTATTAACCATCCATTTGTAGATGGTAATAAAAGAACAGGCTTTCTTGCAATGATTGCTATGTTGGAAATTGGAAAATTAGACCTAATTGCTACCGAAGAAGTGGCTTATGAAGCAACTATTTCCATCTCCACAGGACAACTAAATTTTGAACAAATTGTAACATGGCTTAAAGCCGATACTACTCCTTTTTAATCTACCTTATAATAGTGCTTTAGTAAATACATATATGGCTGGTACATGTGGTGTACAAAATAATTCTTACCAGTAAATACGAATTTTTGTAGGTAAGTACTATCGGCATATAAAATTATGGGGCTACCCGCCGTCATGTAATTACTACTATAAACAAATGCTGGTTTTTGAAATTGAGGTAAGGATTTTTTTACAATTTTACTCAGTGTATTTCCTAGGTATTTTCTATACCGCTTCATGGTTTTGGTGGATGCATTATCCATTTTATTGTAAATGTGGTTGAGATATAAACGCACAAAAAATTTTTGCTTTTTTAAAGTTTGTTTAGCATCTTTTAATGGATTAGCTTCATTAAAATCTTTTAAAGTTTCTACAGTTAGTGGGCTTTCTGGTACCCAATCTGCCGTGTTTACAATTCTAAAACCATAGCCGTTAGCAGTGATGAAATCAAAATCGTAAGCATAATATAAGTTGCCAGGTTTTGGGGCTGCACTTGCGTAAGTTTTTAATTGAAGATTTGGATAAATTGCTTTGTATTTATAATGTAAATAAGAAGTGGTAAGAAATGCCAACGCACCACCTTGGCTATGACCACTTACTATAAATGAACGAACGCCTTTGCCTAATAAACTATCCATGCAATGGGTAATGTATGGTGCAAGATGTGCTACACCAATCATCCAGCCTACATGTACATAAGCGTTATCATCTTTTGCTAATTGGTAGTTGAAAGTAGTACTATCATTTATTTGTAAACTGCCTTTGGCTTTTATCATTCCTGCAAAAAAGTTGGCTAACCAGCTATCTGTTTTTGATACAGTTCCTCTTAAGTTTATGATGCCCACATTATCGTCTCTCAAATACATTTCGCAACGGTTGGCCAAACCAACTTCTGGAGAAAGAAAAAGTGGCTGATACTTATGTTGTAAAGCACCCGTTTTTATATGTACAAAGGGTGTATCTGATAGTCCATGAAAACTAAACTCCATTAAATCGTTGTATTCTTTGGCATCAAAACCTGCTTTTAAGTTTTGGGTATGTGCAGTGGTTATACAAATTATGCAACAAAGAATAAGTGATAGTTTTTTCATAAAAATTCAAACAAAGCTCGTGAAGAAAAAGTTTACATCAAACCAAATTGCCTAGCATGATGGGTAACATGTTTATAGTGAAGCAATAGCCATTCTTCAAAATTTAATGCCCCAAAAACTGGGTGATTGGTTGTGCGGTTGTTATTGTTTTCAAAATGGCTTACAAAATCGTTGATTTGTTTTTGCAACTTACTAATTGCAGTTTCCATGTCAATGCTTCTTACTGGTAAGGGTTCATCTGGCAATACTTCGGCTGGGGCCTTGGTATTTTCTCTAAATTCTTTATCGCTTAGCAAAAACTCTTTGTATTTGGGTAAATGTTCTATAGGTGTAAGTACTGGAAATTCAATTTTGCCCGATGACACTTTAAAAAAATCGCCCACATGCTCAACCATTTGTTGCAAATTCATTTTACCCCATTTAGGTATTGTTTTTTCATCTGCAATTTGTAGTAAAGGGATGAACTCTTTGGTTATAAAGTCTAATTTTTGTTGGTTCATGGCAAATATTTAATTGTTTGTTGTGTAATTATTACAAAAATAAACCCCCTGCTTTTAAACAAGGGGCTTGCAGTTGGTATTGGTTGAAAAAGTTAAGTAGCTAAGATAATCGTTTATCAATTTCGGCACTTAAGTCATCAAATATTTCATCTACCGTTCCTTCGCCTTTTATAGAAACTACCTTATTAAATTGTTTGTAATAATCTGCCACAACAGATGTTTTGTTATGATACTCTACAATTCTTGCACGTATCACTTCTTCATTGGTGTCATCACTACGTCCACTGGTTAGTCCTCTGTTTAAAAGTCGATGTACTAATTCTTCTTCGCCCACTTCTAAAGCTAGTACAACGCCTATTTCGGTGTGTTTTAATTTTAATAATTTATCCAATGCTTCACTTTGAGCTTCTGTTCTAGGAAAGCCATCAAACAAAAAACCTTTGGATTGTGGGTTTGCCTCTAAGGCAGAACTTATCATTCCTATCACCACTTCATCAGGTACTAATTGTCCTTTGTCCATAACAGCTTTTGCCTCTACGCCTAAGGGCGTTTTTGCTGCAATTTCGCTGCGTAGCAAATCACCGGTACTCAAATGCTTTAACTGATATTTAGCTATCAGCCTTTCGCTTTGCGTTCCTTTGCCACTTCCTGGGGGTCCAAAGAGAATAATATTAAACATGCTTCTTACTTAACCTTGCTTGAACAACAAATATAGGGCAGCGTTGTTAAAATTCTTTAACACACAAAAAAAAGCTTGCTGCTTGTATTGTAAGATTAAATGCTCACAATCGATATTACCTTAATGAACTTTTATGGCAACCCAAACGTATTTCTAAAACAGAAATGAAAAGTGGTATGAAGTTAGATATTTATTTAGTTTTATTGATACTAATAATTGGTGTTGCATGTCATTCATCTAACAAAAACAAGAAACCCATTTATATGAATAATACCAAAGAAAATAATCCTGTTTATTCTACAACAGATAGTAGTAAAGTAGTAATGAGCGAAGCAGAGTGGAAGAAAATTTTGAGCCCTGAAGTATATGCAATAGCCCGTGAGAAAGGCACTGAACGCCCAGGTAGTAGCCCATTTGAAGATTCTAAAGAAGTAGGCACGTTTTATTGTGCAGCCTGTGGTAATCCATTGTTTAAAAGTGATGCTAAGTTCGAAAGTGGTTGTGGCTGGCCAAGTTTTTACGAACCAATTAGCAAAGCTTCAATAATTTATACGCCAGATAATGCACATGGTATGAAAAGAACAGAAACCCAATGTGGTAGGTGTAAGGCACACTTAGGTCATGTATTTGAAGATGGTCCCAAACCAACAGGACTGCGTTATTGCATTAATGGTGTAGTGCTAGATTTTGAAAAAGCGAAAGAGGCTGAGAAAAAGTTTGAAGGCAAGTAATTTTTGATATTGTAGAAAACTTTGTAACCAGCCGTATTGCTACTATTAAGCTTCGGTTGCGTCGCACTCTTGTACGTTCTTATCGCTACTCACCACCATATAGTTAGGTTCATAAAACTAAAACAGGCAGCCAGTCAACCACCAATATGCAATTTCAAAAATCTATTTATACTCCATAACGGGGTGTCTTTCAAATTCGTGTTTGCTATCAAAAATATAGCGGTAAGTAATCATTAATCTGTTTTGGCTACCACCTAAGCTTTTATAAATATTTACCATGCGTGGATTCCAATCTCCTGCCCAGCCCATTTCGTAGCTATCGTACCAGCCTTTATATTTTATGAGGTTGGCACAAGATTGAATTAAAAAGCTATCTATGCCCAGTGCTTGGTATTTGGGTACTACACCAAAAGCCAAGCCTGTTAATTTTTTACATTGCCCTTTTTGCTTCATCCATAGCAAGCGTAGTTTATTAATTAATGTAAGCTTACCATTAAAATGTTTGAAGTATTGGTTTACATCTGGAATATTGATGAACATAGCAATGGGTTCTTCTTTATAGTAAGCAAACCAAATGGCACGTTCATCCATTATTGGCTTCATGGTGGTAAATAATTTTAGCACCTGCTCTCGGGTTATTTCTTTTGCCTCGCCATGTTGTGCCCAAGCTGCATTGTAAACGGTAGCAAAATCGTTTGCGTGTTTATCTAAATCTTTAGCAATAATGTGTTTGGCTTTATAATCGGGCTTGGCAGCAAACTTTTCGAAACGTTCTTGAAAACGTTCAGGTAATGGAGTATCTACCTGTACCTTATACCAATATTGATTATAGTAGTTTTTGAAGCCATAGTTTTCTATTAATGCTTGATAATAGTTAGGGTTAAACGGCATTCCATATACTGGCTCTTCCTCAAAGCCTTCTACCATTAAGCCCCACCATTTGTCTCTATCACCAAAATTTATGGGTCCATCCATCGCTTCCATGTCTTTGCTTTGTAGCCATACTTTAGCAGTATCAAATAAAAGAATAGCTGCTGACTGATTATTGATACATTCAAAAAAACCTACGCCACCTGTTTGGTATTCGGTGCCTTTATTTAGGTATTTACTGTTGGTAAAAGCAGCAATACGCCCTATCAATGCTCCATTGTCATCTTCTAAAATCCAACGTTTTGTTTGTCCGTATTTGTAGTTTTTGTTTTTAGATGGATTGAAGACGTCTTTGATTTCATTGTCTAATGGGCGTATGTAAGCAGGGTTATGTTTATTCATTAATACACCTACCTGTAAAAATTTATTTTCTAAAGCAGTATCATTTACTTCTACAATCTTCATGGCACGAATTAAAGGATTAATTATGATTTACTAGCAAAGTAGCAGCTACAACACCAGCGGTTTCTGTTCTTAGTCTTGTGTTTCCTAAACTTACGGCTGTGCAGTTGTTTTGGGTTGCAGCATAAATTTCTTCTGGGGAAAAATCTCCTTCGGGGCCAATTAAAATAAGGGTGTTGGCTGTTGGTTTTATTTTTTGTAAAGGAATTTTTACTGCTTCATCGCAGTGGGCAATGAGTTTTATAGGATAAGTTGTTTGCTCAACTACTTCTTTAAATAGTAATGGCTGGTGCAAAATGGGTAACCAAGTTTGCTGGCTTTGCAGCATTGCTGCTATTACAATACCATTCAATCTATCAAAACGAAAATGTTGTTTTTCGGTGCGGTGGCATAGTAGTAAATAAATGTTGCTAATGCCTAGCTCGGTTACTTTTTCTACAAACCATTCTATACGGGTAGTGTTTTTTAAAAGAGATATACCAATGGCAATTTTGTTTGCTACACCCTCAAAAAATTGAACGCTTTGTATTTGTACGGTGCATTGCTTTTTATCGGCATTCATAATAATGGCACGGCTTAGTAAGCCATTACCATTGGTTAAGTGCAAAGCATCTGTTGCCTTCATGCGTAAAACTTGAATGGCGTGTTTGTGGCTATCGGGGCTAAGGATAAAAATTTTATCAGTTTCGGTTAATGATGGCTCGTAAAAAAATGGGAGTTGCATGTTGCAAAGATTAAAGAATTTGCAGCGTGTTGTGCATAGCTGCATAGATATTCTAGAGCTTAACATGTGCGACGCAACCTAAGCTAAATAGCAGCTATGCAGCTAAGACCAAAATAATTTGTTATGGAATTTAGTTT
>JAYVRD010000349.1:0-13631 GCA_043776595.1 Chitinophagaceae bacterium | reverse complement strand
ACTGAATTTCCTGTAGCGAGTATCGATAGCAATAGATTACCAGACGAGTTTGCTGCACATCAAATAAAAACTACAGCCAACTTTGCTACAAAGAACAAAGTAATTAGTTGGTTGGTTGGTGGTTTAAATTTTCAAATAGAACACCATTTGTTTCCTAAAATTTCACATGTTCACTACCCAGCTATCAGCGAAATTGTGAAAAGTGTTTGTAGAGATTATCAACTACAATACATTGAATACCCAACTATGCGTAGGGCAGTAGTAGCCCATGTAAGATTTTTAAGAGACATGGGTAGGCACGATTAAAATAATATCGCTTTGAAATAGTAAAAGGATGTTGAGTAATCAACATCCTTTTTTTTGTGGAGTTTGGTTAAAATATTTTAATAGAAGCACTAAAAAAATGCGAATTATTCTTTCTCCTTGTGCAAAAGGTTTCCTAAAAAGTATTGTAGGTGTAATTTTATTAACAGCCTATGTGTTAGTTTGCACAAGGTTTTATTTTAGCTTACACTTAAACTTGTACTTACAATGTTTTATTTATTGCAGTTACCCGTAGATACTTTACACAAAGCCATAACTACTACACCACATGGTGAGGCAAGCATTAGCTGGATAGACTTACTACAAAAAGGTGGTTGGATTATGTATCCACTATACTTACTTTTTGCTGCCGCTATTTTTGTATTTACCGAGCGTTTAATAGCCATACGTAAAGCCAGTAAAATTGACGAAGGTTTTATGAATATTATTAGAGATAATATTGTTACTGGCAATATTGCTGCTGCACGTAACTTGGCAAAAAACACCAATAACCCAGTAGCTAAAATGATAGACAAAGGCATACAACGTATTGGCAAACCCATAGATGCTATTGAAAAAAGTATGGAGAACGTAGGTAACCTAGAAATGTATAAAATGGAACGTAACTTATCTGTTCTATCACTGGTATATGGCATAGCACCTATGATTGGTTTTTTAGGAACTATTTTTGGTATGCTACAATTATTTTACACTATTAATTCTACTGGAGAGTTTACGCCTGCATCAGTTGCTGGTGGTATTTATACTAAAATGGTTACGTCGGCTAGTGGGTTAATTATTGGCTTGCTTGCTTATGTGGGTTACAATTTTTTAAACACACAAATAAGTAAGGTAACTAACAAAATGGAAGCTGCTAGTGCCGACTTTATTGACATCTTACAAGAACCTACTCGTTAATAACCAGCCATGAAACTAAAAAGAAAAAAATCTCACGATGAAATGCACACAGGCTCGTTGAACGACATCTTGTTCATCCTGCTGTTTTTCTTTTTGATAGTAAGCACTTTGGCTAACCCCAATGTAATGAAGGTAAACAATCCTAAGGGCAAGAGCGATGGTAGGGTAAAACAGAATATTGTAGTGAGTATTGACAAAGAAAACAAAATATACATCGGTCAAAAAGAAACACCTGAATATTTGCTAGACTCTATGTTGCGTTTTGAAATAAATAAACTAAAGCCTACAATAGATACACCCACCATTGTAATTAATGCAGATACTATTTCTCATACAGGAGGCTTTTTTAAAGTATTGAGTTCTGCCAAAAAAAATGGTGCTAAAGCTGTAGCCAATGTAAAGCCACAGTAGGTTAATTTAGCTAAATATATTTTAGGGGTTACAAAAATATCTTCACCTATCCTTATAATAATTACTATTATGTAATCTGCTTTTGTGCTACTATTAAACTTTGGTTGCGTCGCACATGTTTGGCTCAAGAATAAATATTTGGCTTTTATTATGTTGTGTTATAAAACATTCTGCTAAAGCCAAGCCATAATCATCCTATCCTTTCCTTGCAAATCTTTTTTCAATTCCACATCATATTCATTTGCTACAAACATGGCTAACGTTTCGGTGCCCAAAGCCTCATTAATTTCTACAAATATTTTGCCCTTTGGGGCTAAATGTATTTTGCCAAAAGCAGCTATTTTTTTGTAAAATAATAAAGCATCCTCATCAGCTACAAACAATGCTACATGTGGTTCAAACTCCAATACATTTTGGTGCATCGTTTTACTTTCGCTTTGTTTTATGTAAGGTGGATTGCTTACTATTATATCAAATTGAGGTAGTTGCTGCCAATTAGTTTCTGGTAAAAAATCTAGCAACAAAAAATTAATGCTTGTATGGTGGGTACTTGCATTTTGCTGTGCAACATTTAATGCTTCTTTACTTACATCAATTGCTGTAATGTTTGCAGTTTTCCATTTCTTTTGTAACGCTATTGGTATGCAGCCACTACCTGTACCAATATCTATAACGCTTTCTATTTTGCATTTCTCGTTCACTGCATGTTTGTTTATCCAATCAATCAACTCTTCTGTTTCTGGCCGGGGTATAAGCACATGTTGATTTACATAAAACTTCATGTTGGCAAACCATGCTTCTCCCAATACCTGCTGTACAGGTTTGTGTAGCAATAGCTGTGTAGCATAATCATCTAATAAACTAGTTTGCGGGTTGGTAAACTGCTGCTCTTTATTTAGTAGTCGGTTCATTTTTGTTTGCCCAGTAATGCTTTCCATTACCAAGTCTGCAATGTTTGCAGCTTCGCTGTCGCTGTACACTTCAAATAATTGATACAGTAAATGTTTATAGGCTTCTTGAATATTCACTTTACAAAGTAAAATCAATTCATTTACTTTCGCCTCATCATGTTCAGCCTTCACCATACATATATGCAGCGTTGTGTGCAACTGGCAAAGCTAAGTGCAGGTTTTGAAGCCCCTAACCCAATGGTGGGTGCTATATTGGTTCATGAGGATGAAATTATTGGCGAAGGCTATCATCAACAATATGGGCAAGCACATGCCGAAGTAAATTGTATTAATAGTGTTTTAGAAAAAGATAAAAGTAAAATTCCATATTCTACTTTATACGTTTCTTTAGAGCCATGTTCTCACTTTGGCAAAACACCACCTTGTGTGGATTTAATAGTACAACACCAAATAAAAAAAGTAGTAGTAGGCTGTAGAGATAGTTTTAAAAAAGTAAACGGCACAGGTATAGAAAAACTGCGATTAGCAGGGGTGGGGGTAATTGAAAATATTTTGGAAGATGAATGTAGAGATCTAAATAAACGCTTCTTTACTTTTCATGCCAAGCAACGCCCTTATATGGTTTTAAAATGGGCCGAGACAAGGGATGGGAAAATTGCAACAACTAGCAATGAGCGTTTATTTATTACCAACGATTTTACCAATCGTTTTGTTCATCAATGGCGAAGCCATGAGGCAGCTATTTTGGTGGGTACCAATACTGCATTGCTTGATAATCCATCTTTGAATAATAGACTATGGCATGGTAAGCAGCCTATACGTTTGGTGTTGGATATGCACTTACGGTTACCATCTTCACTACATATTTTTAACCAAGAGCAATCTACAATTGTTTTTAATGCAGCCAAAGAAGAAATACAGGATAACCTCATGTTTTATAGACTGCAAAAAAATAGAAGTGTGGTGCAACAAATACTAGATGCTTGTTTTAAACTGAGCATACAAAGCATTTTGGTAGAAGGTGGTGCTACGTTGCTTCAGTCTTTTATTGATGAAGACATTTGGGATGAAGCAAGGGTGATAAAAAATGAAGTATTAACTATAGGCAATGGCTTACATGCACCAACGATAAATGGCAAGTTAGTTTCAAAAGAATTTTTTTTTAGCGATACCATCTACTACTCTATTCCTTTCTAATGAATACAACCGAACCAGACTTCTACCAAACTACTGCCCAAAAATCTATAGCTGAATTTAAAGATAAGGGTAGCCGCTTTATAGCCTACAGTTTTCCTATTACTACAGTTAATGATTTTAAAAAACAACTGCAAGAATTAAGGAAAGAAAACCCTAAAGCGGTTCATTATTGTTTTGCTTATAGGTTGGGCTTAGATGGTAATAACTTTAGAGTAAGTGATGATGGTGAGCCAAGTGGTAGTGCTGGTAAACCTATACTTAACCAAATTGATAGTAAAGCACTAACCAATATTTTAATAGTAGTGGTACGTTATTTTGGAGGAACATTACTTGGGGTGCCTGGTTTGGTAAATGCCTATAAAACCGCTGCTTCACTGGCTTTGCAAACAGTGCCTGTTATTCAAAAGCCAATAGAGCTTATTTACCAATTGCAGTTTGATTATACCAAAATGAATGAGGTAATGATGATTATAAAACAATTTAGCTGTACCATTTTTAAGCAAGAAATACAATTATTTTGCTTGCTTACTATTGGTATACCTAAAGCAAGGTTAATAGAAGTGTTGTATCGCTTTAAAGAATTGTATGGAGTAGAAATTCATAAAAAAGCCTCATAAAACAAGGCTAGAAAATACAAAGGAATTTAAAATTGCTACTGCATTTTATTTCAATTGACTGTCAAATTAATATCCCTAATTTTTAAAGCTATCGCTCACTACTAAATCTTTACTGCCTGCTGTGTGTTTGTAAAATCCTTCACCACTTTTTACACCAAGCTTACCTGCTGTAACCATGTTTACCAACAATGGGCAAGGTGCATATTTTGTATTGCCATAACCATTGTACAGCACATACATAATACTTAAGCAAACATCTAAACCAATAAAATCTGCCAACTGCAATGGACCCATTGGGTGTGCCATGCCTAACTTCATAATGGTATCAATTTCTTCAACACCAGCAATGCCTTCGTACAAACTAATGATGGCTTCATTAATCATGGGCATTAATATTTTGTTGGCTATAAAACCAGGGTAATCGTTTACTTCACATGGTACTTTACCCAACTGTTTACTAAGCTCAACAATAGTATTACTCACTTCTTTGGTAGTGGCATATCCGTTAATGATTTCTACCAATTTCATTACAGGTACTGGGTTCATAAAGTGCATACCAATAACCAACTCTGGGCGTTTGGTAGCTGCTGCAATTTTGGTAATAGAAATAGAAGAGGTATTGGTAGCCAATATGCAGCCTTGTGGAGCAACTTCATCTAGCTGCTTAAATATTTTCAATTTCAAATCAATATTTTCTGTAGCAGCTTCTACAATTAAATCTGCGTTTTGTACGCCAATAGCCATATCTGTTACAGTGCTAAGATTAGCCAAGGCCTTTTGCTTTTCTGCTTCATTAAGTGTGCCTTTAGCTATTTGTCTATCAAAATTTTTAGTAATAGTAGCTACCGCTTTATCAAGTTGTGCAGCATTAACATCAATTAGTTTTACAGCAAATCCACTTTGTGCAAATACATGTGCAATACCATTGCCCATAGTACCAGCACCAATAACAGAAACATTCTTAATCATGCAATCGTTTTTTAAAGTTGAAAATCTAATAAACGTAGCAAATGTAAGCGTATTTAATATCCCCTTTTAAGGCGTAGGGGATTAGCTTTTCTTCTTAAAATCTCCTCTTTTCCAAGCCTTAATAAACTCACTCCATGCTGCTGGGTTTAGCAATTGTATAGGGGGTGTTTGCCCAGCATAATAATATTTGTTTGCCTGATTGCGTAGTTGTGTATTCACAGCTTCACGTCCATCGGCAGGTAGGCTAGCCATTAACACTCTGCGTTTAGCTTCATCAGTATTTTGACGAGCAATTTCATAGGCATCATTAGGTACACTAGTGTTTAAAAAATCTCTTTCAAATTGGGCACGGTTGGGTCTTGCTTTAATTATGGTTGCAGGTAAGTAGGTAGTGTCGTTTACCAATAACTGTATTACACTATACTGGTTTTCTTTTAGCGAAAAAGGAATTTCAATTGTCTTTTCTTTAAACCCAACACTCGAAAAAGTAATTCTATCACCTTTCAATACTACAATGCTAAACACCCCATCATCGTTGGTAATAGTACCCCTGCCTTTGCCCACCACAAAAACGCTGGCACTGGGCACAGCACGTAGGCTATCGGCTGTCATTAAAACGCCGTACAATTGCACTACACTATCTTTTGCGGTATATGGTTGAGCATAACTTACAAAGCTGCTCATCACAAACAATATCATTAAACCAAAGTGTATTTTTTTTACCATGTAGTATTTTTATGTTACTAGCTTTTGTATTTCATAGCATCGTCTGTTGCGTCGCACACTTCAAGGTTCTGAACAATTAGGAGCAATCGTGAAATGTGAGTCGTCAAACATGAGTAGGCTTACTCACAACTAACATTTCACGGCTTACGGTTTTGCTCAATAGAAATTCTGCAGCTTAAAATGTGCGACGCAACCGCTGTTCCTCAAAGTTACCAAAGCTGGTTACCCAATAAAAAAATTTCTTTACTCAACAACCAGCTTTTGTAAGCACAAACAAAGTAAACCCCTCAACGGTTAACTTTGCTGCTATCTTATTCTTTTTAACAAAAACTTGAGTGATGACCGAAGCAGATATATTAAAAGCTTTAAGCAATGTGCAAGAACCCGACCTTGGTAAAGACTTAGTAACCCTAAATATGATTAAAAACATCATGATTAGTGGCAACGTAGTGGCGTTTACCATTGTACTTACCACACCAGCCTGCCCTATGAAGGATATGATGCGTACTGCTAGCGAAAATGCTATTAAACTATTGGTAAATAAAGATGCTGTGGTAAAGGTGGATTTTACAGCCAACACCACTACCAAGCGTTTAGAAGGCGATAAAGTATTAAGCGGTGTAAAAAATATTATTACTGTAGTAAGTGGCAAAGGTGGTGTAGGTAAAAGTACAGTAAGTGGCAACCTTGCATTGGCTTTAGCCGAAGGTGGTGCTAAAGTAGGCTTGATGGATGCAGACATTTATGGACCCAGTGTACCTATCATGTTTGGTGTACGTGGGCAACGCCCCATGATGAAAGACAATGGTGGCAAGGGTATGATTGTACCTCTTGAAAAATTTGGCATTAAGCTGATGAGCATTGGCTTACTTGTAGATGAAAAAAGTGCTGTAGTATGGCGTGGGCCAATGGCTAGCAGTGCCATAAAACAATTTGTAACCGATGTTGATTGGGGCGAATTGGACTACTTAATCATAGACATGCCACCTGGCACTGGCGATATTCACCTAACACTTATGCAAACTGTGCCTGTAACTGGTGTGGTTATAGTAACTACTCCACAAAGTGTAGCTTTAGCAGATGCTAAAAAAGGTATTGCAATGTTTAGCCAAGCACAAATTAATGTACCCATAATAGGGTTGGTAGAAAATATGGCTTACTTCACACCGGCAGAGCTGCCCAATAATAAATATTATTTGTTTGGTAAAGAAGGTGGTAAGCGTTTGGCAGATGAATATGATTTGCAATTTTTAGGTCAGATACCATTGGTGCAAAGTATACGTGAGGGTGGCGATGAAGGTATACCAGCTATGGTAGGTAATGATGAAATTAGTAAGCAAGCTTTTAGAGATGTAACAGCTATGGCAGTAAGAAACATTGCCATTAGAAATGCGAACCTACCAAGAACAAAAGAGATTGAAATGATTGCTTAATGGTTTAATATGTACAACCTTCCTTACTATAAAGAACAAGACGCAGCAGTTGTAATGGAGTTTATAAAACAACACCCATTTGCAATGG
Organism: Chitinophagaceae bacterium; assembly: GCA_043776595.1. GTDB lineage: Bacteria > Bacteroidota > Bacteroidia > Chitinophagales > Chitinophagaceae > UBA1930. The sequence goes on along the minus strand of JAYVRD010000349.1, from coordinate 6,058 downwards.
TAATTGGTGTAGACTTTGAAAACAAACCAGTAGCTACGCAAGTGCCTGTTTTAATAAAAGAGAGAAATGGAGTATTGTTTTTGCAGGCTCACATTATGAGGCAAACTGACCACCACAAGGCCTTTGAGCAAAATCCCAACGTGTTGGTGGTATTTACAGCACCACATACCTATGTGAGTGCAAGCTGGTACGAGAATAAGCAACAAGGTAGCACTTGGAATTATCAAGCAGTGCATGTAAAAGGGGAACTTGGCTTTTTAAATGAAACTCAGCTATTACAAATATTGGAAGAACTGACTACACAGTTTGAAAACAATGACAACTCACCAGCAGGGTATAAAAACCTGCCACAAGATTACATCGATAAAATGAGTAAAGCCATAGTAGCTTTTGAAATAAAAGTTACTGCTATAGACCATGTGTTTAAGCTAAGCCAAAACCGAGATGTTAAAAGCTACGACAACATAGTAAGCAAACTGAGCAGCGGCAATGCCAACCAACAATTTATTGCCAATCAAATGAAAGAAAGAAAAGAAAAGTTATTTGGTGGATGATGTATAAATTAATTTTTTGTAGCCAGCTGTGCAATATAAATTGAGCTTCGGTTGCGTCGCACATTTTAAACTGAGTAGTGCTATTAAGCTTTTTTTCTTAGCGTAGTAGCAATTAATAACTCTCTCCTTCATTGGGAAAATTTTTACTTTTTACATCTACAATATATTGCTTTACAGCACCATCAATTTGTACTGCCAAGTTTAAGTATTGGCGTAAAAAACGGGGTTTAAATTCTGTGTTAATGCCTAGCATATCATGCATCACCAATACTTGACCATCGCAATAGTTACCAGCACCAATACCTATGGTTGGTATGCTCACACTCTCACTTACTTCTTTTGCTAATGCAGCAGGAATTTTTTCCAACACTACTGCAAAGCAGCCAGCATCTTCCAACAGTTTAATATCTTTTCTTAGTTTATCAGCCTCAACATCCTCTTTTGCCCTTACGGTATATGTACCAAACTTATAAATGCTTTGTGGAGTTAAACCCAAATGCCCCATTACTGGTATGCCAGCACTTACAATTTTTTTAATGCTGTCTAATACTTCTTCACCACCTTCAAGTTTTATGGAGTGCCCACCTGTTTCTTTCATAATTTTTATAGCCGATGCTAGTGCTACATCGCTATTGCTTTGGTAAGTGCCAAAAGGCATATCTACCACTACAAAACATCTATTAATACCACGTACTACACTTTGTGCATGGTATATCATTTGATCTAGCGTTATGGGCAAAGTAGTTTCATGCCCAGCCATTACATTGCTAGCACTATCGCCTACCAGTATTACATCTATACCAGCTTTGTCAAACAAGCCAGCAAACGAAAAATCGTAAGCCGTAATCATGGAAATTTTCTCTCCATTGGCTTTCATTTTTTGTAAGGTATGGGTGGTTACTTTTTTTACTTCGATGTGGATGGACATTGTTTTAGTTGTTAGATGCTGAATGATAGATGATGGATGATAGATGCTAGATGTTGGATAATAATTATTTTAAAGAAAAGATGGGGCCATCGGGGTGATTGGGATTGAAAGCTACCTTTTGTTCAGATGGTATAATGGCTAAATCCATTAACTCCATAGGTACAGCACCAAGCAAGGGTTCTTCGTTATCGGGCAATACAAAAGCATCGGTAATGCAGTCTCTGGTTTTAAATTTTACCCTTATTGGTCCAGCTACTTGTAGGTTTCTTTTTGTACCATCTGCAAGTGTTACATCCATACTCGAACGTACCCTTAACCCTAATTGATGTCTGATGTTTTCATTAATGGTTAAGCGTATTGCACCACTATCTGCCAAGGCTTTAATAGGCATGGCTCTAATTTTTTCTTTAGGCAAATAGCCGTCTTCAAATAAAGTTTCATCAGCAAAATTGACCAGTTCTAAATCGGCATAACTAAGTCCCATATTTATTTTTTTGAAGGTAGCAAAAAGGGTACAATTATCTTACTTCTTCATACAAACTTTGTATCAACCCATCGGCTAAGCCTATTTTGGGCACGTAAATTTCATCCATATCCGCCCACCGCATAACGTTGATATAGATTTGAAGGGCAGGCACTATTACATCTGCTCTATCTTCTCTTAGTTTATACACTTGTATTCTTTGGTCTAAGGTTACGTTAGAAAATTCTTTGTAGTAGTCTTTCAATAAATCAAGTGTTAGCGGTTTACCTTCTTTCTTTTTACTTAAAGAAAATATTTTATTGATGTTACCACCGCTACCAATAGCAATCATGGGCAGCGAACTTTTGGTATTGGTCTTTAAATGGTCTTTCATTTCTGCCCAAGCTTTTTCTTCTACCAATCCTTTTAAAAGGCGTATAGTGCCAATGTTAAACGATTCTTTATATTTCAATTTACCATCGGAAAAAAAAGTAAGTTCTGTACTGCCACCACCTACATCAATGTATAAATAAGAATGTTGCTTGTCTAAATTTTCGGCAATATGATTTTCGTAAATAAAAGAAGCTTCTTCATCGCCAGTAATAATATTTACGTCAATACCGGTTTCCATTTTTATTTTTCGTAGTAAGTCTTGGCTATTGGCAGCATCTCTCATAGCACTAGTAGCACAAGCTTTTACATGCTGCACATCGTAAGCATTTATTAAATGCTTGTAGGCTTTCATGGTTTGTAAAACCATACCACGTTTTTGTTTAGAAATTTCGCCATGCTCAAACACATCAAAACCTAGGCGTAAGGGTACACGTACTAAGTTTAGTTTATTAAACTCAGGTTTGCCATCTCGATTTATTACAACATCTGTAATCAACAACCTTGCTGCATTACTTCCTATATCAATTGCTGCTAATTTCATTTCTATGCTTCGGCGTTTTGTAGTATAAGTATTGGTACGTTTCTATTTGAGAACGTATTTTCTTTTTACTTGCGGAAGATACATAGTTATTAGAGAGTTCATTGTTTAGCACTCTTGCTTTTACATTATCTCTTAGTTGAATGTGGATAATATCTTTTAGTTCGGACTTTATTACTTTATCGTTTATAGGTATAGCAGCTTCTATACGGTGGTCTAAATTTCTTACCATCCAATCAGCTGAGGATATATACATTTTTTCTTTACCACCATTATTAAAAATCATCACCCTTGCATGTTCTAAATATTCATCTACAATGCTGGTGGCTTGTACGGGTATTTTTATTTTTTTACTTTCTAGCATAGCACAAAAAATGCCTCTTACTATTAACTTTATTTCTACACCAGCAATAGCTGCTTGATGTAGTTTGTTCATCAGTAATTCATCACTCAGCGAGTTCATTTTTATAATAATCGAAGCTTCTTTTTTTGCTTAAGCAAATTTTATTTCTCTGTTAATATTAGCTTCAATTTGCTTTCGCATATTTATTGGGCAAACCAATAATGTTTTGCATTGATGCAGGCGAAGCATACCAGCTTGCCAGTTTTCGAGGTAATGAAATATACGATTCATATCGGCCATCACATTTCTATTGCTGGTTAGTAGGCAATGGTCTCCATAAACCTTAGCTGTTTTTTCATTTAAATTTCCTGTGCTTATAAAACCGTATTGAATGGTTTTGGTTTTAACTCTTTTTTTAATAATGCATAGCTTGGCATGAACTTTTATTTTGGGCACACCTAGTAACACTTTTACTCCTTCTTGCTCCAAAATTTCTTTCCATTCTAAATTAGCTTCTTCATCAAACCTAGCTTTAAGTTCAAGCATTACCACTACTAGTTTACCATTTCGTGCTGCATTAATTAAAGCATTAATTATTTTAGAATTTTCTGCCAAGCGATAAGCAGTTATTTTAATAGAAACAACATCAGGGTCTATGGCTGCTTCACGCAGCAAATCAATTACTGTGTTGAAGGAATGATAGGGAAAATGGAGCATTACATCTTTACCAATAATTACATCAGTAACACGTAATGTGTTTTGTAATGCAGGGTGCGTAAACGGCTGCCTGCGTACATTTTTTGTGGTAAACACATCTGGAAAATCCATGAAATGCCTAAAGTTGTGTATGCGACCACCGGGCAACAAATTACTTTTTTTAGATAGGCTAAGTTTGCGAATTAAGAATTCTAATAATCCAGCATCCATTTCTTTATCATATACAAAACGTACAGGTTTTCCCTTTCTACGATTCTTTAAACCCTTCTCCATTTTTTGTACAAAGCTGGTGCTAACATCGCTATCTAAATCTATCTCGGCATCTTTGGTTACTTTAAAAACATGGGCATCAAAATAATCATATCCAAAATAGGAAAAGATGTTTGGCAGGTTAAAACGTATAATGTCTTCAAGCAAAATAATATGCTGCTCGCCATCTTTTGATGGTAGTTTAATAAATCGTCCAATTGCTTTTGCTGGTACTTCTATTAACGCATATTTCTGATCGTAGGCAGAATCTTTTTTTCGCATTACCACACCGAGGTAAATACTTTTATCTCTTAAGTAGGGTAGCTGTGGTAGCGTTTCAATCATTAAAGGAATAACATTGCTGCGTACTTGTTCATCAAAATAATTGAGTACAAATTTTTGTTGCTCTTTGGAAAGTTGTTTTTCATTTACCAAAAAAACTTTTTCCTTTTTCATTTCAGCAAGTATGCTTTTCCAAATTCTATCAAACTCATTTTGCTGTTGCAATACAACACGCTGTATATCGTCTAAAATAGTTTGTGGGGCTTCTTCCATGTGCATGTTTAGTTTCTTGCGTTTTTCTGCAAATTCTACCATGCGTTTTAGGGTGGCAACTCGTACTCTAAAAAACTCATCAAGGTTATTAGAAAATATACCTAAGAATCGAATACGTTGGGGCAAGGAAACGCTGCTATCGTTGGCTTCTTGTAAAACCCTGGCGTTAAAACTTAACCAGCTTATATCTCTTTGAATAAAATGTTTTTTGCTCATGGCGGATTAATCAATAATTCCAAAAATAAGAAAGAGAGAGAATAGGTAATGTTAAGTTTAGATAAGTTACAATCGTCTCAACTTTTCTACAATACCTGTGGTACTAAACCCTTGTAGTATTGGATTTATTACAACTTGTCCACCATTTGCTATTACTTCTTTAGCTCCTACAATTTGCTCAATAGTATAGTCACCGCCTTTTACCAATACATTGGGTAGTATAGTAGAAATTAAATTGTACGGTGTGTCTTCTTCAAAAATAACCACAGCATCTACAATGGCTAAATTTGCTAATAATAAACTACGGCTGTGTTGATTATTAATAGGTCGTTCTGGACCTTTGCCTTGGCGTTGTGTACTTGCATCGCTGTTTACACCCACAATTAAATAATCAGCTTCTTTGGCTGCTTGCGATAAAGAAAAAATATGCCCTTCGTGCAGAATATCAAAGCAACCATTGGTAAATGAAATGGTTTTGCTAGTAACCCTCCAAGATGCTACTTGGGCTATTAATTTTGGTAGGGTAAATATCTTTTTTTCGATGGCTTGTGTTTGTTTCATGTGAGGATTAAAATTGTAGTTGTTTATACTTTTGATTTTTGAGAAGAGGAAGAATTATAAAGAAACACAGGTTATAAGGAGCTTGTGGAAACCGATTATCATAGAATTTTTTTTAGTAATCGCCTTCGACAAGCTCAGGCTGACAGCTTTATACTGTTTAAAGCGTTTAAAATTTGAAAGCCTAAACAATTCCAACATATAACTCCAAACATCTTCTTCTACGCTTCTATAAAAGCCAAATAGATAACTATAGCTAAACATGTGCGACGCAACCACAGCTAAATAGATATTCTACTGCCGACTCAATAATTCTTTTTCTCTTTTTTTATTGTACCAAGGCAAAATACCCATGCAAATAAAACCCACTACAATTACTATAATACATTGGGCAAACCACTGTAGTGTGCCATTGGCATAACCAATTGGGTAATCTATGGATGGGTTTTGTAACTGTAAAGTTTTAGCCAATAAGTAGGCATATGCACCAATACCACCTGGTGTAATAATCATACCAATACTAGCAAATGCTAGGCAACTAATG
>JAYVRD010000348.1:0-3490 GCA_043776595.1 Chitinophagaceae bacterium | reverse complement strand
GCAAACCAACAAGTGGCGGGCACTACAGCAAAAAAACTTTCTTTATTTAGGGGGTTACTGCCCAGCTTTATGGTTTGTAATTCACCATCATTATACAATATATGCACTAACAAAGGTTGCCCTGCATAAAAGTGCCAACACTCATCGCTTTTAATACGATGAAAGGCAGAAAAATTTCCTTTCTCTAACAAAAAGAAAATAGCAGTACTTAAACTTCGGCTTCCATCAAAACGCTCTGGCAACGAGCCAAAGGGTATGCTTTCATCACTACGGTATAGTTCTTTAAAAAAACCACCTTCGGGGTGTGCTTGCATTTGATAACCCTTTACCAATTGCTGTGGGGTAATACTCATTAATATTCAGTTTTATCCTGCTTACTATTCCATTCGTTAAAAACTTTCAGGGCTTCATCACGTCCTATACATTCAATAGCTATTTTTCTGTTGGAAAGTGGTGCAGTTAGTTCTTCATAAATCATGCTATCGTCAAAACCAATATTAGCAGCATCGTTTCTGGTGTTGGCATAATACACTTTGCTTGGGCGTGCCCAATAAATAGCACCCATACACATAGGGCAAGGCTCACAAGATGTATAAATTTCGCAGCCCTCTAATTGAAATGTGTTTAGGTTTTTGCAAGCATCTCTTATAGCAGTTACTTCTGCATGGGCTGTAGGATCGTTGGTACTGGTTACTTTATTACATCCCCTACCCACAATTTCGTTTCCTTTTACCACCACACAGCCAAAGGGTCCACCACTGTTACTCAACATTCCTTCATGGCTAAGCTTAATGGCTTCTTGCATAAATTTTTCTTCTCTGTTCATTGTATAAAAGTAAGGAATGGAGTTGAAAGTAAGTAGATAAAGGAGCGTTGTTGTAGCCAACTGCGGTATATTAATTTGGCAGCAGTTGCGTCGCACATTTTAAACTTTGGATTTCTATTTGGCTATAACTGCGAAAAATTATATTCTAAAAGTTACCCCTTCAATTGCTAGTTCGGTATTTTCAAAAACAGATTGGGCTTCTTCTAAAAACAAATCCAATTCTTCGTACTTGCTACTAAAATGACCAATGAGTAATTTGGCTGCATAAGCTTTTTGTGCAATGCTGGCAGCTTGAACAGTAGTGCAGTGAAAACGTGCAGCAGCACGTTCGTGTAAGTCTTTTAAATAAGTAGTTTCGTGGTATATTAAGGTAGCATTACTTATTTTGGGTATGATGCTTTCATCGTAAACTGTATCGGCACAAAAAGCATAGCTTTTAGCTGGTGTGTTGGCAATGGTTACCATTTCATTTTTAATAACTGTACCATCTTTAGCGTTATAGTCTTCGCCATTTTTTAATTGGTTGTAAAACGCCGTAGGAATATCGAATTGGTTAATGGTAAGTTTATTAATTTTTCTAGGCTGCTTTTTTTCTTTAATGATAAACCCCCAACATGGAATTCGATGTTGCGTACTAAAACATTCCACACTAAATTTATTATTATCTACAATTAATCCTTCCTTTTCTAAAGGATAAAAATTTAATAAAAAAGGCAAAGCAGTATTTGCTACTTTTAGTTGCAGGTTAATGATGTCTTTAAGACCAGCAGTGGCATATAGATGCAAGGGTTCCGTTCGCCCCATTAATCCCATGCTAGTTAGTAGTCCTATTAATCCAAAGTAATGATCGCCATGAAGGTGAGAGATGAAAATGTGATTGATTTTGCTACGGCGTATTTTGTATGTAGCCATTTGCATTTGTGTGCCTTCGCCACAGTCTATTAAAAACAATTCATCGTTTAGGGTAACTACTTGTGCAGTTGGGTGCCTGTTGTAAGCAGGTATTGCTGAGTTATTGCCAAGAATAGTTACTGCAAACATTTATTTTAGTAATTGTTAATTTTAAAATTGAAAGTTATACTCTGTTGCTTAATAGTAGTAAAAAGATGAAATGTGCGACGCAACCGCTGTTTAATTTTTATTCAAAAGCTGGCTATAAAAAACTAATCATCACCAAATGCAACGTTATCACCATCCATTAGTTCACGTTCTATTTCTTCCATTTGCACTATATCCCAAGCTTCACTTTCTGTAGGCGTAGCATTTAACAATTCTAGCAGTTCCAACTTTTCAAAAGTTTCTTCTACTGATGTTTTTATTTCGCAAATCACAAAACTATTATTCGCATCATAAAATTGTTGTTGAAGTTGAGCAATGGTTTTTGCCACTTCATCATCCACAGTACTTACTGCCTGCAAATTGAGGATAAGATTCTTTACATCACCCTCTAAAACCTTGTTGCATGTAGCAGCCAATTCAGCAGCCATGTTGTCATAAATATGAGGCTCGATGGGTGTTATTGACGTAAATTTTTCTTTGGTATCAACTTTGACTTGCATAGTCTCGTATATTCATTAACAAATGTGCATAAAAGCACTATAACTTCGGTCAAAAATATTCGTTATCATTGTATAAAGCCAATTAAATATGGATAATAATTTTTCAGCACAAGTAAAAGAAATTATTTCCTTTAGCAGAGAAGAAGCTTTGCGGTTAGGAAATGATTTTATTGGCACTGAACATTTACTCTTGGGTTTAATTAGAGATGGAGAAAATATTGCAATCAAAGTTTTAAAACAATTAAACGTTGATTTGTATGAACTCCGTAAAGAAATTGAACTGGCAGTAAAAGATAAAACAGGAAAAAACATTGCCAACATTAATAGCCTGCCTCTTACAAAGCAGGCAGAAAAAGTAATAAGAGTAACCGTTTTAGAAGCTAAGGCTTTAAAAAGTCCGCTTGTAGAAACAGAACATTTGCTACTTAGTATTTTAAAGAATAAAGAAAATATTGCCACGCAAATTTTAAATCAATTTGATGTGGACTACGATATTTTTAGAAACGAATTGGGTATGGTAAGTACCAACCCAAGCCCTAAAGCAGACTTTGCTGATAACGACGACGATGATTTTGATGATGAAAAACGAGCTGGTGGCTTTCAGCAATCCAAAGGCGGTGGCACAGCCAAGCAAGGTACTGGTGCAAAAAGTAAAACGCCTGTGCTGGATAATTTTGGAAGAGACATTACTAAACTGGCAGAAAATAACACCCTTGACCCGATTGTTGGTAGAGAAGCAGAAATTGAAAGGGTTTCGCAAATTTTATCTAGAAGAAAAAAGAACAATCCCATTTTAATTGGAGAACCTGGTGTAGGTAAAACCGCTATAGTAGAAGGTTTGGCCTTACGTATAGTACAACGTAAAGTAAGCAGGGTTTTATTTGATAAAAGAGTAATAAGCTTAGACCTTGCTGCATTGGTAGCTGGTACCAAATATCGTGGACAGTTTGAAGAAAGGATGAAAGCCATTATGAATGAGCTGGAGAAAAACCGAGACGTTATTTTGTTTATTGATGAAATACATACCATAGTTGGTGCAGGTGGTGCAAGTGGTAGTTTAGATGCAAGCAATATTTTTAAACCTGCTTTGGCAAGGGGAGAACTG
>JAYVRD010000347.1:0-3505 GCA_043776595.1 Chitinophagaceae bacterium | reverse complement strand
CCATATACAACTTCTTTAAAAACTTTAATACTCAAAAAGGAAGACTAATGACAACGTTGAATTTTAAATTCGGAATTATTAAAGCATTTTAGTATAATTGCGAACGTAGTGAAGCAATCTAAAAGGAAAATGTAATTTTATTTTTAGATTGGGGAACGAGCTGAAGAATATAAATTTAGCTGCGGTTGCGTCGCACATGTTAAGCTATGAATATCTATTTAGCAAATTATCCAAGTAACGAATTCATCCTTTTGCACAACTGCACATCCACCAACCAACTGCCAACCATCAACCACCAACATTCTTCCACCTGCCCAATTGTCTGTAAAAAATCCTTTGCACAATATTTGGATTACGCATATTTTGCCACTAAGGCAAAACCACTATCTTCAACGCCATAAAATTTTATTGGATGAATATTGAAAAGGAATTTCAGCAATATGCCGTAAAGCATAAAGGTATTAGTAGTGCTAGTTTACATAACTATCAGGCACATTTTAACCCCAGCAACCTTACGCCATATATTATAGAAGAACGCCCCATGAACATTGCACAAATGGATGTGTTCAGTAGATTGATGATGGATCGTATTATTTTCTTAGGCGAAGGCATTAATGATTATGTAGCCAACATTATTACTGCACAGCTGTTGTTTTTAGAAAGCGTAGATAGAACCCGTGATATACAGATGTATATCAACAGCCCAGGTGGTAGCGTATATGCAGGTTTGGGCATTTACGACACCATGCAATTTATAAGTCCAGAAGTAAGTACAATATGTACAGGTATGGCAGCAAGCATGGGACAAATTTTGCTTTGTGCTGGTGTAAAGGGCAAGCGTACCGCATTAAAACATAGTCGTGTAATGATACACCAACCTAGTGGTGCTATAGGTGGTCAAGCATCGGATATTGGTATAACTGCTAGAGAAATAAAAAAACTAAAAGCCGAATTGTATGCCATAACAGCATATCATACTGGTAAAGATGCTGCACAAATAGCTATTGATAGCGACCGTGATTTATGGATGACATCTACTGAGGCTAAAGAATATGGTTTGGTAGATGAAGTATTGTTTACCAATCCTAAAAAGGAAAAGAAGGATTAAGAAAGTTGGGAGTTAGTGGTTGGTGGTTTATAGGTACTAGATGCTGTATACTACCAACTAACAACAGCCAACCTTCAATAATATTGAAATATTTGCTAGAAGCGTTAAGGGTAAAGAAGAGGTTAATTTTTTCCTCGCCTCTTTGCTCTGCTTCTGGCGTTTTTTAAAAATATGGTGGGCAAAAGCCCAATAGATATTCTAAAGCTAAACATGTGCGACGCAACTGAAGTTGAATAGCACTACAAAAGCTAGCTCAATAAATAATTATTACATAAATTTTATAAAATGATACAAAGTAAATTTGTTTTAAATACTTGGATGAACGACGAGGAAGAAGAAAAAGAAACTCCTAAAGAAGAGAAGCAAGAACAACTTAGTGCTGGCATGATGAAGAAAATGGAAGCCCTATTTTTTGAAAAACGTGCTGTGTACTTATGGGGTGCTGTAGAAGACAAAACCATACGTGAGGTGGTAAGCAAAATTTTATTATTGGAAGCCGATAAACCTGGTGAAGAAATTAAACTGTACATCAACAGCCCAGGTGGTGTGGTAAGTAGTGGTTTTGTATTGTACGATACTATTCAAATGATTTCATCGCCTGTAAGTACCATTTGCATGGGCTTGGCAGCAAGTATGGGTAGTATCTTGTTGAGTGTGGGTACAAAGGGTAGGCGTTTTATTTACCCACATGGAGAGGTGATGATTCACCAGCCTAGCCTTGGTGGTTACTACCAAGCTACTAGTGCCGATATTGAAATACAAGCCATACAAATAGAAAAAACCAAATTGATGGGTGCTAAGATATTGGCTGAAAACTGTGGCAAAACAGTAGAACAAATTTTAAAAGACTTTGACCGTGACTATTGGATGGATGCCAACGAAGCAGTGATTTATGGCATAGTAGATGGTATTTTAGAAAAAATATAGTGGATTATGGGTAAGAAAAAGCTGCTTTATACGTTTTAAAGGCAAGTTTAACTCATGTTTTGACAGGGATACGTAGATTTGTATCCTTTTGCTACTGTAAAATGGCTACAGTATTTGAATTTTTTGTTGAAAACTTAACGCTGTTTTAAACCCTAGTTAGAAAAATATTAAGATATGCCCAAGCAAACACACTTACATTGTTCATTTTGTGGAAGAAGCCGAGATGAGGTTAAAATACTTATTGCTGGGCAAGAAGGACATATTTGTGAAAACTGTGTAGAACACGCCCAAGAAATTATTGCTCAAGAATTAAATATTAAGCAAGACAATCCTGCTACTGCGTCTAATTTTAAACTTACTGTACGCAAGCCCCAAGAAATAAAGAAGTTTCTGGATGATTACGTAATTGGCCAAGATGATGCTAAGAAAATTTTATCTGTAGCCGTTTACAATCACTACAAAAGAATTTTACAAAAAAGTAGCGTACAAGACGATGTTGAAATAGAGAAAAGCAACATTATTATGGTGGGCGAAACTGGTACAGGTAAAACCTTACTAGCAAAAAGTATAGCCCGTATGCTAAATGTACCTTTTGCTATTGTAGATGCAACGGTGTTTACCGAAGCTGGTTATGTGGGCGAAGATGTAGAAAGTATGCTTACCCGTTTGCTACAAAATTGTAACTACGATGTGAGTGCTGCCGAACGTGGAATAGTATATGTAGATGAAATAGACAAAATAGCCCGTAAAGGAGATAACCCATCTATAACAAGAGATGTAAGTGGAGAAGGTGTACAACAAGGCTTATTAAAAATGCTAGAAGGAACAGAAGTTTTGGTACCACCACAAGGGGGTAGAAAACATCCGGAGCAAAAAATGATTAAAGTAGATACTAAAAACATCCTTTTTATATGTGGTGGTGCTTTTGACGGTATTGATAAAGTAATTGCTCGCAGGGTAAACACCAATGCTATAGGCTTTAATGTAAACAAAGAAATGCAGGAAATGCAGCGTAAAAATTTGCTGCAATTCATCAATGCACAAGATTTAAAAGGCTTTGGATTGATACCAGAATTATTGGGACGATTGCCAGTAGTTACACACCTAGATCCATTAGATGCCGAAACGTTACGCAACATTTTAACCGAGCCTAAAAACTCGTTAATGAAGCAATACAAACGCCTCTTTGAACTAGAAGGTATAGCACTAACCATAGAAACTGATGTATTAGATTTTATGGTGGTAAAAGCTTTAGAATACAAATTGGGTGCTAGAGGTTTACGCAGTATATGCGAAAGCATTTTAACAGATGCTATGTTTGAAATGCCTGGCAAAGGAGAAACCGAACTAAACGTAACCCTAGATTATGCAGAACGCATGTTTGGCAAAAGCAAAATAAGTTTATTAAAAGTAGCGTAGATTTTTTGTTGACCAGCTATAGAATAACTATTAAGCTGCGGTTGCGTCGCA
>JAYVRD010000346.1:0-3511 GCA_043776595.1 Chitinophagaceae bacterium | reverse complement strand
TAGAGCGTACGGGAATCGAACCCGTGATTCCTCCGTGAAAGGGAGGTGTCTTAACCCCTTGACCAACGCTCCATCAATGTTAATCGGGGTGCAAATATAGAAGTCCAATAGTTTGAAGCCAAAATTTTTTTGGTTTTAGCTCAATAAACTTCCTAAAGCCTAACATGTGCGACGCAACCGCAGCGTAACAGATATTCTACTGCTGGTTACCAAAAAAACAACTTGCTAATATCGAAAGCTAAAGTTTGGGCGAAAACTTTACTTTTGCCCCGCTTGCAAATTTTTTAATTACTAAACTTATTTACAATGGTTAAAGTTGCTATCAACGGTTTTGGAAGAATAGGCCGTTTGGTTTTTCGCCAAATTCATAACATGGAAGGTATTGATGTGGTTGCTATTAACGACCTTACTTCTCCAGCTGTATTGGCTCACTTGTTAAAGTACGATAGTGCCCAAGGACGTTTTAATGAAACCGTTACTGCTACCGAAGACTCCATTGTAGTAAATGGTAATACTGTAAGGATATATGCTCAAAAAGACCCTGCACAAATACCTTGGGGTAGTCATGGAGTGGATGTAGTAATTGAAAGCACTGGCTTTTTTGCCGATGCTGATAAAGCTGCTGCACATATAAAAGCTGGTGCTAAACGTGTAGTAATTAGTGCACCTGCTACTGGAGATTTAAAAACAGTAGTATTTAATGTAAACCATGCCATTTTAGATGGTAGCGAAACCATTATTAGCTGTGCTAGTTGTACTACCAACTGCTTAGCCCCAATGGCTAAAGTATTGAGCGACAACTATGAAATTAAAGCTGGTAGCATGACTACCATACATGCTTATACCAACGACCAAAATACTTTAGACGCCCCACACCCTAAAGGGGATTTGCGTAGGGCAAGGGCTGCTGCACAAAACATTGTACCCAACACTACTGGTGCTGCAAAAGCCATTGGTTTAGTATTGCCAGAGTTAAAAGGCAAATTAGATGGTGGTGCCCAACGTGTGCCTGTTATTACTGGTAGCTTAACTGAACTTGTAAGTGTGCTTGGCAAAAAAGTAACCGTAGAGGAAGTAAATGCTGCTATGAAAGCTGCAGCTAACGAAAGCTTTGGATACAATGAAGACGAAATTGTAAGCACCGATATTATAGGTACACATTTTGGTAGTTTGTTTGATGCTACACAAACAAAAGTTATTACTGTTGGCGATACACAAATTGTAAAAACTGTAAGCTGGTACGATAATGAAATGAGCTATGTAAGCCAATTAGTACGTACAGTAAAGCATTTTGCTGGTTTAATTTCTTAAATGGTTTTAAAGTATTCTTTACATAATCAAAACCTCACAACTGAAAAGAATGTGAGGTTTTGTTTTTAATAATCATCATAACTATTTTATGGATAATATTACCATTGTTGGGCTAGCAGCGGCCGTATGTACCACTACATCTTTTTTGCCACAGGCTTTACAAACTATTAAAACAAAAAATACTAAAGGCATTTCGTTATCAATGTATAGCTTGTTTACTTTGGGTACATTGTTGTGGTTGATATTTGGCTTGCTTAGTAGCAACTTGCCAGTAACTATTGCCAATGGTATTACATTAATATTGGCAATTATTATTCTGGGGTACAAAATAAAGTACAAGTAATTTTTGGAATAATATTTTATAACCTACCTAACTTTTATATAGCTACCTAGGTTGTAATAATTTTGCTACAAGCCCCGTCCAGCCTGTTTGATGGCTAGCACCTACACCTTTGCCATTGTCTCCATTAAAGTATTCGTAAAATAAAATATAGTCTTTAAAATGGGGGTCGTTTTGCAGTTTATCATTAGTACCATTAAAAGCTCTTCTTCCGTTTTCATCTTTTAAAAATAAATGGGTAAGGCGTTTACTAAGTTCTGCAGCTACTTGATTTAAGTTTAAAAAATTGTTGCTACCAACTGGGCATTCTACTTTAAAATCATCTCCATAATAAAAATAAAAACGTTGTAGGCTTTCTACAATTAAAAAATTCATTGGCATCCAAATGGGTCCACGCCAATTGCTATTACCCCCAAACATATTACTATCACTTTCTGCAGGAGTGTAGTTTACAGCAAATCGTTTGTCTTGTACAAAAAATTCGTATGGGTTATTTTGATGAAATTTAGAAACAGAACGAATACCATGCTCACCTAAAAATTCTGTTTCATCTAATAGCTTTGCTAATATTTTTTTCATGCGATGTCCACGTAATAAACTAAGCAAATGTTTTTCATCATTACCAGTTACATTCCAACGCGATACTAGGCTAGCCAACTCTGGCTTATTATTATACAACCATTGCAAACGCCTGGTAAAGTTGGGCAGTTTCATCAGTATTTCGTGGTCAAATACTTCTACTGCAAACAATGGTATTAAACCCACCATGCTTCTTACTTTTAACGGTACACTGCCATTGGGCAAATGCAATTGATCGTAAAAGAAACCATCTATATCATCCCATAAACCTTTGCTATCATCTCCTAAATTATCTATGGCTTTGGCTATATATAAAAAGTGCTCAAAAAACTTGGTTGCCATATCCTCGTACACATTATTGTACTGTGCTAACTCTAAGGCAATACGCATTAGGTTTAGGCAATACATAGCCATCCAACTAGTGCCATCTGCTTGCTCTATGTAGCCACCAGTGGGCAATGCATTGCTTCTATCAAACACACCAATATTGTCTAAGCCTAAAAAACCACCTTCAAAAATATTGTTACCACCTTCATCTTTTCTATTAACCCACCAAGTAAAGTTGAGTAGCAGCTTATGATATACTGTTTCTAAAAAAGCAATATCGGGTTTGCCGTTTTGTTGCTCGTCTATTTTAAAAACCCTAAAGGCTGACCAAGCATGTACAGGTGGATTTACATCGCCAAAATTCCATTCGTATGCAGGCAGTTGCCCATTGGGGTGCATGTACCAAACTTTGGTGAGAAGCATCAATTGTTTTTTTGCAAATTGGGCATCCACCATGGCAAGGGTAATACAATGAAAAGCTAAATCCCAACTGGCATACCAAGGATACTCCCATTTATCTGGCATTGAAATAATAGCTACATTACTGAGATGTTGCCAACTGCTGTTTCTGCCAGTTAATCTCTCTGTTGGTGGGGCAGGTTGGTTACTATCTCCTTTTAGCCATTTATCAATATCGTAGTAATAAAATTGTTTGCTCCAAAGCATACCAGCAAAGGCTTGACGCTGTACTAGTTTTTCATCATCATTGGTAATGTTATTTTGGATGTCATTATAAAACGCATCAGTTTCATTTTTTCTTGCAGAGAAAATATTATCAAAATCTTTAAATGGGTCTGATGGTTTGTTGTTGCATAAACGTAGTTTAAAAGTAGTAGATGAATGTGCATCTATAACTACATCGTAATTAACTGCTGCTTTAGTACCTGTTGCATTGTGGTTTACAGCATTGTTATTGTTGTTTACAATAAAATTGTTGATACCATCTTTACAAAA
>JAYVRD010000345.1:0-3511 GCA_043776595.1 Chitinophagaceae bacterium | reverse complement strand
GGAGATGTAATGAAAGGTTCTCCAGCAGATAAAGCTGGTTTTTTGCCTGGAGATATTGTATTTGCAGTAGATAATAATTTCTCTCACAACATACAGATATACAAAATAATGCTGCAAAACATTCGAGAAGATGTAAAAATATTGGTTACCCGCAAGGGCTCCCCCTTAATACTTACAATGGATGTAAAGAGTATTTTATAGTGGGTTAACTGACAAGGCAACATTCATCATAGTTTCTACCTATTTCCTCTAACTCAAGTTTTTAAATGCCACCATTATAGTATGGAAACTTACTGTGTAATCTATTTCAACTACAGTTAAATAATAGCCTAGTAGCTACAAAACTATTAGGTACAAAAAAATCCCACCATATGGTATGGTGGGATTTAAAATTTTATCAGTTTAGCGTCCACCTTTTATTTTGGCGGCTGGCTGTTTTCATTTGTCGTTGAATTTGCCACAATTCTGCAGCTGAAAAAAGCCTTTTGTCTGTTGCTACTGTTTCTTTTACTTCTGTTGTTAATTGTTGCAGTTCTTCTGCACCCAAAAGCACAACTTTCTTTGTTACATTGCTGTTCATAGTCTTTCAATTTTTCTAATAAATAAATCCCCCCAATATCCCCCTAAAAATGTTACTGGCAAGTACGTTAGTGAAGTTGGTTAAACTATAAACGCTGGTTAGGCGTAGTGTAGTAATTGATTGAACAGAATGCAAATATACAGCATATAACTGCAGCATTTGCTGCTTTTATGCGTAAAAGGTTTGTTAAGAGTACGAGAAGCGGAATAATATTATTTCATATCGGGTTTTGCCTTTCCCCTGTGGCAAGTGTTGCAAGTAACTATTTGTAGTTTTGTAGTATCAGCATGAGGAATAAGTGTAATAAATTGTTGATTTATCTGGTTGGTCATTCGTATCATATTCCTAGCTATTTCTTTTTTAGGATTGTCTTCGCTTGCCATATCCATACGGCGTGGATTTTCTTTAGATGCTGCATGACAATAATTGCACCGTACCGTAAGGGCATATTTGTATTCATCCATTAAGCCATCTAAGCTGTCGTGGGTAATATTTTGTGGTAATACTTTTAAGTTCTTCCAACTAGGCTGGCTTATCATAGTAAATGCTTGTGCAATAATTACTACTGTTATTACCAAAAGAAGTATGCTTATGTTTTTTTGTTTCATGTTGTTTAAAATAGGACGATGGAAAAATAACCATTGGATCTTGAAACGATTATTGAAATCGGTAAAAAGGAAAATTGTATAAGTAAACTTATCTTGCCAGCGTGAATTATTTTGGTTTAGCAAGTTATGCAGCCGATTATGGCTTGAGTGCTTATAGGCAGTTGCGTTTTATGAAAAATTTTCTAAAACCAATCGTAGATAAGCATTGTGCTGCATTGAATTACCCACTCTCTAAAAAGGAAAAAAAGAAGGTTGATTTTTACTATCCGTTATTTAATCATATTGTAAACTGCGAAAATTATCTATGTATTAAAGGGAGAAGGCTTACTGAAAAAGAAAGCCAACGATTGGCTATTATTTCTGCCATGGCTACTTTGTACGATGATTTGATTGATGAAGAAGATTGGGAGAAAGAACACTATTTTGAGATACTGAACAGAACCCTAGCTGTCGAATTACAAACCCCTAAAATAAAACTCATTTTTGCCTTGGATGATGAGCTAAGACATTACTGGCAACCTACTAAAGTGTATGAAGATGCTTTACGGCTAGCAATTGAATGGCAAGTAATTTCGGCAAGACAACTACACCACAACATATCATTGGAAGAGATATTACATATTTCGCAAGAAAAGTGTGGCAATAGCAGTTTGCTATGGGCAAGTATTATCGATGAAGATTGGACGGCTGAGGATAAACAGTTTATTTATCAAAGTGGTTTTGTGGGGCAAATTGTAAACGACTTATTCGATGCGTTTAAAGACAGAGAAGATGGCGTTTTTACCATTGTAAGAAAAGCAGCTACCATGACAAATGCCAAAGCAATATTTTTAAAAGAATGTGCCAAACTGCACCAAAATATTTTGGCTTGCAATGCTCCCAACAGCAAAAAGAAAAGAACCATTAGGCGGATGGCATGTATTCATGCGTTTGCATTGGTATCGCTACAGCATTTACAAAATACCCAGAATAAATATGGCATACCAACCGACTGGAGTAAACCTTTACGTAGTGAATTGGTAACGGATATGGCTTTTTGGCACAACAAATTTAAACTACCAAAATATGCCTGTTGGCTAGCTGAATTGAGATAACGCTTATTGCCATTTTCTCCATTATAATACGCTTATTCAATTCAATTATTTATCAAAAAATGTGATAATCCATTTTATTTAATGAAAACTAAATAGTCAGATACGCAACACATGGTTGAATACAATTAACTTAGCCGATTAATTTTTTGCTTATGAAACGAATATTACTACTGTTATTACTAACGGTATCCGCTATTTCAACTTTTGCACAGGGTACAGAAACGTTTACCAATATTCCTACTACTACTCCTTCATCTTACAGTACCAGAAACTGGACAGGTGATAATGGACTAGGTTGGCAAGCAACCGATGCAAGAACCGACCAAACCATTACTGCTGCTGCTATTGGCCCACGTGTGGGTGCTGTTACTTGCAATGGCATACCCAACGGTATTGGCAATCTTACATTTAAATACAAACAAATATTTACAGGTACTGGTGCTGTAATAGAAGTAAGAATAAATGGAAATTTAGTTAGCACTATTACTGGCTTAACCCAAGATGTAGTGCAAACCGCTACCATCAACAACATCAATATATCGGGTAATTTTAATATAGAAATAAAGCAAACAACAGCAGCCCTAAGAATAGCCATAGATGATATTGTATGGACGGGCTATAGTGGTGTAGCCTGTGCTGCACCTACAGCACAACCAACTGCCTTGTCTTTTAGCGGACAAACCATTGCTTCTATCAATGGCAGTTTTACAGCAGCTGTACCTGCTGCAGATGAATACTTAATTGTACGCAGTAACACCAATACTTTAAATACTTTGCCTGCAAATGGCACAGTGTACAATACAGATGATGTATTGGGTAATGGTGTAGTAGTTGATAGAAAAGCTGGTACTACCTTTACTGCAAGTAGCTTGGCTGCTGGTACTACGTATTACTTTTTTGTGTTTGCATTAAATAGCAATTGTGGTGGCGGTCCATTGTATTTTACAACTGCTCCACTTACAGGCAATACTTCTACTACTTCTCCTCCAGTATGTACTGCACCTACAGCACCAGCTACTGCCTTAGTACTTACACCAGCTGCCACCACCATTAATGGCAGTTTTACTGCAAGTGCTTCGGCAGATGGATATTTTGTAGTACGCAGTACTAATAGCACTTTAAGTGCAAGCCCTGTAAATGGTACAAGCTATACTGTAGGCAATGCATTTGGCGGTGGAACCATTATAAAATTTGGTAGTGGTACTACTTTCTCTGCAAGTGGGCTTACC
>JAYVRD010000344.1:0-3512 GCA_043776595.1 Chitinophagaceae bacterium | reverse complement strand
AGCAATTACCACAAGGCTTGCAACAGCAAGTGGCTCCATCGTTTTTAGGACAAAACGAAGCAGGTGAAGTTTTTCCAAGAACTTATTGGGGTGGTATTGGTGGTACAAGTGGACCACCATATTTAGGTGCTATCATTTGCTTTTTAGCATTGATTGGTTTTGTGGTGTTAAATGGTAAACACAAGTGGTGGATTCTGGCAGCTACTGCCTTAACTTTTATGATGAGTTGGGGTGGATACTTCGAGGGCTTTAACGCTTTTTTCTTAGACCACTTACCTATGTACAATAAATTTAGAGCACCCAGTATGATTATCGTTGTGCCAACTTTATTACTTTCCATGCTTGCCGTATTATCTCTAAACAAAGTTTTATTTGAGTCAAATGATCCTACTTTATTATGGAAAAAATACAAGCAAGGTTTAATAGTTGTAGCCAGCATTTTTGTTGTGGCGTTATTAATGTATATGAGTTTTGATTTTAGCAGCGAAGGCGATAAAGCCATGGCTAAACAAATTGCTGCCATACCCGATGCTACACAAAAAGCACAAATACAAGAAGCTTTAAAACCAGTAATCAGTGCCATTAAAGAAGACAGAAAATCATTAGCCTTAGGCGATATTGGGAGAAGCCTACTTTTTGTATTGGCAGCAGCAGCTTTATTATGGGCTGCTATTAAAAACAAAATAAAACCAGTGGTTGCAGTTGCAAGTATTGGTGTTTTAGCATTCATTGATGTTTTAGTAATAGATGCTACCTACCTAAACAGCAGTAACTATAAAGACAAAGAAGAATACACCAACAGCTTTGCTCCACGCCCAGTAGATACAGAAATTTTAAAAGATAAAAGCTACTACCGTGTGTTAGATTTATCGAGTGGTGATATTGGTTCTGTTTTCAACCAAGGGGCAATGCCTACCTCCTACTTTCATAAAAGTATTGGCGGCTACCACCCAGCTAAATTGAGTATTTACCAAGATTTAATTGAAAAGCAGTTGTACAATTTTCCTAATTGTATGCCTGTAATCAACATGCTAAATACAAAGTATGTTATCCAAAACAATCAGGGTAAGCTGCAAATTACACCCAACCCAACAGCTTTAGGTGCTGCATGGTTTGTAAAAAATATAGAAGTTTTAAAAACGCCACAGGCAGTAATGACTGCACTTACCAAGTTAAACACAAAAGATAGTGCAGTAACCGAAACTTCTTTTGCAGAAATAGTAAAAGGTAGCTTCATTACAGACTCTGCCAATATCATTTTGTTGATAAAAAATGAGAACGATATAGCTACCTACAAAAGCAAAACTAATAGTCCACAATTTGCAGTATTTAGCGAAGTGTATTACGATCGTGGATGGAACGCCTACCTAGATGGAAAGCTAGTGCCACACGCCAAAGTAAACTATGTATTACGTGGTATGCCAGTGCCTGCAGGCGAACATGAAATCGTTTTTAAATTTGAGCCAAAAAGCCATGCACTCGGCTGGACGATAACCAATATTTGCAGCTTGCTTATGCTAGCGTTGTTAGTCTTAGGCGTGTTTATGGAGTTTAAGAAGAAGAAGAAAGTGGTGGTTGAATAAATTATAATGCTGTCAGGTTGAGCTTGTCGAAACCGATGAATAAATAAATTGCCTTCGACAAGCTCAGGCTTGACAACGTAATTGTTGAAAAGTATAAGTTGTATTAATTTTTCTTTGGAAGCCAGCTATAGAATAAATATTTAGCTGCCGTTGTGTCGCACACTTGTACGTTCTGGGCAACGAGGAGCTTTTACAATAGCGTAGTTTAAAATATGCGTTTTTGAAAATCAATGAAACTGTCAGCCTGAGCTTGTCGAAGGCGATGAATATTTGAATCGGTTTCGACAAGCTCAACCTGACAACGTAAACGTTTAACATACGCTTCGATAAAAGCTAAATAGATATTCTTAGTTTAAAATGTGCGACGCCACCGAAGCTTCATAGTAGCAATATAGCTGGCTACAAAAATTAAAAATTATGTGTGGTATTGCAGGCATCATAGGAAAAAATGTACAGCGGTACAAACACAGTGTAAAGCAAATGACTGATGCTATTGCCCATCGTGGACCAGATGGTGATGGTATTGCTGTATTTGAAAATTGTGTTTTGGGGCATAGGCGTTTGAGCATTATAGATTTAAGCACTGGCGACCAACCCATGTACAGCAACCAGCAAGCTTGCCTTGTATTTAATGGAGAGTTTTATGGCTATAAAGAAGTGAAGCAACAACTTAGCTATCCTTTTAAAACCAGCAGCGATACTGAAGTTATTTTAGCATTGTATCATGCTTATGGTGCAGCACAATTTGTAGAAAAAGTAAAGGGCATGTTTGCCTTTGGTTTGTGGGATGAAGCCAACCAAACTTTTATAGCTGCCAGAGATAGATTTGGCGAAAAACCTTTTTACTACGCCCTTACAAAAGATAATGAACTAGTATATGCAAGTGAGCTGAAAGCCATACTGGCAAGCGGTTTAATAGAACCTGAACTAAATCCAGAATCGATTGCACACTACTTAAAACACTTGTACGTTCACCCACACCATAGCATTTATAAAAATATTTTTGTGCTACCGCCAGCACATTTTTTAGTGTATAAAAATGGTGAAATAAAAATAGAGCGTTACTGGAACTTGCCCCAGCAACAATTGGATATTAGTTTTGAAGAAGCCAAAGAAGAATGTTATAGATTATTAGATAAAAGTGTGCAGCAACAATTAGTAGCCGATGTGCCAGTAGGTACATTTTTAAGTGGTGGTTTAGACAGCAGCACCATTACAGCATTGGCAGCAAAACACCATAGCAAACAACTCACTACCATTTCGTTCTCGTTTGGTAGCGAAGTAAACGAACTACCTTATGCTAGGCAAATAGCAAAGAAGTACAATACACATGGTTTAGAACTACACCACGATGATTTTGATATAGCTCATTGGTTTGTAGAAATGAGCAAAGTGTATGATGAGCCATTTGCAGATTCATCGAACATACCTACTTACCTAATTTGCAAAGAAGCTGCAAAGGAGTTGAAAGTAGTTTTAACAGGCGATGCTGGCGATGAATTATTTGCTGGCTATAGCAGTTGGTACAACCCCTTGGTGCAATTAAAAAACAAAGACTTTGTTTCCCTATTAAAAAATTGGAAAAAGAAATTACGCAACCCACATTACCGTAATCATTTAGTAACCGATGTGCATGTAGAACAAAATAGTTACTTTAGTTTTACTGAGTTGCAAAAAATATGTTTGGGCGAAACTCTTTATACCCACAGCAAGTTTATAAACGCACCTTACAACACAGTAGATGCAGCTATGAGGCAAGATTTGCAAGATTATATGCCAGGTGATATTTTGGTAAAAACAGATAGGGCAGCCATGGCAAATAGTTTAGAATTGAGGGCTCCTTTTTTAGATGTAGACTTTGCAACGTTTATGATAGCTCTACCAGAAAAATTTAAAACCAATGGCAGTAACGATAAAATTTTAATGCGA
>JAYVRD010000343.1:0-13969 GCA_043776595.1 Chitinophagaceae bacterium | reverse complement strand
CGAAAAGCCTACTGAAAGTTGTAGTGGTAAAATGCAAACAGTAGATGTATTTACATTTCATTTTTCTGCAAGTTTTCTATATCAATTTACACATAATGTAAAGCTAAGTAACCGTAAAGACGAAGTGTTGGCTTTTAAACACCCCAACGCATTTACCAAAACATTTCCACTTTGTAATAAAAAAAGAAATGTGCTTGATGCGTTACTAAACCACAGTTACACAGGCTCTTTAGAAAATATTTTCATTAATGCCAAAGTGCATGAGCTGTTGTTATACAGTTTAGACTGCTTGGTAGATGAAAAAGAAGAAGGCTTTGCTTGTAAGTTTTTAGATGATGAACGTAGCCGTAATGCAATTTATGAGTCGAGAGATATTTTATTAAAGCATATTGGCGACCCATTGACCATTAAAGAACTTAGTCGTAAAGTAGCCATTAACGAATGTTATTTAAAGAAAGGATTTAAAGAAATCTTTGGTACTACTATATTCGATTTTTACCAACAGCAACGTATGGAACACGCCAAATACCTTTTGTACGAAAAGGGTTTAAGCGTTACCGATGTAAGTGCATTATTGGGTTATTCTTCCATCTCACACTTTTCGGCAGCTTTTAAAAAGCATACTGGTCTTAAGCCTTGCGATTTGCTGAAATAAGCTTCGATTTCTTCTCTATTTTTACAGCATGAAAAAGATATTTTTTGTTGCTGGTATTGCTTTGTTTGCCTCTTGCACTTCTAATAAAGTAGATACTATTATACACCATGCTACTATTTACACTGTTGATAGTGCCTTTACTACAGCAGAAGCCATAGCTATAAAAGATGGTAAAATTGTAGCCATTGGTAAAAACGAAGAGTTACTTAAACAATACACAGCTAAAGAAACGATTGATGCAGAAGGTAAAGTCATGTACCCAGGTTTTATAGATGCTCATGCACATTTTGTAGGTTATGGCAAAAGCCTATTTGAAGTGCAACTATATAGCTGTAATACTTGGGATGATGTGCTACAACATGTTAGCGATTTTACAAAAACTGCCGATACGACTCAATGGCTTATTGGCAGAGGCTGGGATCAAAACAAATTTGCCAACAAACAATTTCCCACCAACGAAGAGCTGAATAAACGCTATCCCAATACCCCTATTTTACTTACACGTATAGATGGACATGCTGCCATAGCCAACAACAAAGCTTTGCAGTTAGCTGGTATAGCACCCAACCAAACTCTTGCTGGCGGCACCATAGAAACTAAAAACAACAAACTAACTGGTTTGCTAATTGATAATGCTGTGCAGTTGGTAAAATCAAAAATACCGCCATCAAGTAAAAGTGATTATGAAAAATGGTTACTAGCGGCACAAGCCAATTGCTTTGCCCAAGGACTAACCACCATTACCGATTGTGGTTTAATGTACAATGATGCAGCCATGATAGATGCCTTACAACAAGAGGGTAAATTAAACATGAAAATGTATGTAATGCTTAGCGATGATACTGCCAATTACAATCGCTTTTTGGCAAAAGGGCCTTACAAAACCAACAAACTTTTTGTAAAAGGAATAAAAGTGTATGCCGATGGAGCTTTAGGCAGCCGTGGAGCTTGCTTGCTGCAGCACTACAACGATAAACCAGAATGGGGTGGTTTTTTATTAAGCAGTTACAACCATTTCGATTCGGTAGCAGCTATGCTTGCAAAAACCGATTTTCAAATGTGTACCCATGCTATTGGCGATAGTGCCAACCGTGTGGTGCTTAACATTTATAATAAATATTTGCAAGGCAAAAACGATAAACGCTGGCGTATAGAACATGCCCAAGTGGTAAATACAAACGACTTTAATTTGTTTGGCAAAACATCTATTGTGCCTAGCGTGCAACCTACACACGCCACTAGCGATATGTATTGGGCTGGCGATAGGTTAGGAACTGAAAGATTAAAAGGTGCATATGCTTACCTACAATTGCTACAGCAAAATGGTTGGCTGCCATTAGGTACAGATTTTCCGGTAGAAGATATTTCACCCTTCAAAACATTTTTTGCTGCTGTGGTGCGTAAAGATGCCAAGGGTTTTCCTAGCAATGGTTTTCAAAACGAGAATGCTTTGAGTAGAGAGCAAGCCATACGTGGCATGACGATTTGGGCTGCCAAAGCCAATTTTTTAGAAAAAGAAGTGGGCAGTTTAGAAGTAGGCAAAAAAGCCGATTTTATTTTACTCGATACAGATTTAATGAAAGCCCCCGATGCCGAACTACTTAATACAAAAGTAATAGCTACATGGGCCGATGGTAAAAAAGTGTTTGGTAAATAATGGAGTAGTTTTTATGTAGCCAGCCTAGAATATAAATTTAGCTTCGGTTGCGTCGCACATTTTAGGCTAAAGAATATCTATTAAGCAATCCAAGTAAAATGATTAAGGTACCATTGTTTTGGCATTTGTCTTTTATCAAATAGGCAGTTTAATCCATTACATTTTAAAAGTTATACTTATTTTTTCCTTACCAAACTATCAGCAGGATATTTTGCCTTTATACTATCATGCACAGCAGTAAACCAAGAGGTGATTATTTGTTTTTCCTCAGTATTAAGTATAGCGTTTTTATGTACCCAAGTGTAAGATTCTAAAGGCATGCCGCCTTCTTTTATTTCATCTATACATTCCTCAAGTTTTTTATACTGCCTTGCTATTCGATAGCTGGCAAACTCACTAAAATTAAATTTTCGTTTGCCATCTTTTACATGGTCGTTTAACCACCAAGCTACAGGCTGTATATTACTATACCAAGGATAGTTGGTGTTATTGCTATGGCAATCGATACAAGTTTTGGTTAAAATATTTTGCACATTGGTTGGTACTGGGTACAGTTTAGAAATATCGTTGGCAGAAATATCTTTCGATTGATTTTTTGTGGGGCGTATAAACTGAATGATAATAAATACTGCAAGCAGTGCTAGTAAAATTTTCTTTACGATTTTCATTTTTAAACTTAATTTTTTAGCGTTGTTGTGTTTACAATATCAGTAACCAATTGTTGGTGATGCTGTACATGATAGGCTGTAAAATAAAGCATTTCTCTTATTGTAAGCTTGCCTAAAAGTGGGTGTGGTAAAATGTATTTGTCTAAAGATATTTCACTTAAAGCCATAGTTAGTTGGCATAATGCTGCGGTATCTTTCTGTAGCCTCTCCATCAATTTATTTTTTTGAACATAGTAAATAGGTTTAGGTATAAATCTACCCGATGCCCTACCACCTGCTGCTAATTTACTTTTGTATTTAGCCACCAATTCTTCGTAGGTTTTAGATGATCTGTTGGCTTTTCCAAACATTATTGCTAAAGCAAACAAAGGCAAATTTAGGGCTTGATTTACAGGTGCTACTGCCTTATGAATATGTTCTGCTTGTTGGGCTGGTGTCCATTTATTGGTTACTTGTAGGCAGAAATTAGTTTCGTCTAAAGCTGCAATTATGTTAATAAATATTGTATGATTAGTAAGTAGTAAATCGTGCAGTTGCTGTTTGTTCATGTAGTCTTTGTGGTGGTTTATTTGTTTAATAGTAGTGCAAATGATGAAATGTGCGACGCAACCGAAGCTCAATAGTTATTCTGCTGCTGGCTACCTAAAAACTACTACTTCACTTTTTCAAAAGATTCCTCTAATAGTTCTCAATGAAAAATTAGTTCATCAAAATTTCTCCAGTCATTTCTTTAGGAATGGGCAAACCCATAACCGTAAGAATAGTAGGTGCAATATCACCTAGTTTTCCAGCTTTTAATATTCCTTTCCATTCGTTATCTATCACAAACAAAGGCACTAAGTTTAGTGAGTGTTGGGTATTGGGGCTACCATCATCGTTTATCATATAATCTGCATTGCCATGGTCGGCTGTTAAAAAAATAGTGTAGTCATATTTTAAGGCAGTGGTTACTACTCTTTCAACACATGCATCTACCGTTTCTACTGCTTTTATTACAGCACTAAAAACGCCTGTATGCCCTACCATATCTGCATTGGCATAATTGAGGCAAATAAAATCTTCGGTTTCTTTTTCTATTTCAGGTATCAGTGCATCGGTTAAGGCTACTGCACTCATTTCTGGTTGCAAATCGTATGTAGCTACTTTGGGTGATGGTACAATCATTCTTGTTTCGCCTGTAAATGCTTTTTCTCTACCACCACTAAAAAAGAAAGTAACGTGTGGGTATTTCTCAGTTTCGGCTATGCGAATTTGTTTTTTTCCATGTGCAGCCAATACCTCACCCAAGGTATTGTGCAGGTTATCTGTTTCAAACATCACATGTACGTTATTGTAGCTGGCATCGTACTCGGTTATAGTAGTATAATGCAAGTTCATTTTATACATATTTTGTTCATGAAAATCTTGCTGTGTTAAGGCTTGGGTTATTTCACGGCATCGGTCTGTACGAAAATTGAAACAGATAACCGCATCGCCATCTTTTATTTTTGAATGGTGAGCCTTGAGACCTGCGTTGATGATTGGTTTGATAAATTCATCTGTTGTATTACTGGCATAAGATGTTTCTATGGAGTGCAATAAATCGTTACTCTGCTCACCTATACCATTTACCATAGCATCGTATGCATATTTTATTCTTTCCCAGCGTTTGTCCCTATCCATAGCATAGTATCTGCCAGTAATGGTGGCTATTTGTCCAACACTGGTTTGTAAATGTTGCTGTAACTCTTGTATAAAATGCAAACCACTTTTGGGGTCGCAATCTCTACCATCGGTAAAAGCATGGATAAAAACTTCTGTTAAACCTTGGGCTTTACAAACATCCACTAACGCTTTTAAATGATTGATGTGAGAATGTACACCACCATTACTTACCAAACCCACTAAATGCAATGGTTTGCTATTTTGTTTGGCGTAATGAATGGATGCAAGCAATGCTGCGTTATTAATAAGCTCGCCGTTGCGTATTGCTACATTAATACGTTGTAACTCTTGATATACTACCCTGCCAGCACCTAAGTTAAGATGACCCACTTCGCTATTACCCATTTGTCCATCGGGCAAACCAACTGCTTCTCCACAGGTAACAAGAGTAGTATTGGGATATTTACTGTATAAAGAACTTACAAAAGGAATGTTTGCATTTTGGATGGCATCGGCTACTTTGCTTTTTCCTATGCCCCATCCATCCATAATTATCAATATTGTTTTCTTATTCATAGCTGTAAAACTAACGTTTTTAAAAAATTAACAGCACGTGTTGGTAGTTGCTTTTCAATTGAATTAGTTTTTGGCATATTTTTAGCAAGCTATCATTTATAAATTATTCAATCATGAAAAAGTTCTTACTCTTTGCTTTTGTAATTAGCGGATTAATGTCGTTTAGTACTAAAAGCGATACTGTTGATGTTATTAAAGCATTAAAGAGTGGCAGTGCAGAACAAGTGTCTAATTACTTTGATAATTTTATTGATTTAAAATTACCTGAGAAAGACGAGGTAAAAAATATGGGTAAAAACCAAGCGGGCTTTGCCTTAAAATCTTTTTACAGCGATAATGGCATAAAAAATTTTGACTTAAGTAGCCAACGTGAAATGGGTAGCACTATGTATATAGCTGGTAAGCTTACTAATGGTGGCAAAGGGTTCAACATTACTGTAATGCTTAAAAAGCAAAACGATAAATACGAGATTATTACCATTAGGATAAACTAATACAAACCTTGTTTATTAAAAAGACTTTCTGAAAAGAAGGTCTTTTTTTATGCCACCTATTCAAATCATTTTAATTTGCAACATAGTATGACGTACACGACAACAAACAAAATATTTTGGGTAGCATTTATATTTTATATGGCTTTGCTTGTAAAATTTATTTTGCTAAAAGAGCCTCACCATTTTTTATCTCAAGCCAAACATTTTGGCTTACACAACTTACAATCTGGCGAAAAGAAAATGGTATTGATGCCTTTTAAAACAACATTAGTTTACCTAAGAGGCGAAAAAGGTTTTTGGTCAGCCGTAGCCAACTTAGGTGGTAATATTATTGGCTTTATACCCATGGGTATACTACTACCCTTACTTTTTAAAAAATTAAATACTGGCTTAATAGTGGTGCTTACTATTTTTTTAATAAGCTTGGCTTTTGAAGTAACACAATTTATAGTAGGTGTTGGCTACGCCGATATTGATGATTTACTACAAAACACTTTTGGCGGTGCTATTGGGTATTGGGTGTTTAAAAAATATGTACAACCGCAACTACAAACCCCTGCCACCAGTTAATACACCATAAACTTTTGGCAAAATTTTTCTTAGTAATGCACCCACAACAATACTTAAAGCAATAATCAGCAAAGGCAATACAATAAAACTAATCAACCGATTGTGTGGCAAATGGTGCAACACCATCAGCATACCATCAATGGTATAAGTAACCAATGGCACATGTAACGCATAAATGATAAATGCAAACCCACTAAGCCAAACAAACCATTGCCGCTGCATACACCAAGTAACTATGGCATTGCAGCCATACCAAGCAGCTACTAATCCAGAGAAAACAATTAGCTTGTGTAGCAAAACCATGGCATACATCCAATTACCCATAGTTTGATAACCTACAAATGCCAATCTTGTTTTAATAGCTGCACCTACGATAAAAATAATTGCCCACGGCAGGGGCTTCAACCATCTATTGGGCTGGATAATATTGAAATTTGTTTTTTGCATATAAATACCCAACGAGAAAAATAATAAACCTTCGCCTTCAATAAAAAATAAACCAAATGTAGCCAACCAAAATAATATGGCTATGGGAAAGAATACCCATTGGGCATACTTATTTGTTACCAACCATTTTAAAACGGGGTAAGCAATATTGTACATAAGTAATACCCTAATAAACCAAAGTTGATAAGATGCAGGTGCTACCAACCAATAATAGAACCATCCCAACAATTTGTATTGATGTAGAAACATTCGCTTGCCATCTATCTGCATTAGATGAGAACTTGCCACCAACGATTTGGTAACAGTAAACAACTCTAAACAATAAGTAAAACCCAAACCAACAGCACTCCAAATAAGATAAGGAACCAATAATGTGCGTAGCCTTTTCTTTGTTCTTACACCATAAGGTTGCACATCATGTAGGGCATATAAGTAGCCCGAAATAATAAACAACATTGGAATACGAAAACGAAAAATACCATTGGCTAAAAAATATTGTAAGTATGTGTTTACCGTTAAAGGTTCTTCAGTCATCGTCCAAGGTTGCAGGTAGCGATTTTGTAAATTGTAGCCATGTACAAACACCAACAAAAACATAGACACAAAACTCCAAAACTTAAATTTTTCACTAATAGCAGCAGGTAATATGGGCTTCATACAGCAAAGGGTTGTTAGGTAATAAAGTTATAAAGTTGCAGTAATGCTGTTTTAATTGGGGCAGTGTGAAAATAATGAACTCCTATGATATAGAATTTTTTTGTAACAAGCAGTTGTCATGCTATTAAGCTGCGGTTGCGTCGCACATGTTTAGCTATGGATGTGGATTGGGCTTTTATTATGTAGTAGAATAAATAAGCAAATCGTCAACTTTTCATGGCTCACCACATCAGAGTCCACCCAACGCACTTTTCTAAGCTTCGTGAGACTCTGCTGAGAAGAAAGCTAGAGAATATTGAACCTTGTAAAAGCTTTATGCTTTGCCCAATTTATATTCAACTGCTTAAAGGCATGGGATTGCAGTGGAAAGCTTTTTTGTGAGGCACGAACAAAAAACTTGCAACGAAAAGCCCATACGATAGCTTGGTTTTATACAACTGTTGATTGCCACAAATAAAAAAGTTGGCTCAACCTTTTAGATGAGCCAACTTCAATTATTCCCCTACCACTTCATTCCTTTTTTTGTTGTATTGCTTGGGGCTATTGCCACACATTTTTACAATTTTTGGGGTAAACGTACCCAACACATCTACCAAAGCTGTTTGAGATTGCATAACAGCATCTATGTTTTTGTAGGCAAAAGGAGCTTCGTCTAAACCGCCACCCAATAGGGTTACTCCATGTTTTTTCAATTCATCGTGCAAGGCTTTGGAGGTTATGTTGCTTAGGGCTTGTGTTCTACTCATTTGCCTACCAGCACCATGGCTAGCAGAGTTGATAGATGCTACTTCGCCTTTACCTTTTACTATAAACCCATTAGCCGTCATGCTGCCTGGTATAATGCCCAACACATTTTTGCCAGCAGGTGTAGCACCTTTTCTGTGTACAATTACTTCTTTTCCATCAAGCATTTCTTTCCATGCAAAGTTGTGGTGGTTTTCTACCCTAGTTATAGGTTGTCTACCCAGTTGCTTGGCTATTTTTGCATGTATAATATGGTGGCAAGCACTGGCATAATCGCCAGCCAAATTCATGGCTATCCAATACTCTTGTCCAGCTTCTTCATCTAAATTAAGCCATGCTAAATTTTTAGCATCATGTGGTAAGCGTCTTTTACTAATGGCAATTTTGGTGTAGTGTTCTGCAATTCTTGCACCCAAAGCTCTACTGCCAGAGTGAGACAATAAACCAATGTAAGTACAAGCATCTACACCCAAGGTTTCATCTTTAGTAGGTATGGTTACTACACCAAATTCTACAAAATGATTACCGCTACCACTGCTACCCAATTGCTTCCAAGCCCTGCCGTGTAAGCCTTTTAGCAATGGTGTACTATAAAATGCTTCATGCTCCATCACCTCATGATTTTCTGCCTGTGTAAACATAGCACTGCTACCAAATAGTGTGGCTTCGTTTATTTCTCTTGCAAAAAACTGCTCTCTATTTACCAGTTCTTTGGCATCTATATCAAAAATACTTAGGCACATACGGCATCCAATATCTACACCTACACCATAAGGTATAACTGCATTATGGGTAGCCAGCACACCACCTATGGGCAAGCCATAACCATGGTGTGCATCGGGCATAAGTGCACCTGCTACTGCTACAGGCAATTTTACTGCACTATACATTTGATGAAATGCACCTTGCTCTATATGCTCTGCACCAAAAGTATTAAAGGCAACGCCTATAGTATTCAAAGAAATTTCTGGTTGACCAACAACTTCTTTTGGCAATAATTTTTCTGCTATCACACCTAATACTGCATCGTTTTTATAGGCTACTGGATTTGCTAATACTGCTTTTAAAATATCCAAAGCCTCTGCTTTTGCTGTATGCTTATACTGTTTTTCCATGACATTCATAGCCACAGGTATTACTGGGCTTTCGGGGTAGCCAATAGCCCTTAATTCTTTTGCTGTTATTTTTAACTTGCTCATTTTGTTTTGTTTTTTATTTAGGCTTTACACCTATTTTTTGTTTTATTTTTTCGAGATTGCCCGTTTAAACTTGCGACGATTAGCTTAATAGATATTCTTAAGCCAAACATGTGCGACGCAACCGAAGCCTAATAGCACCACTAAAGCTAAGACCAAAAAACCACTCCAATTAATGCACCATCCTATCGGCACATTGACTACTTGCAAAAGCATGTGGCTTGGCTTTAAAGGCAAAACCCATTCCTAGTATGTAACCCATGGCTTCTTTTAAAGCACTATTACTTTTAAAGTTGGGATTGGTGTTTATATCGGCATGTATTTCCATATCTACATTAAAAGCTATAAACAGTTTGCATAAACTATAAGCTACTGTAATGCTTCTGGCTACTTCATCTAGCATACGTTCTTTTACAGCCATTTTGCGTACAATGGTTTCATTGTTTATGTACATAAAACCACCTTTGCCTTTTCTTACAAAAACTATTACGGTAGCAAATTCTATTGTCTTTCCTTTTACTTGGCTATCGGTACCAATACATACTTTTATGGGGTTGCCATTGGCTCTTTCTTTAAGTAACATATTTCTTACTTCGTCTTCAATTGGTTGGTTAATGGATATTCCATTTAACCTTCTCCATTTTTGCTGGTGCATAGTGCTTGGTTTTTAAAACCTCTATGCAGTAAAGCATAGAGGTTAGTTTTCAATCAATTCTTCTACTCGTCTAAACCCAATTACGTTTACCTGTTTAGGTTGATAATGGGTTTCATCTGGGTTTGTAATTTCTGCCAAGGTCATAGGCTTAGTAATTTCTTGAGTAAACCCTAGGTGGTTACTTAATGCCCTTGCTTTGCCTACATGCAGTTTGCCAAACTCGTACTTAGCTATCAGTCTTCCTTTGCGTAGCAATGCACTATCTACAAGGCTTAGCTCACTATTAAAGGTGCAAATAATTTGTACGTTTAAACAATCGCTCAATAAACCATCGCTTATGTTTAGCAAATTGCTTACACTACTATTACTACTATATTTTCTATCCATAATAATGTTTTCGGCATCTTCAATTACCAACACCGTATTCGGGTTGTCAATTAATAAATCCATAAACTCTGGGTTCATTAAATTGCCAGCTACTGCTGGCGATACAAACATTACTTTCTTTTTAAGCTCGCCAATTAAGTGCCTTAAATAAGTTGTTTTACCAGTACCTGGCAAGCCATGTAGTAGCACTATACCTTTATCATTTTCTTTAGATAGTCTTTCTTTAATAGTAGCATCTACAGCTTTAAAATCATCGTTGTAATACAAATTAGTATCTAATGGTGTAGGCTTTATAGCCAGCGTTTTTAAATCTAAACTTCCGCCAGAAACAGTTATAATATTAATTTCATAATCATCTTCCTTTTCTGGTTCTTTCAAAGTTTTAAATTCATCCAACATCAGTTTTGCTTTTGCATAATCATTACTACTATAAAAAATTTCTAACCAATCATCGCCCAAGCGTACCATCATTTTTCCTTCAAGTACAAACAGCGTTTTAGTAAATTCAACTCTCTCTTGTTGCCAGTTATAATAGTTTCTTTGATAGGTATCTTTTATAATACCAAACTTTCCTGTATCTATTAGTTTATAAATGCTACTTGTGTCTACATTACCTATGTAAACAATACAAGGCATACGTTTAAATTCTTTAAGATAAAAGTTTTTAGGCTCTATAAAATGATCTTCAAACATACCAGATGGTTTAGGTCGTTTCAATAATTGCTTTATTTGTAGCCATACATTTTTCAATCCTCGTTCAGTTGCGGGAAATGCAGCAATAACAAGGCGTACAAGTATAAAGGCTAAGATGAACGGTGCCATATAATTTTGTTTTTATTGTTTAAATATTTTTGTTTCATTGTATTTTCATAGCAACTACTTCATTACAAAAACACGCATAGCTGAATTTTTTAATTTTAATAATTTTGTTTGCACAGGCATCAGGCTTCGAACCTGAAACAATAGTTTTGGAGACTATCATGTTTCCAATTACACCATACCTGCGTTTGTGGTGGACGAAACAGGAATCGAACCTGTGCTGTCGGTTCTTCAAACCGATGCTCTACCAACTGAGCTATTCATCCATTTTTCTTTTTTATGTTACCAGCATTTGTACTACTATCAACTTCAGTTGCCAGTTTATCCTGAGCGGAGCCGAAGGACACACTTGTACAGTATAACATCTATCATCAGCGGAGCGTGTAAGAATCGAACTTACCTAAGTGTTACCTCAACCTTGGTTTAGCATTCCAGTACCTTACCATCTCGGTCAACGCTCCATTGTTTATTTTTTTGAGGAAACAGAATGAATCGAACATTCGTTAAATGGTTAACAACCATCCGTTCTGCCATTGAACTATGTTTCCCTTTTTTGTTGGTCTGGTGAGGCTCGAACTCACAACCTTTCGGGTAAAAACCGAAAGCTCTAATCCAATTGAGCTACAAACCATCATTTTCTGTGTGACATCGGGAATCGAACCCTGTTCTTCCGTTGCACAGACGGACGCTTTGCCTATAAGCTAATGCCACCATTTACAGTTGATGAAACCTAGCCAGAACCTATATCATCCACATCAAAGTTTAATAGGCGTAACCACCGCACTATTTAAAATTTACCTCCAAAAAAATACTCCTATAAATTTGGCTAAACAGCTTTTATACTTGCTTTATACCGCTTAGCTTTCTTATTTATTTTTCGCTTTTGTATTTGGTTTAGCATCTTAATAGTTTTTGTTTCGCCAAAACATTTTACCAATGCTTGCACTAAAAATTTGTTGTTCATTTTGTGTTCCTCCTTTTTGTTTCAATTTATTTTTTTGCATAAAAAAACCCGATTAGCTATTACACTTAACCGGGTTATACCTCCTTGCTGATGCACATCAGCTAAGCTTGTTATTACACGGTCGTATGTCTAAATATTTTCTATTCACACTAAAGCCCTTATCCCCCGAGAGAATAGTACACATTTCAATATTGGTATCATTGGCATCGCTATGGCGTAACCATAGCAAGCAATGTATTGCCTGAGTTGTGGGTAGTGTGTGTTTTATCTGTTTCAATTTTTATATTTTAAAATTTAAGTTAGTCATCCATTTTCTCCTTGTTCTAAAATATTTTGTTGCCTTTTTGCCATTAGGGCAACAAAAAAACCCTGCATTTTGTGCAGGGTTGGTATCTTCTAGTTCAGTTATTTGTTAACCTAACTTTCAGCATTACATGCCCTGCAAACTGTATAATCCATACTTGGATTAAACCAGCTTCTTGATTCGATATGTAATATTGTTTTACGCATTTGTTATTTATTGTTGCTATTGCAAATGTCTAATGATTTTTTTGATTGCACCAAAATTATTTTCAAAATTATTTTTGTAACAAAGTTTTATATCTTCTATAATTCTTATTGGCAAAGGGTTTCAGCGAAATAAAAAAATATTTAAAACCCTACTTTTACCGCTGCCTCATGTTCAAACTATTTTTTTGCTCTGCATTGCGTTGTGTGTTATACGCTATCAATGCATTATCAATCATGTGTACTACACAGGTTACTACACCCCAACTTATAAACTGTGTAAAATCATCTAACACTATGTCTTTAAATTTTTTATTCTCTGCCATTAGTGTGGCTTTATTAAAATTTTGTAGGTAACGTCGTACATACAATTCACCATTTACTGCAGCCACAATTATTTTTCCATGCGTAGCTTTTATACTTCTATCCACTATCAAAATATCGCCAGGGTTTATGCTTGCATTTTCCATAGCATCGCTGTTCATTCTAAAAAAAAAGGTGGCAGGTTTGTTCATAATCAGCCGTTCGTTTAAGTCTATACCACGCTCCATATAATCATCTGCTGCTGCACCAAAACCTGAGGCATTGGCAGTTTGTACGTCTTGCTGTGTAAATTTTTTTGTGCCATTATAGCCACTTTTACTAACCATTTCTTTATCCATAAAAGTTTATTTTAAAATGCTAATATAATTAGTATTTTTATGCCACAAAGTTTAGTTTTCAAAAATCAATACATTATGATACACACCATTTTAAACTGTGGCAAAAAACACCAGCAGTACAGAATTATTGTAGAATGTAACACTCCAAAAACACAAGTAGCCTTAGCAGGTTTTTGTGCAGAGGAACAAACAGAAGCCACCCTTTTTAGGCACCTGCAAAACCTTTGTGTACTAAGCGATGGCAGCCTAAACAGCACACATGTTTTGCTATGCAGCATGATGCAACAATGGCAATCTGCCTTTAACATTCCTGCAGCACAAATGCTAAAAAGCGTAAACGACAGTTACGCCAAAGAGCAACTAAAATCGGTTTGTTTGTACAAAACAAAACTGGGCGAAGAAGAGAAATTGATTAACAGAATATTGATGTAATCAATCTGGGGCTGTGGGCTACAGTACACTGCTCAACATTGGTTCGGGCTATCACTTCAAGTCCTCGGTACGCTTTGGCGTACCTGTGGGCTTTACGTTCTATCCCGCAGCCCAATGTCATTTAGTTAAGAGCTATGGATAAAAAATATGCCATTAGTATTAGAACTTTGTAATTCATTACAACACATCATTCTATACTAATGGCAAAAGCAAATGTAAGTGTTATTCAAAATTT
>JAYVRD010000342.1:0-3577 GCA_043776595.1 Chitinophagaceae bacterium | reverse complement strand
TGGTTGATAATTACTCCTGATAAAAAATTAAAAATTACTTCTACACCCAATCAAGATAATAATTTAATGGATATTTCAGAAGTAAAAGGCATGCCTTTATTAGCCTTAGACGTTTGGGAACATGCTTACTATCTACATTATCAAAATAAACGAGCAGATTACATTGCCAATTGGTGGGCAGTAGTAAAATGGAAGTTTGTAGAGGAACGATTTGAAAGTATGTTGTAATCTTCTTTTATTGATTTAGCTAAATTTTTAACCCTTGGCATCTGCTCAACAAAATTTTCGTGTACAGGTTTGGATTACCATTTTAAGCATTGTACTGTTTGTTGCTAAAATTATTGCATACTACTTTACACATTCACTAGCCATACTTACGGATGCTTTAGAAAGTATTGTAAATGTATTAGCAGGCTTTATTGGTTTATACTCCTTATATGTAGCTGCAAAACCAAAAGATATTGATCATCCATACGGGCATGGTAAAGCTGAATTTTTATCAGCAGCTGTAGAAGGCACATTAATTATAGCCGCTGGGTTATTAATTATATGGCAAACGGCAACTACTTTTTTTGAACAAAAACCTATCCATTCATTAGATATTGGTTTGTGGTTAATAGCAGCAACGGCTATTGTAAATTTTATTGCTGGTACTTTTTGTATTACTATTGGCAATAAAAATAATTCACTTGCATTAAAAGCAAGTGGCAAGCATTTACAAATTGATACTTATTCTACCCTAACTATTATTGCTGGGCTGATACTTATATTATTTACAAAATTATATTGGCTTGATAAAGTAATAGCACTGCTGGTAAGCTTGGTTATTTTGTATAATGGTTATAAAATTGTTCGTACATCTGTGGCTGGTATAATGGATGAAGCAGATGAAGAATTATTAAACAAATTGGTGCTTGTACTAAACAGCAATAGAAAAGAAAACTGGATAGACTTGCACAACCTACGTGTTATAAAATATGGCAGCTTACTTCATGTAGATTGCCATCTTACAGTCCCTTGGTTTTTAAATGTACACGAAGCTCATAACGAAGTAGAAGATTTAGGGAGATTAATAAAACAAGAATTTGGAGATTCCATAGAACTTTTTGTGCATACCGATGGCTGCTTACCTTTTAGCTGCAATATTTGTAATAAAGAAAACTGTATTGAAAGAAAACATCCATTCCACCAAAAGTTAGAATGGACATTGGGTAATATTATTGCTGATAAAAAGCATAGTTTGAAGAGATAGTTTATTGCCCAGTAAAGAACAGAAAGTACAAGTGTGCGACGCAACCGAAGTTTAATAGTAGTAATACAGCTAAGACAAAAAATGCCACACAATTTGTATGGCATTTATTATTTAGAAAATGATTTGCTTATTGTACCATGATACTAAAAGATTGATTGGCTACTTTAACAACATACATACCTGGCATGAGATTGTTTGGCAGTTGATGCTGTAATACCACATCGCCTACTGGCACATTTATTTTTTGTTGTTGTACTATTTTTCCATCGTTGCTAATCACAGTTATTTGCACATCGCCAGCAACTTCTTGTTTTATTTTTATATTAATGTTGCTTTTTGTAATGGTAGGATATACTACTATACTTGCAGTTCTATTTTTTAGATTAATAGAAACGGTGTTGCTATATGTGTACTTACCATCTTTATCCATCATTTTTAAACGATAAAGATTGCTTTGTGCAGGTGTGGTATGTATGAATGAATAAGCTGCACCTGTAGGTATATTGGTGGCAGTTACTGTACCAATGTTGGTAAAGTTGATGCCATTATCACTTCTTTCAATAGCAAAAGAACTGGTGTTGTTTTCACTTTTTGTATCCCAGAATAATTTCACTTGCTGTCCTTCAATCATTGCTTTAAAAGAGGATAATGTTACTGGCAATGGGCCAGGATAAGTAAGTGATGAAGTAAAGTTGGCTGTAGTAGGGGCTGTACCAGTACCTGCACCAACATTGGTTGCTGGTAAGCCTGCACCATAACCTTCGTTGCTGCGAAAAGAGTTATTGTAATTGAGATAAGTAATTACAAACTTGAAAGTAACATTGGTGGCAGTAATACCTAAATTGGCTTTGGTACAATTAAAAGTATAATTGGCCGATGTACTGTTTAAAGGTGTAAGGTTTGCACTACTTACAAACACCAAAGAATTATCTCCTCCATTGGCCAAAGACCATAAACCACCAAATGCACTTGTGCCACTATTAGGATCTAAACTAATGGCATAGTCTGGCAGAAAGCCTGAAGGAAAATTGACAGTTGAACGATTGACAGGATCTAAACTTACGCTACCGCCCGATGCACCTGATATGGCTTTACGGTTATTATCTATTTGATCGTTCATACTAGCAGTATTGGCAAAGCCACCTGTTTTGCTATCTATGTACATTACCATTACATCGTTAAAACCACCACCTGTACCTTTGGTTAAGCTAAAGTTGATAGTAGTTCCATTGTCGCTTATTGTCAATGAGGATTGCCCAATAGTTCCACCAAAACCAGTAGCTGCATTACCTGTAAAAGTGGTTTGTGCATTCACTATTGTAGTAATAAAAAGTAGGGTTATTGCAAGGGTCTTTTTCATATTATTTTATTTACAATTTTCATTTTTTCTTTCGTTAGCCTTTCGCTTTCTCTTTATTAAATATCCAGCACAGGCAGCAGCTACAATGCTTACACCACCATCAATAGGTGCAGGGTCTCCACCTGGGTCGCCTGGTTGGGCATGTGCAATTGATGGTAGGATGAGTATGATGACTAAAATGATAACGCTGTATAGTGAACTGATTGTTTTTGTTTGCATGTCCTTGTTTTCAATTGGGTGAGGAACTTTGTTGATTGTGGTTAACAGTTGCCAAGTTTTTTTTGCTTGGCAACTGTTCCTGTTTTTTATTCTATCACTAGTTTTTGCGTAAAGCTTGTTCCGTTTTCACTTGTTAGCTTCAACACATAATTTCCTGCTGTAATGGTAACTTGTGGTAATTGTATGCTTTGTGTGCCACTACCTCCATTGTGATTAATGGTTTTGCTATACAATGTTTGACCAGAAGTATTGATTAGTTGTAGGGTGTAATTTCCTTTCTCTGCATTTTGCAATTGCAGGTTAAGCATATTACCTTTCACAGGATTAGGATATACACTGATGCTGGTTTGTTTGCCTCCTATTTTTACTAGTGCTATGCTGCTGTATTTTATGCTGCCATCGTTGCCTTGGCTTTGTACCCTGTAGTAATTATTACCTTGCTGTGGGGTATTGTCTATGGTGGTGTAGCTGCTATTGTTTTGGTTGTTGGCAGTTACTGTAGCTACTGTTGTTGTAAAGGTTCTACCATCTGTACTCTTTTGTACGGTGTAGCTTTTGAGGTTGCTTTCAGTAGCTACATTCCAATTTACTTCTACACCTGTGCCTTTTTGGCTGGCTTGGATGGTGGTGAATTGTACAGGTAATGATCCATTGCTACGGTATACTATTTTAAACCTCGTGGCTACATTGCTGCCTGCATTTGCATCTACAGTAAAATTGTAGCTGCTGTTGCCTGTTAAGCTAAT
>JAYVRD010000341.1:0-14139 GCA_043776595.1 Chitinophagaceae bacterium | reverse complement strand
GCGAAGAACGAAGCAAAGAATACCAACTATCTACAATTGTATCAATAAGCAAATAATATGAATATACGCTAAGATGAAAGCTGCATTTATAGCCTACTGTTGAAGTGTGCGACGCAACCAAAGCTTAATAGATGCACTGCTGCTGGTAAACAAAAAATTACTCCATAGCGTTTATGCTACCACTGCCTGTAACACTTTGTTTTACTTGTGCTTTGCCTTTATAGTACACAGTGCCTACGCCAGAAACATGAGCATCTAATTTAACTTCAGCAAATACTTTTGCTGTGCCACTACCAGATACATGCACTTTTACATTTTCTGCTTTTAGTGCTTCTCCTTTATAATCTCCTATACCCGAAATATCAATCTTTGCATTTTCAGTTTCGCCAGCAAGGGTTATGCTGCCACTGCCTGAAATACTTACTTTTACCTCGGGTGTGTTTACATCTAAGTTAGCACTGCCAATGCCAGAAATTTTTATATCTAATTGGCTTGCCCCAGCAAACTTTCCTTTGCCACTAATATTGCCAGTACCACTTAAATTGATGGCTTCTAAAGTAGGTGTGGTGATGTACACTGTTATATTGTTTTTAGTTGAAAGGTTGAAGCCTTTTTTTGTTTTTATATCTAACCAGCCGTTGTTGTTTTTTGTAATAATGTATGGCAGTAGGTTATCATCGGCTTCAATATTTACTGATGTGGTGGTGCCTGGTGTAAGCACCACATCGTAGATGCCAGATAGTTGTATTTTATTAGCAACAGTTACCGTGCGTGCCTCTGTAGCTACATGACCATTGCCTTTTACTTTTTCGTTAAAAGAAAAGTTGCAACTAGAAATGATGATGAGTAATAAGGGAGCCAATATTTTTTTCATGGTCGTATGGTTTAATTATTGGTAACAGATTATAAAGGAATGTCTCTACTAATTTTATTCAGTTTTAATTTATCTAGATTAAAGGAAAATGAAACTGTTTTCCAAAAACGTTTTTCTCCAAGGGTTGATTTAAAATAATCGCCATACACTTTGCTGTAAATGATTGGGAAATAAATATTGACCAACGATTTAAACAAAGGCAACTGCAAGCCAGCATCATATAAAAATCTGCCAGAGGCTGGGTTGTCTTTCCAGGCTTCGGCATAAGTGCCTATATCTACAAAAAAGTACAATGGTATTTTAAAAGGTAGTACTTGCAGTGGGTTGAATTTATCGGGTATATTACCACTTATGTTTAGTGCCATTAACCAATCATCGGTTTTGCCTACTTTGCTTCCCAGCAAATCGGTACGTACTTTAAAGAAGCCATCACGCTGCATAATTTGCTGGCTTTGCCATCCTTCAAATTCACTTCTGCCTACAAAGTAATCACTGTAAGTATAATCTTCGTAGCCCCTTGCCCCACTCATGTTTAAGTGGTAGCGGTCGGTTTCGTATTGCTTAATAAATGTTTTAGAAGTAGTATATAAAAACTTACCTGCAAAAAATCTTGCTTGCATGCCACCTTTAGATTTGCCATAATTAAAAAAATAATTACCAGTAAAACCTGTGCGTACAAAATCTTTTCCTTGGTCTATGGTTATATTAAAATCGTAAGGGTATAATAAACGGTTGTTACTACTGCTAACTTTAAGTTGATTAATGACCGTACTTGCATTTTGTTTACTTACAACATCTACTCCAGCAATGGTTTGAAAGTTTAAATTTTCTTCGTTTAATACAAAGCTGCGAAGCAAGAAGGTATAACGCTGTTTGCTACGTGCATCTTTATTGTACAAAGTGTATTTTATACTTGGTACTATTTTAGTAATGCCTAGAGAAATTTTTTCTTTCTTCTCTGTTGTAAAATCATCTGTGGTAAATTTTGCTGCACTAGCACTCATTTCTAACCAAGATTTTTTGTGCCAGGTATTGTAAGATGCCCTACCAAAAAAATTGAGTGTTTTACTACCTGTAGCATACATTGGTGCTGCAAAAAAGTTAAACCTATTTAGTGGTAGCTGGTAGTTGTGTATTACAGCACCAATCATTAGTTTATCGTAGTTGTTGTAGCCAAGTAATGGTGCTATACCAATATGATTGTACTTGTCTGTTTCTTTTAGTGAAAAGAAACTTATCAATTTAGTTTTCTTTTGGTTATTTACTGGTGTAGCAGTTGTAAATAGTTGGTTGTACAAGCTATCAATGTTTTGCCCAGTTGTTTGTTCAATACTCTTTTTAAAATCGGCTGGGTAAGGGTGTTTAAATTGCCAATCTTTGTAATACTGCTGCATGGCTTTCGCAAAGTTTTCTTTGCCCAATTGCTGCTCCAATTGTTTCATCCATAAACTTGTTTTCATGTACACTATTAAGCCATAATTTATTTTTGTGTATTCGGTAGCAGGTAAATCTATCGGTTGGTCTTTATGTATTTTTTCAATTGTGTTTATCAGCAAGGCTTCTTCATCATCGGGTACTCTGTTACCCATAAATGTTTTTTTAATCTCAGCGGCTACACTTGTGCTGTATTTTTCTTTTGAGTATTCGTTTTGGTAAAAAGTATTCATGCCTTCATCCATCCAAGCATGGTCTCTTTCATTACTAGCTAGTGCACCATAAAACCAATTATGCCCTAGCTCATGGGCTATTACTTCGTCTAAACCTTTGCCACCACCAACGGTTGTTATTAAAGTAATACTTGGGTACTCCATCCCACCACTGTTTACACCATTACTACCACATACTACACTTGCAGTGCTGTAAGGGTAATCTCCTAAGTTTAAAGAGTAGCTTTTCAAGCCATCTTTTGCATAGGTTAAACTCTCTTTCCAGTTTAAATAATCCCAAGGATGGTAGTAGGTAAACACATCTACCGTTTTATTGGCTAGT
Organism: Chitinophagaceae bacterium; assembly: GCA_043776595.1. Lineage (GTDB taxonomy): Bacteria > Bacteroidota > Bacteroidia > Chitinophagales > Chitinophagaceae > UBA1930. The sequence continues at coordinate 11,276 of JAYVRD010000341.1, read as the reverse complement.
TTTTGTGTACCCTGCTCCACTATAAATAATTTACTAGCAAACCATGCAAAGTCGTGGGCATTACTCAGCGTATAATGCAGGGTTTGCATGGTGGCAGATGATGCATGTGGTACAATTTCTATTGGCTTATTTACAACTGTTTTTTTAGCTCCAATTTTTTGGGTTGCCGTTTTACTACTCTTTCGCTTTGAATTGTAATACACAAAGTTGGGTTGCTGTGTGGCTTCTAAATTAGTGATGGCTTTTAATTTGGCTATGGCTTCTTTGTCTTGCAATTCGCCACTAGCAGCCACTATATAATTTTCAGGCAATGTAATTTTTACATCAAAATTTCCAAACTCACTATAAAATTCCCCTTGGTCTAAATAAGGCATTTCGTGCCAACCTTTAGCATCGTACACTGCTGGCTTAGGATACCATTGTGCCACTTGATAAGTTTGCCCTACATGCCCACCCCTTGAAAAATTGTATGGTAGTTTTACATGAAATGGTGTGGTTATAGTAATGCTTTGATGAGGTGCTAATGGTTGTGGCAGTAGCACTTTGATAATATCAATATGTTTAGGATGCCCCTCTGTTTTGGCAGTGCTACCATTTACTTTAAAGTTTAAGTGGTTTGTATAGCCTTTTGAGGAATCAGACGAAAAATAAAACCTGGTATCATCGTTTTGTAGCAGTTGCTCACTAAAAGCGGTTCTATCGTTTTTGTAGGCATTCATCCATATATGAAACCAAATAAAACGCAGGGTATCGTTGGATTTATTGGTGTATTCAATTTTTTCAAACGCTTCTAAACTGTGGTCTTTATCGTTTAGAGATACGCTGATGTTGTAATTAACCTGTTGTTGCCAATAAACAGTTTGGCAGTTAGCAATAGATAATTGACAAATAACTACAAATACAAGCAGAAAATATTTCACAAAATAAATTTTGGTTTGAAGGTAAGGAATATCAGTTGATGGAAGTTGGTGTAGCATTATTTGGGAGATTGGCACACAAATGACACAGGTAAAACTTATACACAAAGATTTGATTTTGCGTAGCAAAATTTTGGATGTAATGTAGATTTTTGGGCAAGCTTTTGTAGTGCTATGTAGCAGCGGTTGCGTCGCACATGTTTAGCTGTGGATGAAGATTAAGCTTTGATGCTGTAGTCTTTAGATTTTTATTTTTAACCACACAGCGTTCATCGATGACTCTGCTCTGAAAATGTATACACGGATGAAAGCTTATCTCCTAATAAAATTTCCAACAGTTTGCAGGTAGGTATTAAAAGTAAAAAATACAGGTACATTACTATGCCCAGCACCTGGTACTCGGCGAGCTTCTTTATATGTTCCATTATAATTATTGTAAACAACTTCGCCCTGTGTTGTCATATTTAAAAAATGGTCGTCAGTGCCGTGCATCCACAAAAAAGGTTGCTGTACATTTTTTATTAAGTCTGCATTGTTTATTTTTAAATCAGTAGCAAAAGCACCAGGAAGTGCAAGTGCCGATGCATCCTGAACCATTGCTTCAGCAGAGGCAAAGGGAGCTTCTAAAATAAGCTTTGCAGGTTTCATACTTCTAGGTTCTGCACTCAATTTTGTTGCAGGTGCACTTCCCATACTAAAGCCATAAATGATTAATCGTGTATTAGATAAGCCTTTTAGTTTTAGCCACTGTAAGCCTGCATCAACGTCATTATACAAGCCACTCTCCGAAGGTTTGCCTTCTGATAATCCATAACCTCTGTAATCAATCATCAACACACCATATTTATTTTTAGATATGGTATTGGCTAGCAATTGTGCTCTTGGCCAATAAAAATCCATATGATCTTTATTGCCATGGCAATACATAATAACAGTATCGGTTGATATTTTCGTTGTATCACCAATATAAACGGCATATATTTTTGTGCTGCTTGTTTCATCTATTCCTTTAGAGCTAAGTGTAAAAAGTGAAACAAGATTAGTAGGTATATTATACGATGCGTCCAAAGTAAAATCAACTTCCCCTTTGTAATTATTCAACTGGTAGCTATCTATCTTATGCTCATTAGGGTTAAACAAATTATTATCTATACGGCAAGCTGATAAACAAACTACCATTGTAATAACAAATAAAATAAGTGATGCTTTAGTTTTCATGCGTTAAAATTTTCTTGTACAACCAAAATAAATTCCAAGAGCTCCATGTGTACCCAAAGGAGTTTTATATTCTACAGTACTGGTGTTATTTGCAATGTTTGGAGTGATTACTTTTAATTCAATATTATAATTCCATTTTTTCCGTACAAAGGTTTCACCTATCATAGGAGAGAAAAGCCAATGATGTTCCTGCTTTTGATCGTTTGCTCTTTTGTTTGCAAATTCAAACCAGTTAGAAACACCTGCGTAAAAGAAATTTCGTTTGTGGTTGTAATCCCAAAAAGCATTGATGTCTATTTGAGGATAGACTTTGGCAGCGTCTTTGTTTCTGTAAATAATGTTTACAACAGGATTAATACTTACACCTGGATAAGCACCTTTTTGCTGCAACAATTGTTTTGTAACTCCCAACTCTAGCTGTGCATTACCGTATAACAGAGATGTAATGTTTAATGAGCCAAAACCGGTAAGGGTACTATCTATACCATAACCATAAGTAGCCGTAACAAATGGCATAGGTATAATGAGTTTGCTGTAACTAATCAGCGGACCACCAAGAGACAAGTTTACCGCCTGTTGCTTTTTTGCTAAAGGCTTTACAAAACGTGTAGGAGCACAAGAAGCAATGAATGAAATAATGAGACTAGCCAATAAAAATTTTTTCATTTTGATATATTAGCAGTTTGTTAATCAAATATTTAGTAAATGCAACATAATAATAAAAAATGTAAGATAATTGTAAATAGTTAGAAACTAATTTTTTTTAATTTAAAGCTCCACGTATTTTATTCAATACTCTTTTTAATTTATGGTTACCATTAATAGCAGGTTTGGCTATAGACATGTTGAACTGAAAAAAACATAGCTGGTTAATATTAGAATACGGGGTAAGAAAGCTATCTATTATTAAATCTTGCTAAAGTGTATATTGGTTTGCCCAACAACATTGCTAAATAGATATTCCTCAGCTAAACATGTGCGACGCAACCGCAGCTTAATACTGAATCTACCGCTAGCTTAATAAAAAATTATTTACCCTGTGCCAGTAAAATTATTCTTAGGGTATGTATCATTATTTTAAAATCTAACAGTAGCGATGCGTTTTCTATGTACACCAAATCGTACTGCATACGTTCTATCATTTCATCTACATTACTGGCATAGCCAAACTTTACCATGCCCCAGCTGCTTAACCCTGGTTTTACCCTTAGCAAGTAGCGGTAATAGGGTGTTTTTTGCAATACCTGCTGTATGTAAAAATCTCTTTCAGGCCGTGGGCCTACTAAACTCATGTCTCCTTTTATAATGTTCCAAAGTTGGGGCAGTTCATCAAGTCGCCACTTACGCATGGTTTTGCCCCAAGGTGTTATTCTTGCATCGTTATCGCTGCTTAGTAGCGGTCCATCTGCCTCGGCGTTCGCATACATACTACGAAATTTATAAATAGTAAACGGCTTGCCTTTGTACCCAATACGTTGTTGATAATACATAACGCCACCGCTTGATGAAAATTTGGTACGCAACACCACAAACAACAACAAAGGACTAAGCAAGACCAGCGATAGTGCAGAAATTGACACATCGATTACACGTTTTATGTTTTGTTGCCAGAGAGGTAATACCGTATTTTGAATGTCTATTAAAGTAGCACCAAATACATTACTTGTTTTTACCGAGCCTGTAACAATATCAAAACTGTTGGGTACTAATTTTACGTCTACATCTTTTTCTATTAGTGTGTTGATGATACTTTCGGTATAGTCGGCTTCGCTTTTTTCTAAAGCAATAATTACTTGTTGGATTTGTTGTTGGTCTATAATTGGGTTTAGTTGTGCTGCGTTGCCCAACTCGGGAATTAGTTTATGTAAGCCACTTTTTACATCTCCATTAATGTTTATAAATCCCACTGCTTTGTAACCAGAGAAGCTACAACTTTTTTCTACTTCTTTAAAAATGCGTAGGGCTTTATCGCCACTGCCTACAATTAAAGTATTAAAAATTATTTTGCCAGATGTTATTTGATTTTTTACTTCATTAAGCAGCAAAAACCTGCCAACAAAAGTGAGTATAAACTGCAAGCTAAATAAAGCTGCAAAAACAGTATAGTAATAAGTGTATGCCTTGCTATCTTTTTTATCGTTTACCAGCATTAAAAAGAAAATAGCCAAGCTGCCTAATAAAGTAATAATAAATGTATTGGTAAATTCTAGTAATCTAGACTTAGTGTAAAGCGATTGAGCGTAACTACCAATTAATGTATACAACACCAACCAACCCATGGGCACTGCAACTATTGTTACAGCAAAAAAAGCATTTTGTGTTACCAATCCATCTACACCTTCTTGGCCTTCTTGTAACAAATGCCTACGCAACAGCGAAAAAAATAGCCAAGCCACTGCACTTAAAAGGCAGTCGCTAAGTACATACAAAGCAATATGTAAGGGCTTTTTTGTTGGCATTGGTTATACCAAAATACTGGTGTTGCTTATCTTCTCCAAAATTTGATGTGCTACTTCCATGGCAAGCAGTCCATCTATTTCGCTTACCACCACAGGTGTATTGTTTACAATACTGCTTACAAAACTCTCCAACTCTAGCTTAATAGCATTGTGAGGCTCAATAATTGGGTTGGCTACAGCAATTGTTTTTTTGCCACTAGGAGTTTCTAAGTCAAAATTAAAAGTGTTGGTATCACTGTCTCCTTTAATTTTTATGATTTCTGTTTTTTTGGCTAAAAAATCTATACCTATATAGCTATCTTTTTGAAACAAACGCATTTTTCGCATTTTCTTCATGCTTATTCTACTACTGGTAAGGTTGGCTACACAGCCATTGTTAAACTCTATTCTTACATTGGCTATATCTGGCGTATCCGTCATCACCGCTACACCACTTGCTGATATATTTTTTACATTACTCTTCACCAAGCTTAAAATAATGTCTATATCGTGTATCATCAAATCCAATATCACACTCACTTCTGTACCTCTTGGGTTAAACTGTGCTAGCCTATGAATTTCTATAAACATAGGGTTTAAACCCATGTCTTTTACAGCCAAAAATGCTGGGTTAAATCTTTCTACATGCCCTACTTGTACTTTTACATTAGCTTCTCGTACCATATCTACCAAATCTTTGGCTTCGCCAATAGTATTGCACAAAGGTTTTTCTACAAATACATGCTTACCCTTGCGTACAGCTTTCATACACACTTCAAAATGCCAATCAGTAGGTACTACAACATCTATAATATCGCAGGCATCCATTAATTTATCTTCATCCATAAAACGCTTTAAGCCATACTCGGCAGTTACGGCTTTGGCGTTATCGTTATTAGGGTCAAAAAAACCCACCAGTTTTACGCCTTCTATTTCTTTCCAGTTGTTCAAATGAAATTTACCCAAATGACCAACCCCAAAAACACCAACTTTAAGCATAACCAAACATTTTATAGTGAAGATTGCGTAGTAGAATTTTTATGAAACCAGCTTTTGTATTTTATGGCATCACCTGTTGCGTCGCACATTTCTACAGTAGAATATCTATTAAGCAATCTAAAATTGTAAAGTGCGTAAAGATAACCAACCATTTGAGCCAAGTAGGTGGTGTTGTGAAGATGTGGAAATGTTGAAGTTACAACCTAAAATGTTGGGATGCCCAAATAAACTACAACTGTACAAGTGTGTCCTTCGGCTTTGCTCAGGATAAACTTACAACTAAAGCCCAATTGAAATATTGCTGCTGGCTACCCCCAAAATATCATCTAATAACGACCGTTAGCTTAAAAAATTTGGATGTAAAAAGAAACACCCATAGTTTTAACCCAATGAAACAAGCAAGGGTAATATTGTTTTTTACAGCAGGTAGCACTACTACTACCATTATTACCAATACAACCCGTTAGGGTTGCAAATGATTGTATTATACCCCTTGGGCTTAGGTTTCACACATTCAACACATCACTTATTTATTTACACAATACATGAAAGTTTTAAAATTTGGAGGTACATCTGTAGCCAATGCAGATGTAATAAAACAGGTTATAGCAATTGCTAAACAACAGTTGCAAAACCACAAATTGGTTATTGTAGTATCGGCTTTGGGTGGCACTACCGATAAATTGATTGCTGCTGGCACAATGGCTGCCAATGCTAATGAAAATTATAAAACCATAACCTTAGAAATTGAACAAAGGCATTTAGAAACGGTGCAGCATCTACTACCTGTACAACAACAAAGTGGCGTATTGAGTTTGGTAAAAAAATTATGTAACGAAATTGAAGACTTATGTAACGGCATTTTTTTGTTGCAAGAATTATCGGCACGTACAAAAGATAAACTAGTGAGCTATGGCGAGCTAATGAGTTCGCAAATAATAGCTGCAGCTTTTAAAGCACAGGCTGAAAACGTAGCTTGGAAAGATGCTAGAGAAATAATTAAAACCAATAGCAATTTTGGTAATGCTCAGGTAAATTTTGCAGCCACCAACCAACTTATTAATGATTTTGTTGGCAGCTCAATAGCCGATTTAATATTACTGCCTGGTTTTGTAGCCAGCAATAACCAAAATGTAAACACTACTTTAGGCCGAGGTGGCAGCGATTATACTGCAGCCATAGTAGCAGCAGCCATAGATGCAGATAGTGTAGAAATTTGGACAGATGTAAGTGGTATGATGACTGCCGACCCAAGGCTTGTGCAAAACGTAAAAGTTATTCCGTCTATTTCTTACCAAGAAGCAATGGAGTTGTCTCACTTTGGAGCAAAAGTTATTTACCCACCTACTATACAACCTGCATTGAGTAAGCAAATTCCTATTTGGATAAAAAACACATTTGCCCCCAGCGATGAAGGCACTGTAATAGAAGCAAATGCAGCCCCAAGCGATAATGTTATTCGTGGTATTACCAGCATCAATAATATTGCCTTACTAAGTTTAGAAGGCAGTGGCATGATTGGCGTACCAGGGTTTAGCAAACGCTTGTTTGAAGCTTTAAGTAATGATGGTATAAATGTTATTCTCATTACACAAGGTTCATCGGAACATTCTATTTGTGTGGGCGTAGAAACTGCTTTTGCCGATAAAGCCAAAGCCGTTGTAGACCTTGCTTTTGTAAATGAAATTACTTTAGAAAAAGTATTGCCTCTTATTGTAGAAAAAGAATTAACCATTGTAGCATTGGTAGGCGAAAACATGAAGAGCCACCAAGGTATTAGTGGTAAAATGTTTGGAGCATTGGGTAGAAATGGTGTAAACATTCGAGCTATTGCACAGGGTTCATCAGAAAAAAATATTTCTGCCGTTATAGCTACTGCCGATGTAAGAAAAGCAATCAATGTATTACATGAAGAATTTTTTGAAACCACTTACAAGCAACTCAATTTGTTTATTGCAGGTGTGGGCAATGTAGGTAGTAAGTTGGTAGCACAAATACACCAACAAAAAGCATACTTAAGAGAAAATTTACGGTTACAAATTAATGTAGTAGGCTTGGCAAATAGTAAACAATCTTTAATAAACGAAGACGGCATTGATTTAAACAATTGGAAAGAAAGTTTAGCTGCTGCACCAGCATCGTCTATTACAACATTTATTGAGCAAATTATTAAACGAAATTTACGCAACACTGTTTTTGCTGATGTTACTGCTAATGCAGATGTAGCAAGGGTATATAATAAATTGTTGGCAAAAAGTATTGCAGTAGTAGCTTGTAATAAAGTGGCAGCAAGTGCCGAGTATAGCTATTACCAATCTTTAAAAAACTTAGCCAGAGAATTTAATGCCCCTTTTTTGTTTGAAACAAATGTTGGTGCTGGCTTGCCTATCATTGGTACGTTAAATGATTTGACCAAAAGTGGGGACGCCATTCATAAAATGCAAGCAGTGCTTAGCGGCACACTCAACTTTGTATTTAATAACTACGATGGAAGTAAAAATTTTGCAGCTGTAGTAAAACAAGCACAAGATGAAGGCTATACCGAGCCAGACCCAAGACTTGATTTAGGAGGTACAGATGTAATGCGTAAGATTATGATTTTGGCAAGAGAAAGTGGTGTACAATTAGAAATGAATGAAATAGCCAACAACACTTTTATGCCAGAAGAATGTATGCAAGGCACAGTGGCAGATTTTTATACTGCCATGGAAAAACACGAAGCTCATTTTAAAAAATTATACGATGCTGCTACTGACGAAAACTGTAAACTAAAGTTTGTTGCCAGTTTTGTAAATGGCAAAGCCTTTGTTGGCTTGCAACACATCAATCCGCAACACGACCTTTACCATTTGTACGGCAAAGACAATATAGTTTTATTTTATACCGACCGATATAAAGAACAACCCTTGGTTATTAAAGGTGCAGGTGCAGGTGCAGCTGTTACTGCTAGTGGCGTATTTGCAGATGTAATGAGATCTGTACGTTAAAATTTTTAAGCGTAAAGTATTTTGCAAACTTGTATGTTTACAAATGTTTGAATGCTTTTATCAAAAGCTTTTTTTTCATTCAATATTCTAAAAACATTTTTTGCCCAGATGCTAAACCAGTTGATGATCATTGATGACGACCCAGTAACGTTAAGGCTATACGAAATTATTTTAAACAACATAGCATTTGCAGAAGAAGTAATTAGTTTAACTGATGGACGAGAAGGTATTGATTACTTTTCTAAATTTTTTGAACGAAAGAAAAAAGGAGAATATAATATTATCCCACCCGATTTAATTTTATTAGACATTAACATGCCCATACTAAATGGCTGGGATTTTTTAGAAGAATTTATTCGTAAGTATAGCGATAGACTGCCAGAAACAAAAGTTGCCATTCTTTCATCTAGTGTAAACCCAGAAGATTTTATGAAAGCACAGGGCTATGAAATTGTTATTGAATTTCTAAACAAGCCTTTAACCATAGATTTGCTTGAAGGATTAAAAGAGAAAGCTGAGATAGCGAAATTTTTTGTGTAAATTTTTTTGTAACCAGCATCAGTACATTGTGCAGCTGTGGAGGCGACGCTCCTTTCAAATTTTGTTTTTCATGGCAGCTTAGGTATAGTAGCGTAAACTTGCTCAATAAATGTAAGCCACTCCAACAAAATAATATGGCAGCCACCATTAAGATACTACCAAGAAAAGAAATTAATACCAACTACTGGAATGAGACTGTTGCCTTAAGCAGTAATAGTTTATTATATGCCTACACAAACTACTTAGATGCGATGGCTACAAATTGGCATGGCTTAGTAATTGGCAATTATAAAGCTGTGATGCCTTTGCCTTTCAAAAAAAAGTGGGGCATTACTTATTTATACCAACCACCCTTTATCCAACAATTGGGTTTGTTTGGAGATATAAGTGATACAAGATTAGAAGATGTTTTTGCAGCCATACATTCATTTGCAAAGTATGGAGATATTTTCTTCAACTTTCAAAATGGATTTGTACCAATGCTACAACATGCAGAGCAACGCACCAATTTCACTATTAATTTACAACAAGATTATGTAGCCATCAACAACAAATACAAAAAAGATCTAAGAAATAATCTTAAAAAAGCAGAGAAAGAAAATCTACATTATGTAGCCGATGAAAACACCAACGAAGCCATTACTATTTTTCAAAAGCATTACGCCAAGCGTACACCACATGTAACTACAAAAGACTACAACAATTTTAAAACTCTTTGCCAAGAGTTACAAGAGTATGAACAATGTTTGGTAAGAAAAGTAATAGATGAACAACAAACCCTGCTTGCCATAGTGTTGCTATTAAAAGATAAACATCGTATTTATAACTTGATGAATACTACCACAGATGCTGGTAGAAAAACGGAAGCCAATCATTTTTTGTTAGATGCAATCCTTAGCGAATTTGAAGGCGAAGACTTGCTATTTGATTTTGAAGGAAGTGATCTACTTGGTGTAAAAACCTTTTATGAAAAATTTGGAGCTGATAACCAGCCTTACTTTCAGTATCACTTTAACCATTTGCCATTTCTCATGAGGTTATTGAAAAAGTAGTTTTGGGTTGCTTTATTGCCTATACTACGAAGTTGTTTAGACTTTTGAATTTTATGAGTTTTGAACTAGTAAACGCTGTTAGCCTGAGCTTGTCGAAGGCGATTATTAAGAAATTTGACTGATTTAATCGGTTTCGACAAGCTCAACCTGACAACATTATTCCTTTCGATACGCTGTATTTTCAAAATAGTAAAAGTCTAAACAACTTCTACATTATAAATCCTTAATACAAACTGATATAGACAAATGTTCTCGGTAAAATTATTTATAGCCATAGCTTAGTTTGTATACTGAAATGGGTTATCAAAAAACTAGTATTTATTTTTTCGCTAAACGGTAGTCATGGTTTTGTGGCAGGCTTTACCTTAGCAGCTATATAAACACCAGCATGAAAAAAATTTTGTTCTACAGTATTTCACTTTTCACTTTTCACTTTTCACTGCTTGCACAAACTAGTAGCGAAATTTATTGGCAACTTAAAAAGCTAAACGTGCTGGGTAGTGTGTTGTACGTAGCTGCTCATCCTGATGATGAGAACAATTCTTTATTACCTTATTTGGCTAAAGAAAAATTGTATCGTACTGGTTATTTAAGTCTTACCCGTGGAGACGGTGGGCAAAATTTAATTGGCAGTGAGCAAGGTATAGAATTGGGTTTAATACGCACACAAGAATTAATAGCTGCTCGTAAGATTGATGGTGCTGAACAATATTTTACAAGAGCGTATGAGTTTGGTTTTAGCAAAAGCTTTACCGAGTCGCTACGCATTTGGGATAAAGAAAAAGTATTAGCAGATATGGTATGGGTGATAAGAAATTTTCAACCCGATGTTATCATTAAACGTTTTCCACCAGATGCAAGGGCTGGTCATGGACATCATGCAGCTAGTGCAGTGCTTGCAGATGAAGCTTTTACTGCAGCGGCAGACCCTAAACGTTTTCCTGAGCAATTGAAGTATGGTGTAACTGTTTGGCAAGCCAAGCGATTGATGTGGAATACATTCAACTTTGGAAGCACTAATACCACTAGCGAAAATCAACTAAAAATTGATATTGGTAATTATAATGCTTTATTGGGCAAAAGCTATGGAGAAATTGGTGGCGAAGCCCGTACCATGCACAAAAG
>JAYVRD010000340.1:0-3604 GCA_043776595.1 Chitinophagaceae bacterium | reverse complement strand
GGGATTGGGGTTAGGTATTCAATAACCTATAACGGCGAAATTTATAACTACTTAGAACTAAAAGAAGAGCTACAAAAAAAAGGATATCTATTTACTACATCATCCGATACAGAAGTAATACCAGCAGCTTACCATTGCTGGGGTAAAGATTGCCTACAGCATTTTGATGGCATGTTTGCCTTTGCCCTTTGGGATGCAAAAGAACAAATATTGTTTTGTGCTAGAGATCGTTTTGGCGAAAAGCCATTTTACTTTCATAACACCAACCAAGTATTTTATTTTGCCAGCGAAATGAAAGCCCTTTGGGCAGTTGGTATAGAAAAGCAAACAAATAATACAGCGTTACTCAACTATCTAACACTTGGTTTTGTAAGTAATCCTGCTAATGCTTTTGATACGTTTTACACCAATATACAAAAACTACCTGCAGCACATTGGCTACAAATTAATTGTGCAAACGATGCTTTAACAATTACTACAGCACAGTATTGGGATATTGATAAAGAAATACAACTAACCAACACCAATGAAGATTTTGTAAAAGAAAAGTTGCAAGATTTATTATTTCAATCGGTAGAAAGAAGATTAAGAAGTGATGTGCCTGTTGGCACAAGTTTAAGTGGTGGGTTGGATAGTAGTAGTATTGTTGTAGCAATCAACAGTCAACAGTCAACAGTCAACAGTCAAAAACTGCAAACCTTTTCTGCAATCTTTCCTGGTTTTGAAAAAGATGAATCGAAGTATATTAATTTGGTGAATGAGCAGTTTAATTTGAAAGGGAATACAGTTACTCCAACAGTCAATGGCTTTATAGAAGACTTTGAAAAGTTAGTATATCACCAAGAAGAACCATTTGCAAGTGGCAGTATTTATGCCCAGTACAAAGTGTATGAATTAGCAAAACAACAAGGCGTTACTGTATTGCTAGATGGACAAGGGGCAGATGAGGTATTGGCTGGCTATACAAAATATTATCATTGGTATTGGCAAGAGTTGGTGGCAAAAGGAAAATTTAGTGTACTTAATAATGAAATAAATGCTGCCAAACAATTGGGTGTAAATGAAGCTTGGGGCTTTAAAAATTATGCTGCTGCTTTTTTACCAGCTATGGCAGCAAAAAAATTGGAGGCGAAAATTTATGAGCAACAAAAACATAATCTAGCTATTGCAAAAGATTTTTTATTGCAAAACAGTAATAAACAAACCTTATATAAACCAACTGTTGAAAAACTAAACGACATACTGTACTATAATACCATGCAGTTTGGTTTGGAAGAACTGCTACGTTATGCCGATAGAAATAGTATGGCGTTTGGTAGAGAAGTGAGGCTACCGTTTTTAAATCACCAATTGGTGGAATTTATTTTTAGCTTACCAGCCAACTATAAAATAAAAAATGGGGTTACTAAAAATATTTTGCGTTTAGCAATGGATAGTTTTCTGCCCAGCCAAATTGTATGGCGAAAAGATAAAATTGGTTTTGAACCACCACAACAACAATGGCTACAGCAAAAACAAATGCAGGATTACATACACGAAAGCAGGAAAAAATTGGTACAAGCCAATATTTTAAATAAAACTGTTTTAACTGCACCCATTAACACAGCACATGCCCATGCAGCTGATAATTTTGATTGGCGGTACTTATGTGTTGCTAGTTGTTTAGGATAAAACAACATCTTTGCACCTGTTGCTCAATAGTACTACAAACGATAAAGGGCTGCTGGATAGAGCAAAGTAGCTGCCGACAGAAGGAGGCACTACTTGCGAAAGCCAGAAACAAAGTTGATAGCAGTACAAAAGCCGACAGCCACAAGAAAAATAAAAAACAATTATGAATACAAACGATTCAAACGCCACTAAGAGTATGAAACTTGCTACAAAATTTATTCATGCAGGTATGGAGCCTGACCCAAGTACAGGTGCTGTTATGATTCCTATTTATCAAACAAGTACCTATGTGCAAGAAGCCCCAGGAAAAAACAAAGGTTATGAATATGCACGTAGCCAAAACCCTACACGTTTTGCTTTAGAAGCTGCTTATGCTGCTATAGAAAACGGAAAATATGGTTTGGCTTTTAGTAGTGGTGTAGCAGCAACAGATGCTGTAATAAAATTATTAGCACCAGACGATGAAGTAATTGCTGCAAGCGATATGTATGGTGGTACGTACAGGTTGTTTACCAAAGTGTTTGAGAAGTTTGGAATTATTTTTACGTATGTAGATACAACGAATATTGAGAATATAAGCAAAGCCATTAGTGCTAAAACAAAATTGGTTTGGCTAGAAACACCTACCAACCCATTGATGAATATTACTGATATAGCTGCTGTGGCTGCTATAACCAAAGCCAATGGCAGCCTGCTTTGCGTAGATAATACGTTTGCAAGCCCTTACCTTCAAAATCCATTGGATTTGGGTGCAGATATTGTAATGCACAGTGCTACGAAATACTTAGGTGGTCATAGCGATTTGATACAAGGCTGCTTAATGCTTAATGATACTGAGCTAAGAGATAAATTATATTTTATACAAAAAAGCTGTGGTGCTGTGCCTGGTCCACAGGATTGTTTTTTAGCATTACGTGGTATAAAAACTTTGCATGTACGTATGCAACGCCATTGTGAAAATGGAGAGAAGATTGCCCATTGGCTTCGCAACAATCCAAAGGTGAGCAAAGTATATTGGCCAGGTTTTGAAGATGCACAAGGCCATGCAGTGGCCAAACAACAAATGCGTGGCTTTGGTGGTATGATAAGTTTTGAATTGAAAGATGATAGTATGGCAGAAACAAATAGGGTATTATCATCTACACATTTATTTTCTTTAGCAGAAAGTTTAGGTGGTGTAGAAAGTTTAATTAATCACCCAGCAAGTATGACGCATGCTAGCATACCACGTGAAGAAAGAATTAAAAATGGCTTGAGCGATAACTTGATAAGGCTAAGTGTGGGTATTGAAGATGTAGATGATTTGATTGAGGATTTGAATAAGGCAATTGGATAAATGATTTATCTTTATTAAAATTTTTTTATGGCATACGATATAAAAGAATTGTTGGCACTGCCTGCAAATGATAAAAAAGAAATTATTTCGGATTTAATGGATAGCCTTTTAGCTGTAGATGAAGAAGCACAATTGCCAGAATGGAAAAAACAACTGTATCAACAAAGACTTGATTATTACAAACAAAATCCAAATGAAGGAATAGAGTGGAGTGAACTGCGAAAAAAATATTTTGGTAATGCATAGTGTGTATAAATTAATCATTCAAAAGCCCGCCCAAATAGATTTAGATGAAGCATTTATATGGCATGAAGAAAAAAGTGATGGCTTAGGTTTTAGGTTGATGGAGGATTTTGAGGAAACGATTTCTAAAATTTTTGCAAATCCCTTTTACGCAAGTAAGGTAAATGAAGAATTACGTGCAGCAAGCTTACAAAAGTTTCCTTATGAAATTATTTATGCAATAGACACTAAACACTTTATAATTGCAATCGTTGTTTTTAATCACTTTAAAAGAGAACCTCTTTGGTATAAAAGTCGACTATAAATTATGAAGCACTTACTAATAGTCGTTTTAATTTTTGTTTTAGTTTCTTG
>JAYVRD010000339.1:0-3615 GCA_043776595.1 Chitinophagaceae bacterium | reverse complement strand
TTATTAGGTATTATAAATTATAAATAAAATATTCCTCTTTAGGGGATAGGGGCTTATGACTTTAGAAATATTAACTCCAGAAAAGAAAATTTATAGTGGCGATGTATATGGTGTACAACTGCCAGGTGTAGATGGTTTATTTGAAGTATTAGATAAACACGCACCTTTAGTAAGTGCATTGGGCAAAGGAAATATGAAGATTTTAAAAAGCAAAACCAGCAACGAAAGCTATATTATTACAGGCGGCTTTGTAGAAGTATTAAACAACAAAGCAACTGTTTTGGTAGAAAGTGCTGTAGAAGCGTAGACAAACCGATGAAAGCTATTATACAAAGCCCTTAACGAAAGTTGAGGGCTTTTTTGTGGATCATTTTTTTTATGATTCAGCAGTAGTATTTCAATTTGGCTGCGGTTGCGTCGCACATGTTTGGCTATGGAATTACTATTGGGCTTTGCCTACATTTACTAAAGAGCTTTTGTTTTAAAATTTATTGCGATACAAATTTTGGCATACTGCCATGTTTATGTCTTCACAAACACAATAATACTGGGGGTAAGAGCTAAATAGATATTCTCAGTTTAAAATGTGCGACGCAACCGCAGCTAAATAGCAGCACAAATGTTGGCTACATAAGTATTCTCCTAATTCAACTGTGGGTCTATAGGGTAATTTATCATTTGAGAATATTCGCCACCTAAATCTTTCAACGCATCTTTCCAAACGAGTTCAGCATTTTTATGAAATACTAGCTTGCGTGTACCTTCTCTTGTTATCCAACTTTTGGTTTTTAATTCTTCTGCTAGTTGTCCTTCGCCCCAGCCACTGTAGCCAATAAAAAAACGAATATCGTTTTCTCTTAGTCGTTTTTCTTTTATTAAAGTTACCACTTCATCAAAATCCCCACCCCAATAAATACCATCACTTATTTCGTTGCCTTCATGTATTAGGTCGGGGCATTGGTGTAAAAAATGTACAGTATCTACTTGTACTGGGCCACCATAATAAACAGGAAAATTGAAGCCTTCGAGGTCTGTAATCAAGTCGCCCAATTTTTGTTCGTACAGCTTATTAAGTACAAAGCCAAAGCTGCCTTCTTCTTGATGTTCGCACAATAAAACTACGGTGCGTATAAAGTTGGGATCCTTTAAAAAAGGGTCGGAAATTAAAAGTAAGCCAGGTGTTGCATCTACCATAAACGAAAATTAAGGGTTTCCTCAATACCACAAAAAAAATGTAATGTTTTTTTACAGTTAAAGGGTTGATAAACATAAAACACTAAAATGGGCATAGGCTTATATTTGTTGTTAATGAAGAGAATTTTCCCCATCATCGTTTTATTAATTACGCTATCGCTTATTGGCATTATTGTGCTACAAGTAAGTTGGTTTAAGAATTTATTGGTGGTGCAAAGGGAGCAGTTGCTTAGTAAAATTGATGCTGCTTCAATAGAAGTTTCGCAAGAGTTGAGTGCATATACATCTATAAGCCCCTTAACTAAATTTCAAAAAAAATCAAATTTTGGGTTTGCACCAGACGATATGTCTGTAAACTTTTTAAAACCTGTCCCCATTTCACAACGTTTTGCGGTAGCTGATATTTATCAAAAACTAAGAACGGCTTTTAATAAAAATAATTTAAAGAAGATAGATTTTGAGTTTGCTATTACTACCAATGCCAATTTGTATAGTATAGAAATGCAATCGAAGTTTTTTTTAGAAGCGTGGGCTGATTCTGCTGTGAATAAGACAATTATCTATCCTATTTTTCCAGAAACAGGCAGTAATGCTGAGGGCTTAATACCTTATGAAAATTTGGCTATTATAGTACCCAACTTAGAAAAACAAGTGAGGGAATCATTATACTGGATGATTGCTGCAGCTATCTTTTTTACACTCATTATTATTGCTGCATTTTATTTAACAGTTAAAACGCTGATCAACCAAAAAAAATTAAGTGAAATAAAAAGCGATTTCATAAATAATATGACGCATGAGTTTAAAACGCCACTTGCTACCATATCGTTGGCTGTAGATGCTTTACGTAACGAAAAAGTAATTAGTAACCCCGAGAAAATGCAATACTTCAACGGTATTATTAAAGAAGAAAACAAACGCATGAACCGCCATGTAGAAACCATTTTGCAGGCGGCATTAATGGAAAAACAAGAGTTGAAATTAAACTTACAAAACTTACATGCTCACGAAATTTTGAAAGATGTATTGGATAATTTTCAACTACAAATGGAGGAAAAGAAAGGACAAATAGAACTGCAACTAAATGCTAAACACGATTTAGTAAGCGTAGATGAAGTGCATTTTAGTAACCTACTAAATAACTTAATTGATAACGCTATAAAATATGCCA
This sequence comes from Chitinophagaceae bacterium, assembly GCA_043776595.1. Taxonomy (GTDB): domain Bacteria; phylum Bacteroidota; class Bacteroidia; order Chitinophagales; family Chitinophagaceae; genus UBA1930. The sequence goes on along the minus strand of JAYVRD010000339.1, from coordinate 1,250 downwards.
AAGAAACTTTACTTATAAAAATTACCACCAGTAATACAGCTAAAGTGTTTACTTGTAAAATAGAAGACAATGGTATTGGTATGAATAAGGAAACTGTAAAACGAATATTTGAAAAATTTTATAGAGCCCATACTGGGAATGTACACAATGTAAAAGGTTTTGGCTTGGGCATGAGCTATGTAAAAACCGTGATAGATGCTCATAAAGGCAAAATAAAAGTAGATAGCACGTTAGGTAAAGGCAGTGTATTTATTGTCGAAATTCCTTTGGTAAGTAATTAGTTTTTCTTCCATAATAAGCTACCATCGCCATAGCTTAAAAAGCGAAAATTATTTTGTAAAGCGTAGTTGTATATCTTCTTCCAATCATTACCTACAATAGCAGCCACTAATAACAATAAAGTAGATTGTGGCTGGTGAAAATTGGTAATCAAACCTTCAGCCACTTTAAGTTGATAGCTAGGTGCAATAATAATTTGTGTTTTGGTTATAAGTCGTTGCAGGTTGTGGGCATACATCCATTGTAATAAATTTTCTAATGCATCTTTAGCAGTAATGTTTTGTGGTAGTTCATAAGCATCCCATTGTGCTATGGTGAGTGATGATACATCATTAGTTTTTTCATCTTCACCTACCAACTGCCAACCATCAACTGCCAACTTGCTTTTTGCTTTCACGCCCATCCAATACAAGCTTTCAATAGTTCTTAAGCTGGTAGTACCTACTGCTACAATTGTTTTATCAACGTAATTGATGAGTTGTTGAATCGTTTCTATGCTTACATCTATAAATTCGCTATGCATTTCGTGGTCTTCCATTTTTTCTGCTTTCACAGGTTTAAATGTGCCAGCACCTACATGCAGTGTTACATAAGCTTGGGCAATATTTTGTTTGTTTAGTTTGGTCAAAAGATTATCCGTAAAATGCAAGCCAGCAGTTGGTGCTGCTACGCTTCCATCATGCTTGGCATAAATGGTTTGGTAATTTGTTTTATCCTGTTCATCAGCCATTCTATTTAAGTAGGGAGGTAGTGGTATTACGCCAGCTCTGTGTAGCACTTCTGCAAAGGTTTGTGCAGCATCGTTCCAGCTCAATTCTATCAAAAAGTAGTCAGTCAATTTTTCTAAAATCGTTGCTCTCAATACTAAGTTTCCTATTTGTATACTTACTAGCATCCCATATTTTTACTTTGTCGGTATCAGGTGTTATTATGATGTCTTTACTCAAACCAGCATATTCTTTTAAACTGGG
>JAYVRD010000338.1:0-3618 GCA_043776595.1 Chitinophagaceae bacterium | reverse complement strand
AATACCAATAGACCTAAAGCATCTTGTTATTTCGTACAACTCAAAAGGAACTTGCTTAATTGTTTCGTACTGATTAAAATTTAGGTGAATTTGTGTTTTAATATGAAGCCATGTAAGGAACATTCCTCCACCAATGCCTACAACAAGAAGTAGCAAATATGTTTTTACAGAAGCTTGACCTAGCAATAAACCATTCTTGAAAAAAGCCATGCCTAAAAACATAAATATCAGCACATCCCAAAGACCATTATAAGTGTACTCAATTTCCCCATGATAGCTTCGTTCACTTTGGTACTCATAAAAATCAGCATAATTGCCCCTAACTTTTTTAAGACTTTTTTCCATTCGTTTCTTTTTAGCTTCGGGTGTGCTTCTTTCTTTCATGCTTGTCATGGCAGCCAGTTTACCTTTTTCGTCATCATTCAATTTTACTAAACTGGTATCTTTTTTTGCAAGCATTTCTCCTGTTGCAATTACTTTCTTGTCCCTATAATAGTTTACATTGTCTCTTATGGTTTGACATGCCAAGCAAACGATTGCGGCAATGATTAAATGTTTTGGTTGTAATCTTCTAAATGCAAACATTACCATACCAGCAATGGCATAATGAAAGAGGATGTCCCAAAACCACAACAACACAAAGGCATTGATTAAGCCGAATACTAAAAGCCATAGCTGCCTTCTGAAAAAGTATTCAGCTGGCATTAAACCTTCTGGTGTTTTTTCTTTTCTGCTTATGAATAAAATAATGCCTGCACCAAATAGCATAGAGAACAGTGCCCTTTGCGTTCCTGCCACACTCATTTCTATGGTAAACCAAGTTCTAAAATTTAGACTGCTTAAAGGTTTTAAAACAGAAAGGTCTCCATAGCAGGCAGGTTCGGGTAAGCCAAAGCCTGGAATGTTCATAAGCAATATGCCCAATATGGCAATTCCTCTAAGACTGTCGAGGATGGTAATTCTTTCTTGCTGGCTTACAGGGGTTTCTAAAGTGTTGAGTCTAGTTTCCATAAATGTTTAGGGTAGTTTTTTTTGAAAACAGTTTTTAATGGTTTACGAAAGGTTGTGATAGGAGAATGGATGGGAACTTAAGATTGAATCTTGAGACAAATTAAGTTTATTTTAAGAAAAACCTTAATTTTTTTTGAAAATGTAAGATGCAGCTATTGGTAATAAAAAAACGATTTGCTCAGTTTTGTAATTGAAATATTTTCCATTCGATAATTTTTCTACGCTTTGGTAAAAGCCCAATAGCACTACATAGCCAAATAGGTGCGACGCCACCGAAGCTTCATTCTTGTTCAACTGCTTACCCCAAAAAAAACTACTATTAAGGCATTGGTAGGAGCTTGTTCACTGACAATATTTCATTCTAACACCCAATGGCATAATGGTTGACTATTGGTATTTACTTAATAATTTATACTATGGGCAAAATAATTGGAATTGATTTAGGAACCACAAACAGTTGCGTAAGCGTAATGGAAGGCAACGAACCTGTGGTAATAGCCAACGAAGAAGGCAGACGTACAACCCCTTCGGTGGTTGGTTTTTTAAAGAATGGTGAGCGTAAAGTGGGAGATCCTGCCAAACGCCAAGCCATTACCAACCCTGGTAATACCATAAGCAGCGTTAAGCGTTTTATGGGTAGGCGTTTTGATGAAGTAACAGAAGAAATAAGTCACTGGAGCTACAAAGTAGTAAAAGGTGACAATAATACTGTACGTGTAGACATAGATGGCAGACAGTACACGCCACAAGAAATTAGTGCAATGGTGCTTCAAAAAATGAAGAAAACTGCTGAAGACTATTTGGGTACCGAAGTAACAGAAGCTGTAATTACAGTGCCTGCTTATTTTAACGATGCTCAACGCCAAGCTACTAAAGAGGCTGGCGAAATTGCAGGTTTAATTGTACGCCGTATAGTAAACGAGCCTACAGCAGCAGCTTTGGCTTATGGTTTAGATAAAAAACATATAGATCAAAAGATTGCCGTATTTGACCTTGGTGGTGGTACGTTTGATATTAGTGTGCTTGAATTAGGCGATGGCGTATTTGAAGTAAAAAGTACCAATGGCGATACACACTTAGGTGGCGATGATTTTGATAAAGTAATTATGGATTGGTTGGCTGATGAATTTAAAAAACAAGAAGCTATTGACTTGCGTAAAGACCCTATGGCTTTACAACGCTTAAAAGAAGCATCTGAAAAAGCAAAAGTAGAGTTGAGTTCTTCATCTGAAACAGAAATAAACTTGCCTTACATTACTGCTGTAGATGGTGTACCTAAACACTTAGTAGTAAAACTAAGCAGAGCCAAATTTGAAGCACTAGCCGATAAATTGTTTGAGCGTTGCTTAAAACCTTGCGAAGCTGCATTGAAAGATGCTGGCTACAGCACTAGCCAAATAGATGAAGTGATTTTGGTGGGTGGTAGTACACGTATACCTAAAGTACAAGAAATTGTAGAAAAATTCTTTGGCAAAAAACCAAACAAAGGTGTTAACCCCGATGAAGTAGTAGCTATTGGTGCTGCTATACAAGGTGGTGTACTTACTGGCGAAGTAAAAGATGTATTGTTATTAGATGTTACCCCATTAAGCCTTGGTATAGAAACCATGGGTGGTGTAATGACCACCATGATAACTAGCAACACCACTATACCTACTAAGAAAATGGAAGTGTATAGTACTGCTAGCGATAACCAACCTGGTGTACAAATACATGTGCTGCAAGGCGAACGCCCAATGGCTACCCAAAACAAAAGTTTAGGTGTATTTAACCTAGATGGCATACCACCAGCACCACGTGGTGTACCACAAATTGAAGTAACTTTTGATATAGATGCCAATGGTATACTGCACGTAGCTGCTAAAGACAAAGGCACTGGTAAAGAGCAAAAAATAACCATACAAGGTGGTAGCGGTTTAAGCAAAGAAGAAGTAGAAAAAATGAAAGCTGAAGCCAAAGCCCACGAAGCAGAAGATAAAATTGCACGTGAGCAAGTAGAAAAAATAAACCAAGCCGACAGTTTGATTTTTCAAACAGAAAAGCAACTAAAAGAGTTTGGCGATAAAATACCAGCCGATAAAAAAGCACCTATCGAAACAGCATTAGAAAAATTGAAAGAAGCACACAAAGCACAAGATAGTGCAGCTATAGATACAGCCCTTGCAGAAATGAATACTGCTTGGACAGCTGCAAGTGAAGAAATTTACAAAGCACAAGCAGAAGGTGCAGGTGCACAACCACAAGGTGAGCAACCCAATACGAATGCCTCTGCTGGTACTGGTGACCAAGTAGAAGATGCACAGTTTGAGGAGGTGAAGTAAAAAACCGACTAGATGATTCATAAAAGAAGCCCTTGCAGAAATGTGAGGGCTTTTTTGTGTTATTGTCATTTGCGACGATAGGAGAAATCTGCCCAACCGTATTGATGAAGTATTTATGTAACCAGCTTTCTAGTGCTATTGGGCAGCGGTGGCGTCGCACAGGTTTAGCTATGGATGAGGATTGGGCTTTTATACTAAAATGCTTTAATAATTCCGAATTTAAAATTCAACGTTGTCATTAGTCTTCCTTTTTGAGTATTAAAGTTTTTAAAGAAGTTGTATATGG
>JAYVRD010000337.1:0-44488 GCA_043776595.1 Chitinophagaceae bacterium | reverse complement strand
CCAATATTATCATCACTATAAAAGCGAATGGGTGCTGCATTGGTAACCAATCGTAATCGATCTCCTATATTTCTAGAATATAATCCTAAATCATTAGTAGAAGTAATAGTAGCACCGCCTCTTTGTATAACACCCTTACTAACGTGTATTCTACCATTTACATCTAATTTTTGTAAAGGTGTAATAGTACCAATACCTACATTACCATTGGCTTCTACACTAACATTTGCAGTTGTACCAATATTATCATCACTATAAAAGCGAATGGGTGCAGCGTTAGTAACTAATCTTACATAATCACCTGCATTTCTAGAGTATAAACCCAAATCACTAGTAGAAGTAATGGCTGCACCACCTCTTTGTATAACGCCATTATTTACATGCATTCTACCATTTACATCAAATCTTTGTAAAGGATTGGTAGTACCCAAACCAGTATTACCATTTTGTAAAACCGTTAGTGCATTGCTACGAGCAGCAAAACTGCCATTACCTATTTGAAACAAGCGATCTGTAATAGAACTATTACTAGGATTTGGGTTGTCAATAGTATCATTATACATACCAATGGTTGTACCTCCATAAGCTTTTGTAAACGAAGCAAATCCCATTGCTGTTGAATATTCACCACTAGCTGTTGAGTTGTATCCCATTGCTGTTGAAACTGAACGACTAGCTATTGTGTTGTATCCCATTGCTGTTGAACCATAGCCAGAAGCTATTGTGTAGTCTCCCATGGCTGTTGAACCATAGCCAGAAGCTATTGTGTTGTCTCCCATGGCTGTTGAAATTGAACCACTAGCTATTGTGTTGTCTCCCATGGCTGTTGAAGCTGCTCCACTAGCTATTGTGTTGTGTCCCATTGCTGTTGAATATTCACCATTTGCTTTGCTACTAAATCCAGTGGCAAAAGAATATATTCCTATGCTATCCTTATCCCAATTTGAGAACTCAACACCACCTACTCTAAATGCTGCTTTATCGGCATACCACATCATTCTTCTACCGTCACCCGAAATGGGTGGGTTGCCTGCAGTTACTGGAAGTTGGGCAATAGCAGCAAACACCACACTACTATCTGCTATATGCAGTTTTGCTAAAGGTGTGGTAGTGCCAATACCTACGTTATTATTATTATAAATATTTAGCCCATTGTAAGTCCAGGGTTGTCTAGCATTGTTGCCAGATGTCATAGATAAAATAGCCCAGCCACTATCTCTTTTTACATACAAAGCACTATCGGTTATGTTAAACAGCAACATGCCTTTGGGCACATTGGTCATGGCATTTATTTGTGCTGTGGTAAGCCTTGGTAGTAGCAAACCTTTATTGGTACTTTCTAATTCTAAAACAGCATTGGGGTTTACGCTGCTTACATTATCACCCACTTTTACTTGGGCTTTAACTATTGTATTGGTAGAAAAAAATATTATTGCTACAACTGCAAAACGAAATAAATATTTCATATTCTGTATTAATTAAGTGAACAAATTGACGGAAGTATTTTACTATTAATTATTGCTTCTTGTACTAATGGTTACATTCATACTTGCACCAACTGCAGCTGGTGGACCAACTAATTTATAAATGCTGGGTACAGGCGGAATAAGCGATAATTTATAAGGTGTAATACCTCCAAACGCACCACAATTAATACCACCAACGCCTGCTGCAATGGCTGGGCTTCCTACCTTTAATTGAAGATCTTTATCTAAACCAGTAGCAGGATTAATAAAAACAGTGGTCATATCTACATTAATCTGGTTGCCATTGGTAGCAGCAAATTGTGCATTATTGGCAATATTATTTTCTAGTACACAGTTACTATAGTTTACAACAGTTACCATATTTAAAAAAATATTATTTCTATAGGTAGTATTGCAAATAGTTGGAATGCTTCCATAACTATTAACTGCCAAAACATTATTGGTTAATACTGCACTAGCAGCAGGAGCTACATGTACAAAGCTTTTTACAATGCTATTTAGTACTTGTGTATTAACACCACTATTAATGTTGATGCTATTACCTATAAAGCAGTTTTTAACAATCACATTACTTGATGCATTAATATTTATACTATTAGTAATATTGCAACGCTGAATTACTACATCGTTAACAGTAGAAAGTGTAATATCATTGAAGGATACCATAATGGTGCTGCCACCACCACCTGAGACAATATTTATATTATCTAAAAAAGAATTTATACTGGTGGCTTGAAGATTGAGGTTGATGGTTAAAAAATGCCCTAGCCCAATTAATACCAATCGTTTATTTAAGGTTAGAAAACCATAACTATTAATGGAACTTTCAAAATGTACGGTGTCGTCATTAACAACACTGGCTGCATCGTTTGCCTGTTGGGCAGAAGTAAAATCTGCAGTAACACCTGCGTTGTTATTCACTCTCCAAATTTTTGCATGGATAATGCTTATAAAACAACAAAAACAAAGTAGTAAGGATAATTTTTTCATAATAGAAATATTTATCCCTAAAAGTAGTAGAGCATATTCGAGGTCTATCTACCCAATTTGGGTGATACCAGCAAAATGTTTACTTTATTTCATCAATTATAGCACAAGCTTAAATAAAACTTTACGCAAACCGTCTCACCAAACAAATGCTTTTATCAATCGTTACACATAAGTATGCCTCTTATTCAATTTACTGATAAAGGATTGTATTGCCAGCAAGGAGATTTTTATATTGATCCCTGGAAGCCTGTACATAAAGCCATCATTACACATGCCCATAGCGATCATGCACGTTGGGGAAGCAAGCATTATTTATGTCACCACGATACCAAACCTATTTTGCAATTACGCTTGGGTGCCAATAGCTACGAGGGTTTGGGCTTTAATGAACCTGTTTATATAAATGGTGTTCAAGTTTCTTTGCATCCCGCAGGGCATATTATTGGCTCCGCTCAAATACGTGTATCGTACAACAACGAAGTATGGGTAGTAAGTGGTGATTATAAAACAGAAGATGATGGTTTGAGTACAGCATTTGAGCCTATAAAATGCAATGTATTTATAACCGAATCTACTTTTGGATTACCCATTTATCAGTGGAAGCCACAGCAAGAAATTTATCAAGACATACAAAACTGGATTCTTTCCAATCAAACCCAACAAAAAGTATCGGTATTAATAGCTTATAGTTTAGGCAAAGCACAGCGTGTATTGCAAGCAGCCAGTGCAGTAAGTAATAATATTTTTGTACATGGTGCTATTTGGAATACACAAGAAGTATTGCTAGCAAATGGATGGAAGCTACCCACTGTAAAACGCATTACCCCAAACACCACTAAAGAAGAATTAAAAAACTGTGTAGTGATTGCACCACCCAGTGCAGATGCAACGCCTTGGATGAAAAGATTTGCTCCCTATAATGTAGGCATTTGTAGTGGCTGGATGCAAGTACGTGGCAATGCTAGAAGAAGAAAAGTAGATGCTGGTTTTGTACTTAGCGATCATGCAGATTGGAAAGGATTATTACAAGCAGTAAAAGCTACCAGTGCCGAAAAAGTTTTTGTAACACATGGTTTTCAAAGTGTATTTAGTAGGCACTTAAACGAAATTGGTATTGAAGCCCATGAGGTAAAAACGGCTTATGGTAATGATGATGAAGCAGATGATGCAATTAGTAAAGATGATACTACCAAATTTGTAGAAGCCCCATGACACCAGAAGAACAAGAATCCAACATAGAAACAACAGCAACTACAAATGGCTTTGCTGCCTTTGCACATTTGGTGGTAGTGTTGGGTACTAGTACCAAAACCAACGATAAGCTACAGGCATTACAACAATATTTTACTACCGCCAACGATAAAGATAAAGTTTGGGTAATTGCCATTTTTACTGGAAGAAAACCCAAGAGAGCTGTTACAACTGCACAACTAAAAGATTGGTGTATGCAGCTTACGCAAACTACACCTTGGCTTTTTGAAGAATGTTACAATACTGTTGGAGATTTAGCAGAAACCATTGCATTACTGTTGCCAACGCCCACTATTACTACTATTACACAAACCTTGCATGAATATATTGACGCATTATTGGCACTAGAAAAAGCCGAAGAGTTTGCTAAAAAAGAATATATCGTAAGCAACTGGCAGCACTTTACTAAAGATGAAATGTTTGCTTTTAATAAATTAATTACAGGTGGTTTTAGAATTGGCGTATCGCAAAAAATGATGGTGAACGCTTTAGCAAAAACCACAGGTAGCGATGCTTCGTTAATTGCACATCGTATTAGTGGTAAGTGGAATGCTGCATCAACATCGTTTACAGATTTGTTGTACAACAATACCAACCAAATAGATTTTTCTAAACCTTACCCTTTTTATTTGGCTCATGCCTTAGATGATACACCACATATTTTAGGTAATGTAAATGAGTGGCAAGTAGAATGGAAATGGGATGGCATAAGAGGACAAATGATTAAACGAAACCAAGAATTGTTTGTGTGGAGTAGAGGTGAAGAATTGGTAACAGATAAGTTTCCTGAATACACTAGTTTGTTAGAGCAGTTACCCGATGGAATTGTATTAGATGGAGAAATTATTCCTATGAAAGAAGGTATGCCTTTGCCATTTGCAATAATGCAAACACGTATTGGACGAAAAACGATTACTAAAAAACAATTACAAGAAGCTCCCATTTGTTTTTATGTGTACGATTTGCTAGAATACAATCATGAAGATTGGCGAAATAAACCTTTGCAAGAAAGAAGAAATCAACTAGAAAAAATTCTAGCCGATATATCAAACCCTACACTACAACTATCACCAATAGTAACTTTTAATAGTTGGGATGAATTGATTACACTTAAGCAATTGGCTAGAGAAAAAGGTGCAGAAGGTTTTATGCTTAAACGTAAATCTTCTACCTATCAAGTAGGCAGAAAAGTAGGCGATTGGTGGAAATGGAAAACTGCACCACTAACCATAGATGCTGTATTAATCTATGCTCAAAAAGGTCATGGAAGAAGAAGTAATTTATACACCGATTACACTTTTGCTGTAAGAGATGGAGATAAATTGGTATCATTTACCAAAGCTTACAGCGGACTAACCGATAAAGAATTTGCAGCGGTAGATGCTTTTGTGAAAAAAAATGCCATAGAAAAATTTGGACCTGTACGCACTGTAAAGCCAGAACTTGTTTTTGAAATTGCGTTTGAAGGTATTGCAGCAAGCAATCGCCATAAAAGTGGTGTGGCACTTCGTTTTCCTAGAATGAGTAAATGGCGTACCGATAAAAAATTAGATGAAATCAATACCCTAGATGATTTAAAACAATTATTAAAAGTTTATGGAAATATAAACAACACAACAAAATAAATACTGGCTACACTATTGCCAATTCAATAAATCTACTTCACTCCATAAATTTTCAACCTCAAATTTTTCATTTGCATATTGATGGGTTTTTCAGAAAATACTGCCAAATCAAAAAACAGGCTTTTGTATTTTTTATAATCGTCCATAGTAAACATATCATTTGTAGATACTTGATTCCATTGCTTTTCCACGTATTCACTCTTAGCAATATCCACTATATCGTGATTGGTATAAAATACAAAATCACTATTTCCTTGGGTAGTATCTATCAGTGCAAAACGTATGGAAGGTTGTTCTTCTACACCTGGGCTTAATAAATTAATATCTGCCGATACCTCAACATACAAATACTTATAATCATCGGGTAGTTTAAATGCTTGCATTAAACTGGTGTCAGAGTTTTTGGTAAATAAATTTTTTTGTGCAGGGTCATTATAATCAAGTAATAATTTTTTTTCACCCACTCCAACTACCCCTTTTGATGGGAAAATTTTATTGTTATCGCACACATAAGAGTTGATGACTCTAAAATTGTTGAGCAGTTTAGTAATATGATTTTTAATAGAATCGTTGGCATATTTCTCCATCAATAAATCTGGCGTAAGCTTATATAGTTGTCCACTGCTTATCATGTAATCCTTCCAAATGTAATCTCCTATTTCTCTGCTCCAATACATAAAAGGCATGCTTTGTTTGTTTGTAAAAGCAGCTGTTGTATCCATTACATCTGCTAGCCAATGCACTTCTTTGGGTTGATATGGTAGTTTCTTATAGTTGTTTAGTATTAGTGAAGTAATGGTTGGTGCAAGATTATTATGCGAATTAACACTCAGAAATTTCTTAGGTGCTTTTAGCATGGGTGAATACACAATTAATGGCACATGATAATCATCTATATTACAAGTTGAAGGAAATGAACCAATATGATGATCGCCAGTAATAAAGAAAATGGTGTTTTTATAATCTGATCGTTTGGCATACTTGGTAAAAAAATCTTTAAAACAATCATCTGCAAACATATAGGTAACCAATACTTTTTTGCACTCTTTTAGTGTTCGTTTAATGTCTGTTTTTACATTAATGGTTTTCATTTTCTTGTCAAACAGTTTTTCATATTGGGCTTGCTGTGCAAACAAATAAGGCATGTGTGTAGTACCCGTATGATAAATGTTTAAGTAAGGTGTTTGTTTTAAACTGTCCATCACTTCAAAGCTTCTATTCAGCAACGCATCATCTGGGTATCCCATGCTCCACCCTTCTGCACCTATACCCATTTCTTTGTACTTTGTACCATATTTCGTAAGTACCATATCAGTGCCTTGCAAGCGTATAAAACCACCCATATTATCAAAATCGGGATTAAAGCCAATTAAAAACTTGGAATGGTAGCCATTGGCTTTTAAAATTTTAATGAGCGATAAATGATCAGGCATTATGTTTAAAGAAGAGAAGCCTTTTTTGCCATAAGGTAAAGAGCCTTCAATGGCAGGGTGTGCAGCAAAAGTTGCTGGTGCAGTACTTAAAAAATTATCCCAAGTTAAGCTGTGTTTACTAAGTGAATCTAAGAAAGGAGTAAAGCTGCTGCCATAAGCATTATCACCGCTAAAATCTCTGCTTAGCCCCTCTACTACCAATATTACAATATTGGGTGGCGTAGTGGTATCCAAATTAAAAAAACTACCTAGTACATCTTGTTCACTTGCTTTATGTAGCAAAGGATATTCTTTACTTGTAAATTCAAAAGGCTGGTTTTGTTGGTAAAAGTCAATGGCTGCCACTAATTCATTTTTGCTTAGTTTGCTTGCATCAAATTTATCTTTTGTTTGAAAATAATTATATGAATCCGCCACCCAATAGGTAACCTTATTACAAGTTAAATAATAAGCACCAGCCGATTTAAAATTATCCTGCGATGGGTTGGAGAATTTAAACAAAGCCGTAGCTAAAAAAGAAATAAAAATTAATCCAACCAATACGTTTTTCTTAACATCTATTTTTCTTGTCCACTTAAAATAAAGAAGAAAGTAAAATGGAATGTAAACGATGAAGGGTATGTATAAGTAAAATCCACTAGTCATCATTTGCTTGGTGGTAGTCCAAGTGTCAAAAGCTTTTCTAGTAAAAAATTCATGGTCAAAAGGGTTATTCCTTTCGCTAAAAACTATAATGAGGCAGATATAACAAACCAACAAAGAAACATTGAGCAAATGAAAAACAAAACTTGCTAATTTTTTATTCACTAAGCACAATAAAAAGTAAGGCAACAAAAAAATAAACGCATACATAAAACATACCCACATATCGTATAGCAAGCCCAGCAACTCATAGGCATAAGTATAGTTTACAAAAGATTTGTTAGCAACCGATGCATATTCAAAAAACCTTACCAAACAAACAGTAACAATAAATGGCACGATTATTTGATAATAACGCTGAAAAAAATCTTTCGTTTTTACATTCATACTTTGGTCTTAATGTGGCGAATTTAATTTTTATTATTTTTTATAGCTACTATTTATATTCCATTGCTTACTTTGCTTACCTGTAAACCCTTTTCTTATATAATGGCAGAAGCTTCTCAAATTTTTCAAACACAAACCAAAACACGTTGGCAACGCTTTAAATGGGTATTTAGAATATTGTTGTTTCTTATTCCTATTGCATGCTTAATCATATTTATTGGTTTAAAAGACCTTTTTTTACCTAGTGTCCCTCTAGAAAGCCGTGCTATAAAAAGAGTGCTTACTGGTACTATTCCATCTTATAGAGAAAGTAAGCTAGGAAAAGAATATCGAGGCTTTAGAAAATCGATAGATGATAAATGGGCAAAAGGAAAAGGTTGTGGACAGTTTAACAATCCAGTAGATTTATCCAACTCGGCTTTATTTGATGATAGCGTTGGTGTGCGTGCTGGTTTTTATGTAAACTGGGATGCCAAAAACTCTTTCCCTTCTCTCGAAAAAAATATTTCTAAACTCAATTTAATAATACCAGAATGGTTTTTTATAAACCCTAATGCCGATACTTTATTTACCGATATAGACAAAAAAGCATTAGCAGTAATGAAAGCATCTGGCATAAAAATAATGCCACTGCTTACCAATAATTACCAAGAAAATTTTAGGGGCGATGTGGTAAAAAGAATTTTAAACGATACCGCAAAAAAGCAAAGACTTATTAACGACATTATTAAACTTTTAAAAGCCTACAATTTTGCAGGAATTAATATAGATTTTGAGGATATGAACTTTGACAATGATAAACCACTTGTTGATTTTCAAAAAGAATTATACGAAAGATTACATGCCCTCAATTATTTGGTATCCCAAGATGTTATTCCTTTTAACAATGACTATAATTTTAAGATCCTCAATCAATACAACGACTATTTAATATTGATGGCTTATGATGAGCATACCTCAACTAGTGCAGCAGGGCCTATATGTGGTCAAAAATGGATTGAAGCTGCCGTAGCAGAAATCACCAATCAAGTACCTGCTAACAAAATAATTTTAGCAATGGCAGCCTTTGGGTACGATTGGAAACTGAAAAGTAAAGATGATGCTAGAGGTATTACTTACAACGAGGCTATAGGTCTTGCCAAAAGATACGAGTCGGCAGTAGATTTTGATAACGATAGTTACAACTTACATTATCAATATTACAATGAGGACGAGGGCGACTCCTTACACGAAGTACATTTTACAGATGCTGCCACCAACTTCAATACCCTACGTTTTGCAACAGAATCTAAATTGGCAGGCACCGTATTGTGGCGATTAGGTGGAGAAGATAAACGGCTTTGGGATTTTTACGATCAAGCCATGACCAAAGAAGGGCTTGAAGATTTTGACATAGATCACTTTGCAAGACTGGAAGGAGGTTCCGAACCCGTGTATTCTGGTGAAGGTGAAATATTAGATATTATAGCCACCCCAAAACCTGGCAGCCTAAGGTTAGAAATGGATAAAGATGGTATGCTTATTAGCGAAGAATATTATGACATACTTCCATCTACTTACATCATCAACAAATTTGGCGAAACAAAAAAACGTAAACTCGTTCTTACGTTTGATGATGGACCAGACCCTAAATACACCAAACAAATTTTAGACACACTGGCTTACTACCATGTACCTGCCTCTTTTTTCTTAGTGGGATACGAAGCAGAAAATAATATTCCGATTGTAAAAAGAATTTTTAGAGAAGGTCATGAAATTGGCAATCATACTTTCATGCACCCCAACATGGCTAAAATAAGTACTCAGCGTGCTGCTTTAGAAATGGACGCCACCCGTTTGCTGATAGAATGTATTACTGGACATAGCACTATCCTTTTTCGTGCCCCTTTTAATGCCGATAGCGAACCTGGTTCTTATGAAGAATTAGCCCCTGTGGCTTTAAGCAGGGCAAAAAATTATATTACCGTTGGTGAAAGTATTGACCCAGAAGATTGGGAAAAAGGAGAAAGACCCGACTTTAATGCAGACACTATTTTTAATAGAGTAGTACGAATTTATGAAAGAAGAATAGCACCCAATGATGATGAAGATACCACAGGTATTAATGGCAGTATCATATTATTACACGATGCTGGTGGTGACAGAAGCGAAACTGTAAAAGCTACAGGTATGATTATCCGTTATTTTAAAAATAAGGGATACACATTTACCACAGTAGCAGATTTGCTGGGCAAAAAACCAGATGATGTAATGCCACCCGTACCAAAAGACAGTGGCTATTATTTACTCCAGTTTAATTATGTGTTGGCCGAAATTGGCTACATAGGCGGTCACTTTTTAATAGCCTTATTTATTCTTTTTCTTACGTTGGGTGCCATTCGTTTGGTTTCAATAGCCATACTTGCTTTTTTACAAAAGGAAAAAGAAAATGCTTTTCATATTGCCTATATAGCAGCCAATATACTGCAGCCAGCTACCAATCTTCCCCTTGTTTCTATTATTGTACCTGCTTATAACGAGGAGCTAAATGCAGTAGCTTCTTTGCATAACTTATTACAATGCACTTATCCCAGTTTTGAAATTATTTTTGTAGATGATGGCAGTAGCGATGCTACTTACCAAAATGTAAAAGATGCATTTGATAATCACCCACAAATCCAAATTTTTACTAAAAAAAATGGGGGTAAAGCATCTGCTTTAAATTATGGCATCAATCAATCTCACGCCGATTATGCAGTGTGTATAGATGCCGACACAAAACTAGCTCCCGATGCTGTGAGCATGCTTATGCGAAACTTTTCAAACTCATTTGATGGGAAAAATGTAGGTGCTGTAGCTGGGGTTGTAAAAGTGGGCAACGAAGTAAACCTACTTACCAAATGGCAAAGCATAGAATATATTACAGGTCAAAATTTTGATAGAAAAGCCTTTACTTACATTAATGCTGTTACAGTAATTCCTGGTGCTATTGGTGCATTTAAAAAAGATGCTTTAATAGAAGCTGGTGGTTTTACAACTGATACCTTAGCAGAAGATTGCGACATTACCATACGTATTTTAAAAGCAGGCTACACCATTGCCAACGAGCCAAAAGCATTTGCCTATACCGAAGCCCCAGAAACAGTAAAGCAGTTTATGAAGCAACGCTATCGTTGGAGCTTTGGCGTAATGCAAACCTTTTGGAAACATAAAGATGTTTTACTAAGCACCAAACAAAAAGCATTGGGCTGGATAGCCCTACCAGATATGCTACTCTTTAAATACATCATTCCATTTTTTGCACCCTTTGCCGATTTGTTTATGCTTATTGGATTGCTTACGGGCAATGCTGGCAAAATTGGAATGTACTATTTACTATTTATGATTATTGATACAGCCATTTCGTCAATAGCATTTGCATTTGAAAAAGAAAATCCTTGGAAATTAATTTGGTTAATACCGCAACGTTTAATCTATCGTTGGTTAATGATGGTGGTTTTGTTTAGGTCTATTAAACGTGCCATAAAAGGCGAGCTACAACTTTGGGGCGTTTTAAAAAGAACAGGTAATGTAAGAGAAGTAATAGGATAGTTTTTGTAACCAGCTTTTGTAGTACTATTAAGCTTCGGTTGCGTCGCACACTTGTACTGTTGAAACTTTACTGAACAAGTTAGAGTTGAAGATTTAAAATTTAATCTTGTTAAGCTCTAAACTTTAATTTTTAAACTTGCAACGGTTAGCTCAATAGATATTCACAGCTTAAAATATGCGACGCAACCGCTGCTCAATTATTATTCTACAGCCTGTTACCAAAAATTTTGCATAAATATTTTATCTTACCCGCATGAAAGCCCTAACCCGAAGCCAAATTTTTCTTGCCATTGCTGCTGCATTATTTACAGCTATGCTGCTTATTAATCCATTGGGTGTAAGCCCCAATGCTGCCAAAGTGCTTGCCATTGCTACTTTTATGATTACCCTTTGGGTTAGCGAAGCATTGCCCATGCCTGTGGTAGCATTAATGCCTTTGGTATTATTTCCACTAATGGGTGTTTGTAAAATAGAAGATGCTGCTGCCCCTTACGCAGATAAGGTGATTTTTTTATTTATGGGTGGTTTTATGATTGGGTTGGCTATAGAAAAATGGAATTTACACAAACGCATTGCACTAAATATTGTACGTATTACTGGCACTAGTGGCAATAGAATTATTTTGGGCTTTATACTAGCTACTGGTTTTTTAAGTATGTGGCTTAGCAATACTGCTACTACTATGATGATGTACCCTATAGCCATGAGTGTGGTGCACGTAATGGAGCTAAACCATAAAGGTGATGGTAATACAAGAAATATGGCGGTATGCCTACTACTTGCCATAGCGTATAGCAGCAATTTTGGTGGTATTGCCACCATCATTGGTACGCCACCCAATGTGGCTTTTGTAAACTTCATGGATAAAAAATACCACTACACTTTTCAGTTTAAAGATTGGATGCTGCTTTGTACACCCATTGCTTTTTTGCTAATGTTTTGCTTGTACTGGGTAATGACAAGGTGGTTGTATAAAAACAATATTAAAAAAGATGAAGCCACTACACAATTAATAAAATATGAGTTGCAACAAATGGGTAAACTATCTCCGCCAGAAAAAAGAGTATTGGTTATTTTTTTGTTTACAGCACTGCTGTGGATTTTTAAAGAGTTGATTAATTCCAATCAAACCTTATTTAAGTTAGATGATAATATGATAGCCATATTGGGTGCATTGCTGCTGTTTATTGTACCCAGTAAATCGTTACTACCGGAAACAAAACAAATACTCGACTGGCACGATACTCAAAAAATGGCTTGGGGTATTTTATTATTATTTGGTGGTGGCATAACACTGGCTAACCAACTAGAGAAGGCTGGATTGATACAACAACTGGGCAGTTGGATAGCTGGCTTTGCAGGAAATAATATTTTATTGCTAGTTTTTATGATTACGCTTATCTCCATTTTTATAAGTGAAGTAATGAGTAACATAGCTCAGGTAATAGTATTTGCACCAGTAGTTGCAGGCATGGCCGATGCAATACACATAAACCCACTAATGCTTGGCATACCTTTAACCCTAGCTGCAAGCTGTGCAAGTATGCTTCCCATGGGTACACCACCCAATGCTATTGTATTTGCCAGCGGTAGGTTAAAACTTAGTGATATGGTGAGAACGGGTTTTGTAATGAACATAATTGCAACCATACTTATTACCTTATTTAGTTATTACTTATTACCGATTTTAGTTTCGGGAATCAAGTAGTTTTTTTTAGCCAGCTTTTGTACAAATGGAATCTTCGTTGCAATCTTTGGTTTGTTCATCTATTTTCTTTCAATGAAAGTGAATAAATGAATCACACTTGTACTACATACCTTTACCCAGCACCAAGCAAATATGCAAATTCACAAAACAAAAGGCATTGTATTACGCACTGTAAGATATGGCGAAACCAGTATTATAACTTCTGTTTACACAGAGTTGTTTGGCGTGCAGAGTTACTTGGTAAAAGGCGTTAGACAGTCGTCTAGAAAAACACAGGGCAAGGCAAATTATTTTCAGCCTGCTGCTTTGCTTGAAATGGAAGTGTACCACAACGAGTTAAAAAATTTACAGTTTGTAAAAGATTTTAATTGGAGTTATTTATACCAAAATTTATTGTTTGATGTGGTACGCAATGCAGTTGCTATGTATGTAATAGAACTACTACAACACAGTTTAAAACAACCCGAAGCCAATCCAGAGTTATTTTATTTGATAGAAGATACCTTAAAACAAATTGATACAGGCAGCGATACCTTGGTGGGTAATTTACCTTTGTACTTTACCCTACACTTGGGTAGCGAGTTGGGTTTTCAAATACAGGGTGAGTATACAACTGAGACACCTATACTTGATTTGCAAGACGGAAATTTTATTACACAAAAACCACAACACCCTTATTATATAGATGGAATTTTGGCACAAACTATTTCTCAAATTAATAGCATCAATTTTTATAACGATCTTGATGCTATTAAATTAAATAGAGAAATAAGAAGGCAACTACTGCATTACTTACAGCAGTATGTTGCCTTACATATAAATGATTTTGGCGAAATGAAAAGCCTTGCGGTACTACAAGAAGTGCTAGCTTAAACTACATTAAACACTACCAATAAAGCATAAATGATACCTGGCAGAGCAAACAATAACCATAGTAATAAGCTAATCCAAAATTTACTATTAAATGCTTTTTGGTGTAAGTAAACAGCCAATGGTGGTAAGAGAATGGCTAAGATAACTAACAAAACATCCACTTTAGCGGTGGGTTCATTACCTGCTTTTATAGATTGTTTATACTCTTTTAAATAAGTTTTTGCTTCTTTAATTTTCAATCTTCTTTCTCTTTTACTCAAGCTTTTAAAAGCTGTAACCGCAGCGTTAAAATCTGCCTTGGCTTTGTCTTCAGAAACGACAGCAGAATCTGCCTTAGACACACCAAATGCTGCAAAACTGCTGTTAAGAGAAATGGAAAGCACAATTGCTAGAAATGCGATAAATAATTTTTTCATAATTGATTAGTTTATTTTAATGAGATAAATGTAAACAAAGTTTACATTATATTTAACATTAATTGATTTTTTTATAGAAGTTTTTTCAAATGTCGCAAATCTTGCGAAATGCATACCACACCAGGCTGCTTTCCTATTTCAAAACTACCTAATTTTTTTTCCATTTGCAAAGCTTTAGCTCCATTTAGTGTTGCCCATCGTAGCATCTCCTCCAACCCAATTCCAGGAAAATGTTTATCAAGGGTCTGCATTTCATCTGCAATATTCAAACTCCAATTACTAGCTAAGCTATCGGTACCTAAAACAATATTGCATTTGTTTTGCATAAAAAGCTGTACTGGCGGCATCGCATTTTCTATATATTGATTGGCATTGGGGCAAAGGCAGAAGTAAACTTTGAGTTTTGAGTTTATTGCTTTGAATTGTACAAAATCTATATCCTCCTGCTTAGTAAATGTGTTGTGTACCAGCAAACAGTTTTTTGATGTAGTCATATCATCAAAAACCGATTGAATACTACTTTTTCCTGTGGGCTTAAAAAAATTATTGTCAATATTCATCAGTTGGTACATCCTTAAAAAATCGCCAGTATTAGTTGTAAACAAATCATCTTCAAAAGCTGTTTCTTGGTTGTGTATGGTTACGGTTTTTTTGGCAAAATTTGGTTGCATCAGCTTCCATAATGCATTAGAAACTGAATAAGGTGCATGTGGGGATAAAGAAACTTGGTTGTTGGTAGTTGGGAGTTGTAGGTAAGCTTGATAATATTCATTACTTTTTTCAAATCTAAGTGCTGCTACCGCAGGGTTCCAGCCACTTACTTCTATAAAGTTGTAGTAAGCTAATCTATTTTGTTTTTTTTGAGGTAAGGTTAAGGTATTGTTGCAAATATCACCCACGGCTACTATACCATTTTGCAGCATTTCATCTTCGGCATTTTTAATGGCTTGCAATATTTCATCTTCGTCAAAATGTCGTTGGGTTACTATTTTAAAAACAAAATCTACTAACCCTGTTCCTTCGGGTATTAAGCCTTTCATATGGCTAAGTTCTAGGTGGCAGTGGCAATTTATAAATCCTGGGGTTAGTATTCCTTTGTAGTTTTGAATATCATCTCCTGCATCTATTACATCTACAATTTCTTGCACTACACCTGCATGATTGGTTATTAAAACATGGTTTTGTCCATGCAATAACTCATAGCCAGTAAACAAATAATCTGCTGAAAATTTTTGGTAGCTCAAGGTTGTAAATCGTATTCTTTTATTAAGGCTTCTGCTGGTATTTGTAGTAGTTTGCTAAACTTACGAATCATGTTTAGCGATAATGGTTGTTTATAGTTTAGTACTTTACTTACCGTTCCTTTATCGCCATATTCTTTGGCTAAATCAGTAGGCTTGTAGCCAAAATCTTCCATTCGAATTTTGATAAACTCTATCGGGTCTATTGCTTCCCAAGTGATGGTTCTTTGTTCATAATCGCTAATAAGTTTTACTAGCAACATTTTTTCTTTATGTTCTACGCTGCCTTTAGTAAAAGTTTTTACTTCATCGAAACGTTGTAACGCTTTGTTGTATTCGGCTTCAGTTTGTATAATGTACCAATCTTGCATAGTTAAATAGTTGTTGCATCTATCTTATCATATTCGGCATGTGTGCCTATAAACCTTACCTGTAGTAAACCTTCTAAATAATCAATCTCTGCTATTAAGCGATATTGATTGTGAACAATTTCAAATCTTGCTCTATTGTTTTTTAGCATCTTGGCTTTAGGAAAAGTAAGCAATACATCTTGTTTACTTTTCCAAGTTGCCTCACTTGCTACTTTCACCCAAACTATTATACTCTTTCTACTATTAGCATACTTTTTACTAAAATTGTCTAATAGTTTTTGATTGATGATAAGCATACGGTCATCTTTTTAGATTTTTTTAATTCTCAGATTCCGTATGCTTTATTTAAAAAGGGAAATCTGTATTTTTAGTTGAACACAAATATAGCTTACTAGTTGGCAAATTGCCAACTTTTTCTTTTCCTTCTTTAACTTTCCCCAAACATTATCTTTACCGCCGTTAAAAGCTGAGTATACAACAGAACGTACAAATGTGCGACGCAACCGTAGCAAATGCTTATTCTGCTGCTGGCTACCAAAAAAAACAAAACAATGACCGATCAATTAGATAGTATCAAAGCTCGTTTTCAGCAAGTGGGTATCGCATTAACTAACCCAGAGATTATTAATAATCAAAAGGAATTTGGCAAGCTAAGCAAGGAATATAGAGACCTAGAAAAAATTGTACAACCTTACGATGCATACCAACGTGTACTTACCGATTTTGACTATGCTAAAGAAAGCTTAAACAGCAACGATGAAGAAATGAGGGAATTGGCTAAAATGGAATTGCCCGAGCTGGAAGTGAAAAAAGATGAGCTTGAAAAACTATTGACCAAACTTTTAATACCTAAAGACCCTCAAGACGATAAAAATGCAGTGCTTGAGTTACGTGCTGGTACCGGTGGAGACGAAGCCAGCCTTTTTGTGGGCGATTTGCTGGGTATGTACACACGCTATTGCCAAAAAAAGGGTTGGAAAGTGGCGTTGGTAAGCGAAAGTGAAGGTACTGTTGGCGGCTATAAAGAAGTTATTTTAGAAGTTACTGGCGAAGATGTATATGGTACTTTAAAGTTTGAAAGTGGTGTTCACCGTGTGCAGCGTGTGCCCAATACCGAAACCCAAGGGCGTGTGCATACCAGTGCTGCAACAGTTGCTGTAATGCCAGAGGCAGAGGAAGTAGATTTTGAACTAAACCCTGCTGATGTAAAAATGGAAACTAGCCGAAGTGGTGGTGCTGGCGGACAAAACGTAAATAAAGTAGAAACCAAAGTGCAGCTTACCCATATACCCACAGGCGTGGTTATTGTATGCCAAACCGAAAGAAGCCAGTTAGGCAACCGTGAAAAAGCCATGACCATGCTGCGTACCAAACTGTACGAAGAGCAAGTACGCAAACATGAAGACGAAATTTCTAAGCACCGCAAAACCTTGGTGAGTACAGGCGATAGAAGTGCCAAAATAAGAACTTACAACTGGCCACAAGGCAGGGTAACTGATCATCGCATAGGGCTTACATCGTACAACCTACCTGCTGTAATTAATGGCGAAATTGAAGAGTTTATAGAAGCCTTGCAAGTAGCCGAGAATGCTGAAAAAATGATGAAACAGGACTAGGAAATATTTGGTAGCCAGCTTTGGAATAAGCATTTAGCTGCGGTTGCGTCGCACATTTTAAACTATGAATATCTATTAAGCTTTTCCGATAGTGTAATAAAAAAAGGGTAAGATTAATTCTCACCCTTTTTTTATTATTTTATGCTGCCACAGCAGTAGGAACTCGTTTTTCTATTCGTTTTAGTTTTATAATACCCACTAAGTTCAACACTTTCATCACCTGAAAAGTAAGGTCAAACTCATACCATTTTTTTGCAAAATTAGCATCGTCTTTAGCAAAGTGGTGGTTGTTTTGAAACAATTCGCCCATGAGAAGTACACCCCAAGGCGTTGTGTTTTTGCTATGATCGCCATTGCTAAAATTGCTATAACCATATTTATGCCCACACCAATTTACAATAGCACCTTGTATTGGCCCCATTAAAAAATGAATAGGAAGTAATAAATACCACCAAAAACTAGGGGCAAAAAAAACGTAAAAAGCCACATAAGCAGCCATAAACAAAATTCTGGTAATGGGGTGGTGTCCAAATTTATCTAAACGTTCCCAAACAGGTAAGTATTCACGGGTAAACTGTTCTTCTGGCAAATTTTTACCAGTTAAAAAGCTCCTAAAAATTAAGATGGTACTCTGCATCATTTGGTATACATCTTTAAAAAAGTGTGGGCTATGAGGATCTTTTTCTGTATCGCTATAAGTGTGGTGCATACGGTGCATTACTGCGTAAGCTCTTGGTACTAAGTAGGATGAGCCTTGTACAAACCAAGTCATAACATAAAATGTACGCTCCCAATTTTTGCTTACTGTGTACATTTGGTGAGATGCAAACCTGTGCAAAAAAAACGAATGAAAGAATAAGGATAAAAACCAATGCCCAAAAAAGAATAAAAGAATTGCAATCATTACGATATTAATTAAAAGTGAATTTTAGAATATATACGTATAAAAATATTAGAAGGTAAAAATAAAAAACCCTGCCCACATGGGCAGGGTTTTGTTTAATGTTTTTCTTAAAACTATGCTTTCTTTTTGGCTTCTGTAGTTTTTAAAGACTTTACTTCGGCTGTTTTAGATTTTGCATCTTTTGTGGAGCAACTTTTTGTAGCAGCATCTTTTTTGCAACAATCTTTACCTTTTGCACATTTTTTATCTTCTTTTTTTGCTGTTTGAGCAAAAGCTACACCGCTAAATAAAAAGGCGGCTGTGGCTAACATTACAATCTTTTTCATAATAAATATTTGTTTTTGTGTATAATCAGTTTCAAATATAAGATGCAAAATCAACCCAATGGGTTGTTTTGTGTTAAAATTTTAGGCTAGGCTACCAACTTGCCAATACCGTAACCCCACCTTTTACTACTTGGTTTAGTACTACTTCTATTTTAGTACCTACAGGCAACAAAATATCTACCCGGCTACCAAATTTTATAAAGCCATACTCATCGCACTGCTTTACTTGCTGCCCAACAGTGGTGTAATTACAAATACGTTTTGCCAATGCACCCGCAATTTGTTTGTACAAAATAGTACCGTGGTTGTTTTTCACAGCTACGCTCCATCTTTCATTTTCGGTAGATGATTTTGGATGCCAAGCCACCAAATATTTTCCCTTGTGATATTGATTGTACACCACTTCGCCACTCATTGGGTTGCGGTTTACGTGTACATTAGCTGGGCTCATAAACACACTTACCTGTATTCTTTTATCCTTAAAATATTCAACATCGGTTATTTCTTCTATTACCACTACTTTACCATCGGCTGGACAAATAATTTTATTATCATTTATAGTTAAGGTACGGTTGGGCATTCTAAAAAAAGAAATAATAAACAGTAATAAAGCTAGCATTACCACAAATATGCCCAAAGCCAACCATGGCATATCAGCACTAAAAAAATAAAACGAAGCCACATTTACCACACCAAAAATTAAAGCTGTTATGCCAATGGTTTGGTAGCCTTCTCTATGAATAGTCATTGATAAGAATTTGAATAGCAAATGTAAGTGGATTGAAGGAAAGCCAATGTTTTTGAGACGCATTAACCCACATTAATAAATGTTGAAAAACAACAAAGGCAAAACTTATTGCAGTACCCCATAAAAATATAACTTGCCACCGTATGGATAAGTTTATCGTTTCTGCCCGTAAGTACCGCCCCCAAAATTTTAATACAGTTGTGGGGCAAAGCCATATTACTACTACTTTAAAAAACGCTATTAAAAAGAATCAACTGGCTCATGCTTTTTTGTTTTGTGGTCCGAGGGGCGTGGGCAAAACAACCTGTGCCAGAATTTTAGCCAAAACCATTAACTGCGAAAATAAAACTGCCGATGGCGAAGCTTGTAATAGCTGCAATAGTTGTGTAAGTTTTGATGCTGGTTCTTCTCTAAACATTCATGAGCTAGATGCTGCTAGTAACAATAGTGTAGATGATATTAGAAGCTTGGTGGAGCAAGTACGCTTTGCACCTCAGGCTGGTAAGTATAAAGTGTATATTGTAGATGAGGTACATATGCTAAGCACTGCTGCCTTTAATGCTTTTTTAAAAACATTAGAAGAGCCACCACCTTACGCCATTTTTATTTTAGCTACTACTGAAAAGCATAAAATTTTACCAACTATTTTAAGTAGGTGTCAAATTTTTGATTTCAAAAGAATTACCACCAGCGATACTGTAGAGCATTTACAAGAAATAGTAGATAAAGAAGAAATAAAAGCCGATAAAGCATCACTACAAGTGATAGCCCAAAAAAGTGAAGGCTGCATGAGAGATGCCCTGAGTATTTTGGATAAAATTGTAAGTTTTACTAACGGGCAAGTAACTTACCAAAACACACTAGAAAACCTAAACATACTAGATCACGATTATTATTTTAGACTACTAGATAACCTGCTACAGCAAGATATGGCTGGGGCAATGTTATTGTACGATGAAATAAATAAAAAAGGTTTTGAAGGCGATTTGGTATTAAACGGTTTTGCCGAATTTATACGCAATATTTTAGTGTGTAAAGATGCTAGAGCCTTGCAATTATTAGATGTGGTAGAAGGTATCCAAGAAAAATATGCAGCCACAGCGGCCAATACTTCTACATCGTATTTGATAAGTGCCTTAAACATTTTAAACGATGCTGAGATAAATTTTAAAATGGCTCGCAACAAACGCCTGCATGTAGAGCTTACCATTATTAAACTCAATTTTTTACAGCAAGCCATAGAGCTTTCTATAAATGATGCTGGTGATATTATAAAAAAAAAACGAATTGATTCACCCATAGCTATACGCTATACACAAGTACCATCTATACAAGTAAAAGTAGCTGCATCGCAAGATGCAAAACTGTATGTAGAAGCAAAAAAAATAGATACTGAAAAAGGGAAAGTTGAAAATAAAATAACCACAAAGGAGCAGTTGGTAACTTATCAAAGTACCGAACCATTACCACAAACTTTACAAGAACCTGTAAGTCCTGCCCAACTAACCACCAACTATGAAGCAGCAACAAATAGCGGTGCTAAAAAAAATTTACTGGCTGCTTTAAGAGAAAAGGCTGGTAACAAATACAATATTATAGAGGTTAAAGAAGCTGAGCCATTAAACATGGAAAAGTTAATGCAATGCTGGCAAGAATATACAGCCATAATGGAACAGCAGGGTGGCAAAAAATCTACCATCAACACCTTCGGGATGGCGAAAATTGTGATTGAAGACGATATAAAATTTACTATAATTGTAAACACCCTTACCCAACAAAAATTTATTGAACAAGAAAAATTAATGTTGGCAGATCTACTATACAATGCTTTTAATAACAGAAGTGTTGCATTTAATATTTTGGTAGATGATACTGGCGAAAAAGAAGAAATACCGCTACACCTAACGCTAAACAGTAAGCAAAAGCTTGAGCGTATAGCCGAGCAATACCCATTGATAAAAGAGTTAAAAAATAAACTAAAATTGGAGTTGGATTATTAGACAAACTATTTTTAGGTTTTGTTATTAAAATGGTTACTGTACAGTTTGTTTAATGAAATGGCTTGCTAAATAGATATTCGTAGTTAAAAATGTGCGACGCAACCGAAGCTTAATACTACCACAACTGCTGGCTTCATAAAACTACTGGTAAAGCAATAAAAACTAACAACTATTACTTACAAAAAAAGATGGAATACTTGCCACAAAAACATTTTACTGTATTTTCACGCCTCAATTAAAAGAGCAATCTAATTATATGGCTGAAGTGATTTTAATGCCCCGATTAAGTGACACGATGACCGAAGGTGTAATTGCTGCTTGGCACAAAAAAGTAGGCGATACTGTAAACAAAGGAGATTTATTAGCTGAAATAGAAACCGATAAGGCTACGCTTGAACTTGAAAGTTATCAAAAAGGTATTTTGCTACATGTGGGTACGCCCAATGGTGGCAAAT
This sequence comes from Chitinophagaceae bacterium, assembly GCA_043776595.1. Classification (GTDB taxonomy): domain Bacteria; phylum Bacteroidota; class Bacteroidia; order Chitinophagales; family Chitinophagaceae; genus UBA1930. The sequence continues at coordinate 22,445 of JAYVRD010000337.1, read as the reverse complement.
TGCAGGTAAATGATTTACTGGCAATTATTGGCACAGCTGGCGAAGACGTGAGTGCTTTAATAACTGGTGGAAGTAAGGCAAGTGCTGCTAGTACGCCAATTGCAACAGCACCTAAAGTAGAAGAAGTAACAGCTGCTATACCAGCTACTAACCAGTCATCTACAATTGATGTAAGTAAAATGGACGAAGTGGTATTAATGCCCCGATTAAGCGATACTATGACTGAAGGGGTAATTGCTAGTTGGCTTAAAAATGTGGGCGATAGTGTTAAGAAAGGTGAAGTATTAGCTGAAATAGAAACCGATAAAGCCACCATGGAATTAGAGAGTTATAAGGATGGTATATTATTATATCAAGGTGCTAAAGCTGGTGAGAAAATATTAGTGAATGATTTACTATGCATTATTGGTAAAGACGGATTGGATATTAATGCAATTATCGCTGGCGTTAAAAACCAGTCAGCTGTTGGCAGCACCCAACTAGCAGCCACAGTAGAAATTACTGCACCAGTTGCAATGGCAGCACCTACAACCCAACAACAATCAACAACCACCACTACTGTTGTAAACGAAGGAAGAATTTTAGCTTCTCCGTTGGCTAAAAAAGTAGCGTCGGAAAAGGGTATTGACTTAAAGTTTGTACAAGGCACAGGTGATGGGGGTAGAATTATAAAAAGTGATATAGAAAGTTACCAGCCACAACAGTCAACAGTCAATAATCAGCAGTCAACAATAGCCACACCCACAGTCAACAACCCACAAACAACTTCCCCAACAGGTGTTGTAAGTTTTGATGAAGTACCAGTAAGTCAAATGCGTAAAGTAATAGCCAAGCGTTTAAGCGAAAGTTTATTTACAGCTCCGCATTTTTACTTAACCATGAGTATAGATATGGATGCTGCCGTGGCTGCTAGAACTAAACTAAATGAAAACGCTAAAGTAAAAATTAGCTTTAATGATTTGGTATTAAAGGCAACTGCAGTAGCTTTAAAACAACACCCCAAAGTAAACAGCAGTTGGCTTGGCGATAAAATACGCTACAACCATCATGTAAATATTGGTGTAGCTGTAGCGGTGGATGAAGGTTTACTAGTACCAGTTGTACGCTTTGCCGATACCCTAACCCTTGGCCAAATAACTACACAAGTAAAAGATTTTGCTCAAAAAGCAAAAGATAAAAAGCTACAACCTGCCGATTGGGAAGGAAGCACTTTTACGATAAGTAATTTGGGTATGTTCGGTATCGATCAATTTACTGCTATCATTAATCCCCCAGACGCTTGCATATTAGCAGTTGGTGGCATAAGCCAAGTACCAGTAGTAAAAAATGGTGCAGTAATACCAGGTAATGTAATGAAAGTAACCTTAAGCTGCGACCATAGAGTAGTAGATGGAGCTACAGGTGCAGCGTTTTTACAAACACTAAAAAGTTTGTTGGAAGAACCCTTGAGAATGTTAGTGTAAAAGCAAATTGAAAAAATAAAATACAAAGCCTTGCACTTTTGCAGGGCTTTTTTGTTTACCAGCTTTTGTACTCATAGCATCTGTAGAGGCGACGCTCCATTCAAATGTAGTATTTCATGGCAGCTTTTCTCAGCCAGTATAATACCTCAAACTAAAGTTATTTTGTGTGATACATCTTAAGCAGCCATTTCTTAGCCAATATGATTTCATCTTCTTTTCCTTGTAACAAATTATCAGCTTTCTTGCCTTCGTATTTTTCTATAATCATAAATTCTCCTTTGGCATATTCTCTATAAGCAATACTACCATAGCTACTATCAAACAATTCGTCAAACTTAGGGTTATCCTCTTCAACGGTATTAGGTTCGGCTACCAATTCTGCCAGCAATACTTTTTTGCTATCTATTATTGTAAACAATTGTGCCCACCATTCGTGTGTTTTTTTGTATTGAATAAATGTGTACCAAATATTTTTTTGTGTACCAGCTTTTGTAAACCCTTCATAGCTTACTTCACCCATTGCTACATATTTTTTTTGCTTAGGATTGTATAAAAAAATTACTTGACCAAACCGCATTTGTAAGCTTATGTCTAAGTAGCCATCGGCATTCACATCTTTATAGGTAGCTCCTTCGCTTGGCATAAAGTTGCTGGCATCGGTTATCCATTTCCCTTTTATATTCTTTTGTATAAAAATACTATCCTGGGCTTCTTTGTAGGCAATGTGTACTATTCTGTAGGTCATTTTATCGCATACAAAAGTTTTCCAAACTTTTTGTTTGGTTTGAGCTTGGGCATTAATGGCAAAAAATAAAAGGGCAGTAAGTATCACTTTCATAGATGTGAAAATAAATGAAACTTGGTAACTATACCTAGTGCTGGGTATTTTATCCATAAAAATGCCCCCATTTAGTGTAAAACTATTTAGGGGCATGCATTGTGGGCAGTTTTATTAAATAATATACATAATTTTTTATGCTGTTGGTGTACCATCTGTTGTACTTTCTGGTACTACAGTTGTTTCTAATACCACTGGCACTTCTACTGTAGCTGGTATAGGGGTTACATTAATTACAGGCAAAGGCGTTGCTACTGGTTTTTTAACTGCAACTTTCTTTTTTGGTACTACTACTTTTTTAACTATGGCTTTTTTAGGAGCTATTGGTTTAGGTGTGGGTTTTTTTGTAGCCACTTTTTTAGGTACTGCTTTTTTGGCTACTACCTTTTTTGGTGCTACTGCTTTTGGTATTGGCTTTTTTGCAACTACTTTTTTAGCGACCGCTTTTTTGGGAGCTACTTTTTTAACTATTTTCTTAGCTACCACTTTCTTTTTGAGGGCTGGTTTTTTTGCCACTACTTTCTTAGGTGCTGCTTTTTTTGCTGCCTTCTTAACTGTCTTTTTAGGAGTAGCTTTTTTAACTACTACTTTCTTTTTGGGAGCTGCTTTTTTTGCCACTACTTTCTTAGGTGCTACTTTTTTTGCAGCCTTCTTTGCTACTTTTTTTTTGCTTGCTTTTGCCATAAAATTATTTGTTTGAATTGATGGGTGAATAATTTATTGGTGAAAGTTAGAAATTATCTTTTGTAAAAAACAAATCAAATTGCATAAACTTTTATAAAGACACAATTTTATTTAAAAATTAATTTTCAATAAGTTTTGAAAATTCAGAAATACGTCTTTCCTTTGTGTTATGAAACTGGTAGAAGCAAGAGAACAATTCATTCAAAGCTGGGGAATATTGGGTAGCCAATGGGGCATTAACCGTAGCATGGCACAAGTACATGCCCTTTTATTAGTTGCAAGTCAGCCTTTAAGTACAGATGATGTTATGGAGCAATTAACCATTAGCCGTGGTAATGCCAATATGAATTTGAGAGATTTAATTAACTGGCAATTAGTAGAAAAAGTGATAGTAAGCGGCGACCGTAAAGAATACTTTACAGCAGAAAAAGATATTTGGAAAGTAGCTACAAGAATTATGTATGAAAGGAAGAAACGTGAACTTGACCCAATGCTTAAAGTGTTGAGCAAACTAGAGGATATTGAAGGCGATAGACGTAGTGCCGATGTAAAAGCTTTTACGGATACCATTGCCAATATTCAAAAGTTTGCGGGGCATGCAGAAAAAACACTAGACACTGTAATTAAAGCAGAGGAAAATTGGTTCTTTAGCAACTTTATGAAAGTGTTTAAGTAGCTCTTTTAAAACTTTAAAATACAAGCCGGATGATTTCGGCTTTTATTTAAATAACTTCTTTCAATATTTATTGAAAATACAAAATATTAATTACACTAAAAATAATATTATGAAAACGATTAAACTATTTGACGCTTGGATACAAGTACTATTAATAATTAGTTGCACCTTACTTGCAATAAGCAAAAGCGGAGATTATTTTTTTGCTGCATATTTTATTGTAGGTACTTGGCAAGTTATAAGCACCTTAATACATGCAATAGCCAAGTGGCATATCCCTCATAAAAAATTTAGAGAATATTATAATTGGTTGCTACTGTTACTAGTTATTGTTTGCCTATTAGCTATGCTTATACCTTCTATACTATATCTATTATTTATAATCTTGGTTTTCTTCACGCCAGTAATGGCAATATTTTATACAGCCATTTGCTTTGAAGAATTAAATGAGTTAAATAAACGCCCATTAGCACAATTAAAATAGTAACATTATGAAACCTTCCACAAAAATTATTGTATACGATGATACTTGCCCAATGTGCAACTGGTATACAGGTGTATTTATAAAAACTGGTTTACTAGGTAAAGATGGAAGACAATCATTTTCAAATTTGTCTCCAAATGTTTCGGAAATGATTGATGCCAATAAATGCCGAAACGAAATCCCTTTAGTAGATATGGAAACTGGCAAAATTTTATACGGTACAGATGCTCTTGTAAATATCCTTTCTAACAAATTTGGCATTGTAGAAAAAGTAATGAAATTGAGGCCCATCAATAAATTAATAAAGTATATCTATAAACTTATTTCATACAATAGAAGAGTAATTGTTGCACCTGCACCAAGTAATTATACAAGTTTTGATTGCACACCAGATTTCAACATTCGCTACCGAGTTATTTGGTTGCTTGTTGGTTTGTTGTTTAATACGCTGATGCTATTTCCTTTGCAACATTTAATTTTTAGTAATAGTGTTTTTGCAAGCGTTACCACATTAGAGCTTCAAATAGCTCATTTTGCTTTGGTATGCAGTAATATTTTTATTGCTACTCATTTGCCTAAAAAACAAGGGCTAGAATATTTAGGACAAATTAATATGCTAGCTATAACTGGTACTTTACTTTGCATTCCTTTACTTCTAGTTAATAAAACAATAGCAGTAAATTCATTGGTTAATAATTTGTACCTAACAGCTGTATTATTTATAACAATAAAAGAGTATTGTAGAAGAATGGTTTTCGCAGAAATTTTTAAAACACATCTTGAGATTGTAGCCATCAATGTTTTTTGTTTGGTAATGTTTCTCTTGTACATTTCAAATTAAAAGTTGGTACATAAAATTTATTTCGAAGAAAAACATAACTAAATAATTTTCATGAAAAATAAAAAAATAGTAATTGCCGGCGGAACTGGATTTATTGGCAGCGAGCTAATGAAATATTTTGGCAGCGAAAACGAAATTGTAATTCTTACAAGAGGCAATAGCGGCAGCAGCAATAATTCCTTTTCTCAATTTCTTATACCCAAAAACATACAACAAAATGTAAAGTTAGTGCAATGGAATGGGGTTGATGCTGGCGATTGGCACAAAGAAATTGATGGCTGCGATTCAGTAATTAATCTTTCTGGCAAAAGTGTTAACTGTAGGTATACAAAGAAAAATAAAAGAGAAATTTTTGATAGTAGAACAAACGCTACCAAGGCAATTGGTAAAGCTATTCAACAAGCTGGCAACCCACCTAAAGTTTGGTTCAACGCTGCATCTGCCACAATTTATAGAAATGCAACCGATAAGCCACAAGATGAATATACAGGAGAATATCACAACGATTTTAGTGTACAAGTTTGCAAACTCTGGGAGCAAACTTTCTTTGAGCAACAAACGCCACAAACCAAAAAAGTAGCTTTGCGTATGGCAATAACTTTAGGCAATGGTGGTGTAATGATTCCCTACTTAAATCTTTGCAAGTTTGGGTTAGGAGGTAAGCAAGGCAAAGGCAAGCAAATGTTTAGTTGGGTGCATATAGAAGATGTATGCAGGGTTATCGAGTTTGCTTTTGAGCAAAGTAACGTCGATGGTTTTATCAATGTAAGTTCGCCTAACACAATATCTAATAATTTTTTTATGCAAGCCTTGAGAAAAGCAACTGGTAATACAATTGGGATACCAGCACCAAGATGGATCTTAAAAATAGGAGCAACTGTTATTGGTACAGAAACGGAGCTTTTACTAAAAAGCCGTTGGGCTGTTCCTACCAAACTTTTAGAGCAAGGATTTATATTCAAATATCCAACAATCGAAAATGCTTTTGAAAATATTGTTGCTACCTTACCCCGCAATAAATACAATCTATTCTAACTCATGAAAAAGAAAACTCTTGTTCTTGGTGCATCCGATAATCCTGAACGCTATAGTTACCTAGCTGTTGAACGACTTACTAAAAATAATCACCCAGTAATTGCCATTGGTAGAAAAGAAGGTAAAATAGGCGAAACTCCCATTATTACCCAACACCCTCAACTTACAGACGTGGATACCATAACGCTATATCTAAATTCTACACATCAAAAAGAATACTACGACTATATTTTTTCTCTCAACCCCAAACGCATCATTTTTAACCCTGGTACCGAAAACGATGAACTGTATACTATGGCAAAAGCAAAAGGTATACAACCTATAGAAGCTTGCACTTTAGTGCTATTGAGCACGGGGCAGTATTAATGTTCTAATAAAGTTTTATATAAATACCTACCAACACTTATACATTTTATACCCTCTACATTATACCTTGCAATATAATTATACATTACTTATGCATTTACTAAAACAAACGGTTATGCCAACCAGTATTATTTTGTGTTGTGGTTTACTATTATCAGCCTGCAACAATAATCCTACAAAACCAAGCTCAAAAGATAGCACCGTTACAAAAATCAAAGAAGCAGTAATTAAAGATTCCACCTTACAAGCCAAAGCAGCTTGGGTAGCACCCACCTACGACAGTACCAAAAAATATATTTACCTCACTTTTGATGATGGCCCACAACCGGGCACTATGATATGCTACAACCTGTGTAAAGAGCTGGGTGTAAAAGCTACTTTTTTTATGGTAGGCAAGCATGGCAGTAGCGATAAATGGGGGCGTGATATTGTAACCACCATACGCAACAGCTATCCACAAATTTTATTGACCAACCACAGCTATACACATGCTAACGAACGCTACCAATATTTTTACCAGCACCCCGATATGGCGGAACAAGATTTTTATAAAGCACAAGATTCACTTCGTCCTCCTTACAAAATTATACGCCTACCTGGCAATAGTGCTTGGGTACGCAAAGGCGAAATAAAAAGCTCGGGTTTGGTAAATGCCGTTTGCAAACGCTTAGATGCCACTGGCTACAATGTAATTGGCTGGGATGTAGAATGGAATTTTAGCAGAGATGGTAAATGCCACCCAGTGCAAAGCCCAAGTACAATGGCATCGCAAGTGGCGTATGCAGCAATAGAAAAACATTCGCATACCACCAATCATGTGATGATTTTAACCCACGACCGTATGTTTAAACAAGCCAACTATACCGATAGCTTACGCAAGTTTATCATGCTGCTAAAGCAAAACCCAAACTATGTTTTTGAAACGGTAGACCATTACCCAAATCTAAAAATGCCTTAATACAAAATGTATTCTTTGCTAAAATTTTCGCAAAGCCCTATTCTTTGGAAAGAGTTTATGTGAAGTATAACAGTAATCAAACAACACCATTTTTAAAATACCTGTACATTTGGTGCAGCAAAATTTTACAACTATGTCAATTTTTAAATCGGGTAACCCTACCTTATCGCAAAAAATTTTTGAAAAGAGTTTTACACTCGAGGCACAACAACAAGGCACTATGAGTGTACGTGGTGCCATTAATAAGTTTGGCTTTTTATTGTTAATGCTTATTGGTGGTGCAGCTTTTACTTGGCAGCAATATTATACTGGCCAGCCACAAAACACTACTATTTTAATGATTACAGGTGCTATTGGTGGTTTAATTACAGTAATTGCTATTTCATTAAAACCAAAATGGGCTCCATTTCTTGCACCCATTTATGCTTTGTTAGAAGGTTTTTTTGTAGGTGGTATTTCTGCCATCATCAATAAAGGATTTGAAGAGAGTGGCAAATACAGTGGTATTGTTATACAAGCTGTAGGCATCACATTTGGTGTAGCCATAGCCATGTTTTTATTGTACAATTTTCGTGTAATAAAAGCTACCGAAAAGTTTAAGAGCATTGTATTTACAGCTACTTTAGGCATAGCCATTTTCTACGGCATAAGCATGTTACTTCGTTTGTTTGGTGTACCCATGGAGTTTATGAGTTTTAACAATAGTGGTTGGTTAGGCATTGGCATTAGTTTGTTTGTAGTAATTATTGCAGCCCTAAATCTTATCATGGATTTTGATATGATAGAGCAAGGTGCAGCACAAGGAGCTCCAAAATATATGGAGTGGTATGGTGCATTTGGTTTATTGGTTACCATCGTTTGGTTGTATATAGAAGTACTAAAATTATTAAGCCGTTTAGGTAGTAGAAATTAATTTTTTACAACTTCTCTCTATCATTTAAAGTCTTGCCCATAGCAAGACTTTTTTTATTTACGCTAAATCCCTAATTTGTACTTCGTTTAAAACATTTACTATGGATGAGCAACAAAAAGACGACCGACTTTGGCGTACTGCACGCCGCCGAGCAGATTTTAAAAAAAGCCTATTTAATTACCTAATTATCATTGCTTTTTTCTGGGCTATTTGGTGGTTTACTACTGGCAAAAATGAAGGCTTCAATAGTTATCCTTGGCCCATTTGGGTAATGCTGGGCTGGTGCTTAGGTTTGGGTTTTCAGTATTTTAAAGCATACAATGGCGATAAACAAGATTTAGCCGAGCAGGAATATGAACGACTGAAAAAAGAGAAAGGATTGTAGCATAGTTTTTATGTAGCCAGCAGTAGCATACAAATTAAGCTGCGGTTGCAAGTTTATCCTGAGCTATGCCGAAGGGCACATGTTTAGCTATGGATTTACTATTAAGCAATTTCGTGAAATGTAAACAGTAAAACGTGAGAAGCTTTACTCACTACTCACGAATAGCTCATCTCAGTTCCAACCCTTGAAGAGTGATTCTTTTATTTTCTTTCATTGAAAGAAAATAAAAGAACAAACCACAAATTACAACGATGATACCATGAAAAACCATAGCTGGCAACCAAAATATTTCTAACGATTAATTGATTGATATGGATTACTCAACCCTACGCATTTTTGATGCAGCAAATTATCAACTGCAAAAGTTTGCCAAAACAGATGCACTAAATGCCAAAGTAAATGGCAACTGGAAAAATATTAGCACACAAGAAGTAGTAACGATAGCCAACCAATTTTCTGCTGGCTTATTACAACTTGGTATTGGTGGAAACGATTTTACTGCCGAAGCCGCAGATAAAATTGCTATTGTAAGTAACAACCGCCCCGAGTGGATTTATACAGATCTTGCTGTGCAGCAAACGGGTGCTATACTAATTCCTATTTACCCTACCACCAACCCACTAGAGTTGGAGTTTATTTTAAACGATGCCCAAGTAAAATATGTGTTTGTAAGCGATGCAGATTTATTTCATAAAGTAAATGTGCTTAAAGAGCGTGTACCTTCTATGCAAGGCATTTATACGTTTGATAGGATAGAAGGTGCTAATCATTATAGCCAAGTATTGGCATTGGCTACGCCTGAAGGTTTGCAAAAAGTAGAGGAGATAAAAAATGGAATACCTGTGCAACATGTGGCTACCATTATTTATACTAGTGGTACTACTGGCACACCCAAAGGTGTAATGCTTAGCCATGGCAATTTGGTAAGCTGTGTATTTTTAGCCAAACAAAGTTTCCCGTTTGAAGATGCACCGCATAGTAAAGTGCTAAGTTTTTTACCCCTCAATCATATTTTTGAAAAATGTGTAACCTACATTTATTTGTTTAGTGGCATTGGCATTTATTACGCCGAAAGCTTGGAAACTATTGGAGATAATTTAAAAGAAATAAAACCCAATGGTTTTACCACTGTACCACGCCTTTTAGAAAAAGTGTACGAAAAAATTATGGCTAAAGGCAACGAACAAACAGGCTTAAAACGCAAACTGTTTTTTTGGAGCGTAGGCTTGGCAGAAAAATACGATAACTTAAAAAGTGGTGGTGTATGGTACAATATACAATTGGGTATTGCACGTAAACTGGTATTTAGTAAATGGCGAGAAGCATTGGGTGGAAATATTGAATACATAATTAGTGGTGGTGCTGCTGCTAGCGAAAAACTATTACGCATTTTTAATGCAGCAGGTGTACCTGTATACGAAGGCTATGGCCCCACAGAAAACAGCCCAGTAATAACTGTAAACCGCAAAGAAGCTGGTGGAATGAAGTTTGGTACAGTAGGGCCCGTAATGAATGGCTTAGAAGTAAAGTTGGCAGAGGATGGAGAGATTTTGGTAAAAGGTCCAACTGTAATGTTGGGGTATTACAAACGACCAGATTTAACAGCAGACGTTTTAAAAGATGGATGGCTATACACTGGTGATATTGGTGTATGGATAGACAATAAGTATTTAAAAATAACCGATCGTAAAAAAGAACTCTTTAAAACAAGTGGTGGCAAATATGTAGCCCCACAACCCATAGAAAACAAATTGAAGGAAAGCCCTTTTATAGAGCAGGTAGTAATTGTAGGGGCTGAGAAAAAATTTGTGGGGGCTTTAATAGTTCCTTCTTTTCCTACACTAAAAGATTGGATGCGTGAAAAAGGGCTTAACTATACTACCAATGAAGATGTTATTCATCATCCAAAAGTTTTGGAACTGTATAGAGGTTTGGTAGAAAGTTTTAATACCTTTTTTAATCATGTAGAGCAAGTAAAAAAGTTTGAACTACTACCCAGAGAATGGAGTATTGAAACAGGAGAGATGACACCCAAAATGAGCCTGAAGCGTAAAATAATTATGGAGAAATATAAAGATGCTGTGGAGCGTATTTATAGTTGATAACAACCGCTTATTTATTACAAGCAAATTACATGGCACACAATGAAAAATATTGGAAGCGTAGATTCAGTTATTTAATAAATGCCAACTCACCAGCTTATTGGCATCATTAAGATCTAAAGTATACTTTCGACCTTGATGATAATGGTTTTGCCTATATCATTAAGCATGTTAAGGGTGTAAATATGCTAGACTTAAATGAAACCGAAATTTCTAACCAAAGCATTAAGAGAAAGTGTAGCAGCTAAGAAAACAGTTACCCAACTGTGAGTTTATTATTAACGCTGTACCTTACACATTTGAGGATAAACTGTTTTAAAATAATAAGAAGTAATACTTTTTATTTATTTTAGCTTGATAAACATCAGCCTTATTTTTTTGAACCCTAAATATTTTATACATGAAACAATTACTGGTTTTATTTGCCACTACTTTTCTGGCATGCCAAGTTTTTGCACAAGGATATATTTTTGATAAAGAACATAAATGCAAAGTTTATACAACCACAAAAGAAGATAGAAGAACTTTTACCTATGTAAATGGTAATTGCAAGGATGGATATCTTAATGGAACAGCTACAATCACTGTATTAGAAGACGAAAAATTTTTTTACACTGCTAAGGGTAATTTTTCTCATGGCATGCTTAATGGAGATGTAGTTTATAATTTTGTAGATGGAGCTTCTTTTACAGGAATATGTATAGATGGTATTAAAAAGTCGGGAGTTTATAATTTCCAAAGTGATAATGGTAACTTAAATCTTACTAAATATACAGGGGAATTTAATATTGAAGGAAGAAATGGTCATGGAAAACAAGAGTATAAAAACGGAAATACTTTTATTGGTGATTTTGTAAACGATAACCCTACAGCTGGCACATTTTATTTTGCAAATGGTACCACTGAAAAAGGAAAATATATTAATGGCAAGTGGACAAAAGATGAAAGTACTTCACTAGAGCCTAATACAAAACTTCAAGATTTAATAAAGGAAATGGAAAAAGGTGGGTTTACAAATTCGAACGTGCCCCCAAAAAACAAAGAAGAGAATAACTTCAAATTTACTTCTATAGAAAATGCAGTAAATTATTTAAATACAAACCTCATACCCAATCAATCAAATTATTCAATCGAGGATAAAGAGTATTATGTACCGTACCCTTACAGCTATTTAAGTATTACAAAAAGGGATGACTTGAACCTAGCAAATCTTTTTTTTTCATTTAGTGAGATAACAGATGTTGAAAGTGCCTATAGTCTTGATCACAATTTGGTAACGGTAACTGTGCCAGTGCGTCGCTATGATAATCATAAAAAAATTGATGAAGATTATGTTTTACAATTTAAAGACAAAGACGAAACTAAAATGATTAATGCTATTAACTACTTAAGAGAACATGTAGCTTTCGGACAACCTACAATACCCAATCAAGCCGTATCTGTTAACACACAGCAAAAGATTTATGAAGTGTATGTTCATAATAATACCAACTATGATATCTATATAGCTTATGCAACCGACGTAAACGGAACAGGTAATACTAGCACACATTACTGGTATAAATTTACACCAGGTCAAAACTCAATTCTTTTCAGGGCGAAATCTAAGGCTTTCTGTTATTATGCTTATTCAGATAAAGGCAATGGGAAAAAAGCATATTGGGGTGGTGGTGGTTACCAAATGGTTATTGATGGAGAAAATAAAGATGCAAAATGTGTGGTAATTCAAGAAGGAAGCTATAAACACACATTAAACTTAAATCAATAACTTACCACACATACAAGCCAGCTTTATAGCTACCTGCTTTTTCGCAGGTAATCAACACACGGTTGTTGGGCATAAAAGCAATGCCTTCTGTTTGCCATTCATCTAAACCTTGGTTTAATTTTATAAGTTGAGGTTTGTTGGTAAAAAAGTTAGGTTCATGCACATTGCTAAACTTCCAAATAAAGGATTCTTTATGCCCCTTGGCATAGCCAAGTAGCAAAAGCGTTTTACCATCTTTACTCAAACTTGCATCAGTTACTAAACCCAAAGCATTAAAGTTTGCCAATGGTTGAGCTTTGAATGTACCTGGTATTTTGGGTAAAAAATAAAGTTGGGTAGTATTATCGCCACGGCGTTTGGTAAATAAATACAAGTTTGTTTGGGTAGCTATGATGGCTTCGCAATCAAAGTTGTTCTCGTCTTTTTTTGTAGGATAACTATCCATATCGGCATAAGTGAACTTAATCAATTCTCCAACTATCGTATCGCTTTTGGCTTTATTAATTTTATGCAAGGGAATACGAATAATTTTCAAATCATCTCTTCTTCCTTCATTGTTACCTATATCTCCTATGTATATATAATTTTCATCGGCAGCTAGAGCTTCTGCATCCATACTACTAGTATTGGCTATTATTATTTGCTGTAGAACGAAGCCAGTAGTGGTATCAATTTTATAAATAGTATTTGTTTTACCATCGTTTAAGGTAAATATGCCCTTGCTGGTATACACCAAGGCAGATGACTCTTTTAAAGAATCGGAGAAAGTAGTTTTTAAAACAGCTGGGCTTTTTTGGGAGAACGCTACACTATGTATAAGGGAAATGCAGAAAAAAACTATTATAACACGCATCATTACATTTTAAATGCAAAGAGAAGTTATTAAAGGATTGAAATAACAGGCGAAAAAAAATTAACATGGCAGCATCAGCCAATCCAGTGGCTTTATAGCTTTTGGCCACGTGGATTTCCCCTATTTTTGCCGCCATTGATTTTATAAATTGGTCCCGTAGTTCAATGGATAGAATAGGAGTTTCCTAAACTCTAGATCCAAGTTCGATTCTTGGCGGGACCACTAATTATTGCTTTGATGAACAGCGTTACAACTGTACAAGTGTGCGACGCAACCGAAGCTTAATAGCAGTACAACAGCTGGTAACATAAAAAATAACAAATGAAATTTTACAACGTAATTATTAAGTATCGTTTATGGCTAAGTTTGGTGGCTATTGTGGGAGCTATTGTTTTAAACACTACACATGTAGCTGGTTTTTGGCCCACTTTCCCATTATACTTTGTGGGTGTTATTGGCTTATTTAGCCATTTTTTTATTGGCCCGCTACGTTTAATACAAGCACCAATGGAGGCTGGTAATATTGAAGAAGTAAAGAAAATTTTGAACTCAGTTTGGTTTCCTGGCCTTTTGTACAAACCTGTTCGTAGCACATTTTATACCATTAAGGGCAATTTGAGTATGATGGATAATGACTTTGATAGTGCGGAGAAGCATTTGAAAAAAAGTTCGTCTTTGGGTGCTGCCATGCCAGAGGCTGAGGGTGCTAACAAATTGCAATTGGGTATGATGGCTATGCAAAAAGGGAATATGAAAGAAGCTGAGGGTTACATGCGTGCTGCCTTACGTGCTGGCATTGCTGATAAAGAAAGTGAGGCTGTAGCTTTTTTAAGCATGTGCCAAATTTTTATGAACAAAAGAGAATTTAGGGCAGCCAAAGATTTTTTTAGAAAGGCAAAATCTTGTAAACCCAAAACCAAACAAGTGGTAGATCAGATGAAAGAAATTGAAAAGTATATTTCGAGAGTACCGGGTTAGAAATGTAAATGATGGTTTAATAAAAGTAAAATGATGAAGCTGGAATGTTTCATCATTTTTTTATTGCCACTTTCCAAATATATCTTCGGTTTTTTGGTAGCGAAAGTTGAAGATACCTCGTAATTGTTTTTCTACAAATAAGCCATGGGCTATATCTCCTAAAAACCAAAGTGGTAGTTTGTAGTGTATAATATCTGTCATTTCTACACCACCTTCTATAGTTTTAAAGTGATGTTGATGATGCCAAAGGCTGTAAGGTCCAAAGCGTTGTTCATCTATAAAATATTCTTTGTCTTTTACTTGGGTTATCTCCGTCATCCAATATAATGGAATACCTAATAATGGCGAAACGGTGTATTCAATAATTTGCCCAGCATACATCACATTACCATGATATTTAGAAATGACCTTAAAGCCAAGATTGGTGGGGGTAATGTCTTTTAAATTATTGGGGCTGCTAAAAAAATTCCAAACAGTATCAAGTGATGCAGGGATTTTTTGTACTGTTTGTAATGAATATACTTTGCTCATGTTGCTATAACAACACGTAAGTTATAATGTTCAAAGCCCTTTCTATCTATTTCATTTACTTTAGCCTAAATTGAATATTCAACTTGGCGTAATAGCTTACTTTTCGTCCAGCAATTTCTCCAGCAATCCATTTGTTACTTTCTTTTACAGCTTTTACGGCTTCTTGTTCAAAGCCCCAATGCTCTGCATAAGTAAGATTTTTTACATCGGTTATTGTACCATCATAGCGTACAATAAATTCTACGGTTACGTCGGCTTCAATTTCTTCCCACCAAGCTTTTTTGGGATATTTCAAATTCTTTTTTAGGTATTTTGTCCAAGCATCTTCGCCACCTGGGTACATAGGTAGCACATCCACTTTGGTGTGTATGGTATCGCCAATGTATTCATTGGGTTTACTTTTTTGGGCAAGGGCTGCGGTGCTTATAAGTATTGCTGCCAATAGTAAAAAGTGCTTCATAGGAAAATAATGTTATTACATAACGAAGATAAGTAAATAGATATTTTTTGCAGCCAGCGTTTGTTTTTCATGGCATCTTCGTTGTAATTTGTGATTTGTTCTTTTATTTTCTTTCAGTGAAAGAGAATAAAAGAATCACACTTCAAGGGTTGAAGCAATGATAAACAGTTGCTCGTAATGCTGTTGTAGTATAAGTTAGTTGCTATAGCCTACAAAATTGGAAAACGAGAAACTGGCTTAATATTAAATTCATAGCTAAACATTTGCACTTCGGCTACGCTCAGGATAAACTTACAATCGAAGCCAAATATTTATTCAAAAGCTGGCTCAATAAAATTTCCTTTTTTGCCGTATAAGTTGCTAACAAACATCTATTAAAAAAGGCATTTGCTTACCTTGCCTTGATATGAATACCGAGCAGCAAAAAGAAAAATTTCTTGCCGTTTACAACAGCTTAAACCCACAGCAGCAAAAAGCTGTAGATACTATTGAAGGACCAGTAATTGTAAACGCTGGACCTGGTACTGGCAAAACACAAATACTAGCAGCCCGTATTGGTAAAATTTTGTTGGAAACCGATACCAACCCCAACAATATTTTATGCCTTACCTATACAGATAATGGTGCTGTAGAAATGCGTAATCGCTTGTTAAAAATGGTAGGTACGGCTGCTTACAAAGTACAAATTCATACGTTTCACTCGTTTTGCAACGAGGTGATACAAGACAACATAACCTACTTTGGTAAGCTAAGTTTAGAGCCTATTGGCGACCTTGAAGAAATTGATTTGTATTACAAACTGATAGATTCTATAGAAACCAACAATCCGTTAAAAAGATTTAGGGGCGAAGTTTATTATGAAAAAGATAGACTGAAAGCCTTGTTTAGCCTGATGAAAAAAGAAGCGTGGAAACCTGCGGAATTGAATGAAAAAATAGATGCTTACCTACAAGAACTTCCTACCAAAGAAGGATTTTTTTATAAAAAAAAGTACAAAGAGTTTAATGCTGGGGATCCAAAACCTGGTGCTATAGCCGATGAAACAGAGAAGATGGAAATGCTGAGGGCTGCCATAAATTTATATCCACGCTACAACAAAATGATGGCTGCTATTAGCCGTTATAATTTTGATGATATGATCTTGTGGGTGTTGGATGCTTTTGAAAACAACAAAAATATTCTACTAGATTATCAAGAAAGGTTTTTGTATTTTTTGGTAGATGAGTTTCAAGATACTAGCCGTTCTCAAAATTTATTATTACAATACCTTACTGGCTATTGGGATGTACCCAACGTGTTTGTAGTAGGTGATGCCGACCAAAGTATTTTCTCATTTCAAGATGCCAACGTACAAAATATAGATGCCTTTAGAAAACGTTATGCTGAAACTATTGTGCAGGTTGATTTGATCAACAATTATCGCTCTACACAAACTATTTTACATTCGGCACACCAGCTTATCATCAACAACCAACAACGTATAACCAATAACGATGAAGCCCTAACTGCTGCCAACGAAAACTTGCAAGGCATACATATTGCACCTCAAATTAACGAGTATGCCAATACTGCACAAGAAAGTATAAGCATAGCCATGCAAATAGAAGCATTGGTAAAGCAGGGTGTTGGTGGAAAAGAAATTGCTGTTATTTATCGCAATCATGCACAGGTAGAAGAAATTATTACCATTTTAGAGCAAAAGAAAATACCGGTAAACACCAAACGCAAAGTTGATTTGTTGCAACTGCCGTTGATTCAAAACATTATTACCATTCTTACTTGGATAGATAAAGAAAACTACATATCGTATAGTGCCGATGATTTATTGTTTACCATGCTACACTATAGCTTCTTTACTATAAAACCATTAGAAGTAGCCAAACTAAGTATTGCCGTAAACGAAAAAAATAGAAGTAGTAAGGAGGATATGTTCTCGCTAAGAAGAATAATAGCTGAATTACCACATGCTAAAACTGATTTGTTTAACCAGCCCAACAACGCTATAAAAGTTACCAGTACTATTTTAGAAGATTTGGTAAAAGCTGCCAACAACATTACCCTACAGCATTTGGTGGAAAAAATTATTCAGCGTACAGGCATACTTGGTTATATAATGAAAAGTGCCGAAAAGCCTTGGCTAATGCAAGTACTTACTGCTTTTTTTAATTATGTAAAAGAGGAAACCAAACGCCAACCCGAATTAAAGCTGCATGAATTTTTGAATAATATTGAAACCATGCAAAGGAACAGAATTGCTATGCCACTGCATAAAACCACTGCAAGCGATGAGGGCGTAAACTTAGTAACAGCTCATAGTAGCAAGGGCAGCGAGTATGCACATGTATTTGTAATTGGCTGTACTCAAAAAATTTGGGATGAAAATAAAAGCTCATCTAGCCGTACCTACAAACTACCAGATAATCTAGTAAGTAATAATAATAATGCTGGCGACTTAGAAGAAAGCAGGCGTTTGTTTTATGTAGCCATTACACGTGCAAAAACAAATTTGCATATTTCGTATGCGGCAAAAGATAAAGCTGATAAGCCACTTATTAAAAGCACATTTGTTACAGAAATTATAGAAGGTACAAACACAACAGCCACACAGCAGCAAGTAGATATTACAGTACTTACCGATTACCTAGCATTACAATTTTTTGAAACAGCTTTGCCCGAAATAGCATTGGTAGAAGAAGAATACATAAACAAAGTATTGCAACGCTATACGCTGAGTGTAACCCACTTAAACAACTACCTCAACTGCCCATTAAAGTTTTATTATCAAAACTTAATTAAAGTACCCTCTGCCAAAAACGAGAGTATGGTATTTGGTAGTGCTGTACACCATGCAGTAGAAATGTTATTTAAAAAAATGAAGACCAACAACAACATCTTTCCTTCAAGTGCAAGCTTTGTAGATGATTTTAAATGGTACATGCATGTAAACAGAGAAGCCTTTACGCCAGAAATTTTTAAACTAAAAAATGATTATGGCGAAAAAATATTACCTGCCTATTACAACCACCATATTAATACTTGGAGTAAAATAGTAGTGGTAGAAAAACCATTACGCAATATTGTAGTGCAGGGTGTGCCACTAAATGGCAAATTAGATAAACTAGAGTTTAACAGTAAGCAAATAAACGTAGTAGATTACAAAACGGGTAAGCATGAAAACGCTAGAAAAAAACTAGTACTACCAAATGAGAAGGAACCCAATGGTGGAGATTATTGGCGACAAGCCGTTTTTTATAAAATATTAATTGATAACGATACTAGCAACGATTGGGAAGCTACCAGTACCGAATTTGAATTTGTAGAACCTATAGGCGATGAATACAAAACTGAGAAAGTGTTTATTACTCCAGAAGATATTACAACTGTAACACAACAAATACTAGCCACTTGGCAAAAAATTCAAAACAAAGAATTTAAAACAGGCTGCGGCAAGCTAGATTGTGATTGGTGCAACTTTGTAAAAACAAACAATATGGCTGTGGCTTTGCATGAAGCAGTGGAAGAAGAATAAACTCAATTGGTTTGCCACGCAGGAATACAGTAAACGATAAGAGTAAAATCCCTGCCTCTGTAGCAATTAAAAAATTAGATGCCATAAGCATCACCCATTTTTAAACAGTTTCTTAGCAACTAACCCATTATTAAACCAACTATGTTTGCAACCTTTAACAAGGCAATTTCATGAAATCTTTTATACAAATATTTTTCATAACAATAGCGGCAGTTTTTGTTATTTGTATAGCAAGTAGCTGTGCTAATATGGTGCCACCAACAGGTGGTGCAAGAGATAGCTTACCTCCTGTTTTGGTAAACAGCACACCCAGAGATTCTGCTAAAAACGTAACAACAAAAAAAATTGTACTAACTTTTAATGAGTATGTAGAACTTGTTGATATAAACAACAATTTAATTGTATCGCCTGCACCTTTTAATACCCCAATAGTAGAAAGTAAATTAAAAACGGTAACGATAAAACTGAGAGATAGTTTAGAACCCAACACTACTTACTCCATCAACTTTGGTAAGAGTATAAAAGATGTAAATGAAGGTAATGTGATGAAAGAGTTGACCTATATTTTTTCTACAGGCAATAGTATTGATAGCAACACTTTATCTGGCAAAGTAGTAATGGCCGAAACTGGAAAAGTAGATAGTACTTTGCTAGTAGTACTGCACAAAAATTTAAACGATACGGCTATTCTAAAACTTCGCCCACGCTACTATACCAAACTAAATGGTGATGGAAGTTTTATGTTTAAAAACTTGCCAGCCGAAAATTTTAATGTGTATGTAGTGCCAAATAATTATAGCAAACGCTACGATGATAGTACCAAACTATTTGGCTTTTTAAATGCCCCAGTAATTGCTTCTACAGAAACAAAGCCTGTAACAATTTATAGCTATGCTGAAGCTAAAAGAAAAGAAGTAACGCCACCAACACCAGCAACCACACAATCTACAAATGCAAATAAAAGTGAAGACAAGCGTTTAAAATACAATACTAATTTACTGGGCAATCAACAAGATTTATTAGGTACATTTCAAATAATATTCAATCGAAAAATATTTAAGCTAGACGCTACTAAATTTATTTTATGCGATACCAACTACAAGCCCATTACCAACTATCAGTTTATACTAGATACTGGTAAAACAAAACTTACGTTGCAAAACAAATGGCTAGCAGATAATAATTACAAACTATTAATATTAAAAGATGCAGCAGTTGATAGTGCTGGCATTGCCTTAACTAAAAACGATACCATAAAGTTTATTACAAAAAAAGAAAGCGACTATGGCAGTGTAAAAATTGAATTTAAAAACTTAGACTTCGCTAAAAACCCGGTGCTACAAATAATTAAAAGCAATGAAATTGTAGAATCAATCGTACTTACTCAAAAAGAATTTTACCGTCGATTGTTTCAGCCCGGTGAGTATGAAATGAGAATACTATTTGATAGCAATAAAAATGGTATTTGGGATGCTGGTAATTACAAAAAAAAGTTGCAGCCCGAAGTGGTACAAGCCTTCACACAAAAATTATCTATCCGCAGCAATTGGGATAATGAAGCAACGGTGAGTTTATAGGTGAATAGATAATAGTGAATACTGAAACAGATGACAACTTACATTTTATTACTTTAGAGTAAATTTCTGCTATGTTTCTTACACTTAACCACCAAAATCTAAATGTTTATAAAACCTCAAGAGTATTTGTTTCCGCTTGTTATAATGCAACAAAAAAATTTCCACCCGATGAACGTTTTAATCTCATTCAACAAATTCGTCGAGCAGCCACATCCGTTCATCTAAATATTGCTGAAGGCTCATCACGAAAGTCAGATGTTGAACGAAGAAGATATTATGAAATCTCAAGAGGTTCAATTATTGAAATTGATGCAGCATTTGATATTTCAGAAGATTTAGGGTATTGCCAAAAAGAAACATTAGCAATTTTAGGTGAAAGCATGATTAATTGTTTTAGAATGTTAACTGGTATGATTCAAAATAAAGAAGCCTAATTTTTTCACTATTCACATTTCACTATTCACATTTTCTATACCCTACTTTTGCTGTATGCATCTCCCTTCTATATTATTACAAAACGCTGTAGCCGAATTTTCTAAACTACCTGGCATTGGCAAAAAAACTGCCTTACGTTTGGTGTTGCATTTATTAAAGCAGGATGTAAATAATGTGCAGTACTTTGGCGATACCATTGCCAAAATGCGTAGAGATATACAATTTTGCCACCGCTGCCACAACATTAGCGATGGAGATATTTGCAGCACATGCAGCAACACCATGCGTAATCAAAACCTTATTTGCGTAGTAGAAAATATTCGTGATGTAATAGCCATAGAAAGTACACAACAATACAATGGCACTTATCATGTTTTAGGTGGCATCATTTCTCCATTAGATGGTGTAGGACCAGACCAGCTAAACATAGAAACACTCGTATCCCGTATAGAAAAAGAGCAAACCGAAGAAATCATTTTTGCCCTAAGCCCCAACATACAAGGCGATACCACCATCTATTACATACAAAAAAAAATCGGTCATCATCCATGCAACGTTACCACCATAGCACGTGGTATAGCCTTTGGTGGAGAGCTTGAATATGCTGATGAAATGACCCTTGCTCGAAGCCTTACCAATCGTTTGCCAGTGCAGCAGTATGTAAAATAATTAAGAAATTTTTTTAGTCATCAGCAGTATAAGAATTAAGCTGCGGTTGCGTCGCACATGTTAAGCTGTAACTAAAATGTAGCTTTTATATAAGCGTAGAAAAACAATTTTCGTGTTTCAAAAAACCAAACTATCCATTATAAAAAGCGGGGTGTTACATTTATACCCTAAAATATAATTATGCTCAGTATTCTAAAAGAACTGCCTTGGATGTTTGCCATACTTGCCATTACTTGGATACCAGTTGTAGCCATAGCACTCACACACCTCCTGAAACGAAAAGACATTACCAATACAGCAAAAGTTATTTGGTTTATGGTAGTATTTATTCCATTGGTTGGCTTGTTGGCTTACGGCATCATTAATTATAAAAATAAAAAAACTATACTACTATCTACCATAGTTGCACTCATTATTACAACAGCTAATATTTGGTATTTTGTTGTTTATGAGCAAACACATAACCGCCGAGATGTAACCAACGAAAAAGCAATCAACAACGCTGCCACAGCTTTAATACAAGAATTTCAAAATAACGAAGAAGCAGCCAATAAAAAATACAATAACAAAGCTGTAGAAGTAAGTGGTGAGGTAGAAAAAATAGAGACTGATGCAAGTGGTACCAACGTTTTTTTAAAAACAGGTATAGAAGGTACAGCAGTTTCATGCCGTCTTAAACAACATCAAAGCATTACTACAGGCTCTACTATTACTATAAAAGGAATTTTAAACGGTTTTATTTTA
Organism: Chitinophagaceae bacterium; assembly: GCA_043776595.1. Taxonomy (GTDB): domain Bacteria; phylum Bacteroidota; class Bacteroidia; order Chitinophagales; family Chitinophagaceae; genus UBA1930. The sequence continues at coordinate 156 of JAYVRD010000337.1, read as the reverse complement.
GGGCAAATACAATTAAACGAAGCTGTAATAACAGCTGGTGCATCTGCCACAAACAAACCAGTACAAACAACAACTGCACCCAAAGACACCACTCCCATCAAAAAGCTAATTGCAGACACTACAAAAAAACCAATCCCACAATCTAAAATTTTTAAA
>JAYVRD010000336.1:0-14454 GCA_043776595.1 Chitinophagaceae bacterium | reverse complement strand
CTTGGCTGGTATTGTAATCAAAAATGGTATTCTACTTATTGAATTTACAGATGAGCTAAGAGGCAGAGGTTATAAAACAAGAGCAGCAGCTATAGAAGCTGGTAAAATTCGTATTATACCAGTAATGCTTACAGCGTTAGCTACCATGTTGGGTTTATTACCTTTAGCAGTTGGATTTAATATTAATTTTATTTCTTTATTCCAACATTTAAACCCACATATTTTCTTTGGTGGCGATAGTGTAGTGTTTTGGGGTCCCTTAAGCTGGACGATTATTTTTGGCTTAATATTTTCGTTCTTTCTTACACTATTGATGGTGCCTAGCATGTACATCATTAGTGAAAGACTAAGAAGACCAATGACTAATTTTTACACCACAAAGTGGGTAGCCATCTTTGGTTTCTTTGGTCCATTCTATTTCATATTTGTTGGCATTATGTTTTTAGTAAAAAAGCTACAAGGCAAGACAGTATGGATGGGAAGACAAAAACAAATAGCTAAATAATAATACCATAAGTACAGTTGGTTTTGGTTTAAATAAAAAAGCCGTTGCAAAATTTTCGCAGCGGCTTTTGTAATTTTAATATTAGGAGTAATCTGCTATATTAGATGGTGTGTAGTATTTATGTAGCTAGCTGTAGAATATTTATGAAGCTGCGGTGGCGTCGCACATTTTAAACTATGAATAAGTGTTTAGCTTTTCTTGCCCACGCTACTAATGTTTGTGAAGAAACAAACATAGCAGCAAGCCAAATTTGTGCCTTTATAAATTTGCACCAAACCATAAACTGATAACAAAAATAATTGAGGTTTCAAAATCCTAAGTGTTCAATGTCTTTTCAAAACATACGCTATTTTCTATACCAGCATATTGCCCATAATTTGCAATAATTTGATAGCCACTTTTTAAATACAATGCAATGGCTTCTGGCTGTTTCTTACCAGTTTCTAACACACATTTTTCATACTTTAATTCCGCAGCCCAAGTTTCTAATGCAGCTAGTACTCTAGCAGCCATTCCTTGTCCCCTCATGTTGGATAAGGTGTACATTCTTTTTACTTCCATGGTTGTGGCGTTGTATTCTTTTATAGCACCACAACTTATGTGTTGATGATTGAAGTAAGCCACTACCACATGTTTAATGGTAGCAATTGTATTGTACTGTGCATAAAACGAATGTTCGGCACCATCTCTTATTGCTAAATCTGCATCCAAAAGTGTTACTAATTCTATAAAGTGAGGGTTGGTAGAGTTTGTTCGTACAAGTTCAAGCATGCTACACTTATTTAGCAATAAAAATACAAAATCATTTTTAAGTTTAATCTACGCTTCGATGAAAGCTAAATAGATATTCATTGCTAAACATGTGCCCTTCGGCTCCGCTCAGGATAAACTTGCAACCGATGTTGAGTAACACTATAAAAGCTGGCTAAAAAATTATACCCTTAATAAGCCTCTAAATCCTCTGCCAGCATAATAAGATTGTGCACCATTGTGATACACGAAAACAGTACCATACCTAAAATCAGCAAAAATGGCACCACCTAATTTTCTAATATCAGCAGGTGTTTGTAACCAGCTTGATGTTTTGGTATCAAACTTTCCATGAAGCTGTAAAGCTCTGTATTGTTCTTCTGTTAAAAGCTCAATACCCATTGTGGATGCCATATCAATTGCATTATTTTCTGGACGATTTTCTTTTCTTGATGTCCAGCCTTCTTTATCGTAACAAATACTTCTTCTGCCAGTTGGCGTTTCGGCTGAGCAATCATAAAAAATAAACTCACCCGTTTTTTTATCATAATCAACAACATCTGGTTCGCCTCCTGTTGTTTCCATTTCATTAAGACACCATAGCTTTTCAATATTAGCTGCTAACTTTATTTGTACTTTATCCCAATCAACTCCTTTATGACGTTTCATATTTTTCTCAAAACGAGTTTCTAAAATGTTCATCAACTCTTTTTGTTGTTGAGGTAACAACTTTTTTTGATTGCTCATTATTTTGGTTTTAGAAGTGTATTTAGTTCGTCTAAAATAATAATATTTCTAAAGCTAGCTATAGTACAATGCGTTTACATGTTTACTTCTGCCACTAAAAATATACTACCACATAGTAAAATTAAATCGTTTGTGTGTGCGTTAGTAATTGCTTTTTGTAATGCAGCATTCACGTTTGTAAAAACATTGCCTGTAAGTTGATATGTTTGTGCTTTCTGCAGCAAATCGTTTGCTGGCAATGCTCGTTCTATTTGAGCTTGAGTAAAATAATAGGTTGCGTGTTTGGGTAGTAGTTGCAATACCTTATCTATCTCTTTATCTTTTACCATGCCTATAATAATGTGTAGGTGCTGGTATGCAGTCAGCTCCAACTGTTGGATGAGTTGTTTAACACCATCTTCATTATGGGCTACATCTACAATTACAGTTGGGTTTTGTTGTAAAACTTCCCATCTGCCGTGCAAGCCTGTAAGATGCTTAACCTGCTGTAAAGCCTTGTGTGTATGTGCAGATGTGATAGTATAGCCCAATTGCTGCAACTGATGAACACTTTCTATTGTGGTAAGTAAATTTTTGGTTTGGTAAATGCCGTTTAAATCAAGGGTATAGTTGGTATGTTCATCTGTTTGTTTATTGGCTACTGTTATTTGTACTTGGTGGTGTGCATAGCTCCAATCGGTAGTGTAATATTTGTCTTGTGCAAAATGTATGGGAGCATTTTCGGCAGTTGCCTTTTCTTGAAAAACGTTTTTTGTTTCGGGCAAATATTCACCAATTACAATGGGTGTATTTGGTTTGATAATACCCGCTTTTTCGTAAGCAATTTCTGGCAGGGTATTACCCAAAAAATTCATGTGGTCATATCCAATATTGGTAATAATAGATAGTTCTGGATGTATGATGTTGGTACTATCTAACCTACCACCTAAGCCAGTTTCTATAATAGCCACATCTACTTGTTGTTGGGCAAAATATTCAAAAGCCATAGCAACACTTATTTCAAAAAAAGATGGTTCAGTAATTTCTATAATGGGTTGTATGCGTTTTGTGAAATCAATCACAAACTGTTCATCGCACATTTTGCCATTTATTCTAATACGCTCTCTAAAATCTTTTAGGTGTGGCGATGTGTGCAACCCTGTTTTGTAGCCAGCCGTTTGTAGTACTGCAGCAAGCATGTGGCTGGTGCTGCCTTTACCATTAGTGCCAGCTATATGTATACTTCTAAATTTATTTTGTGGATTATCTAAAGCATCGCATAGTGCAATAATATTATCTAGGTTGGCTTTGTAAGCTGCTGCACCCAGCCTGCTAAACATTGGTAACTTGGTAAATAAATAATCGAGCGTTTCTTGGTAAATCATGGGCACATTTAAATTAAAAATTAATATTTGAATTGAATATAAATGTCGCCTTTATCAATAGTTGGAGAAACTTTATATTTAAAGGAATAAACTTTTTGAATTGCAAAATCAATTGCTTTTGAATCTAATGTTGGCGTTGTTCCTTTTTGTGCTTTCACGGCTTTTATAACAGTCCCATTTTGATCAACTGTAACAGTTATTGCAACTGTACCTTTTACATTTTCATCATAATTCAGTTTTGGAATAAATGAAATACCTCTTCGAGATAAATTTTCTGACATCCTAACTCCGTCATTTCCGCTAGATGAGTTGCCTCCAAAGTTTTTACTATTTGGGTTGCCATTAGCATTTCCTTGATCTCCAGTACCACCAGCAATACCTTGATTTCTAGTTTTATCAAAACCGTCTTGCCTATTACCACCAGTGCCAGTGCTACCTTTTACACCTTTAAAAACGGCTTTGGGATCTTTTACAACGGGTGTAGCAGGCATTACCGTTTTTATAGGTTTAGTAGTAGGCGTAGTATTGGTGTTTGTTTTTGTGGTAGAGGAAGGTGGATTTACAGCATCGGGGTTGGTTTCTGTTTCGTTATTGGTGTTTTGTTGAGCTGCTGCCGAAGCTGCTGCACTACTAGTAGCTGCATTAAGTGCTGGGTCACCAGCTATTAAAGGTTGCGTATCGCCTAAGCCAGTTTCACTATCACCTAAATTTACTTCAATACCCTCATTTATTTCTGGTGGTGGCAATTGTGGCAAAGCAAATTTGAGTAAGAAGAACAAAAGAAAAATAGCTGCACAAGTAAATACAGTTACGGTGGCTGCTTTTATGTTTTTATTTCTTTCAAAATGTTGGTCCATTGCTAAGTCGTTGCTCATACAAATTTATGTTTAGATACTTGCGTTATTATAGATTGTTGAAAATTACTACTTAAACGATGCAGTAATTAACGGGGTTGCATAAAAAAAGGTTAAGAAAAAAAATTGGTTGGCAGCTCATGGTCTGTGGACTTTGCCAAATAGCAGTACATAGTTTAAAATGTGCGACGCAACCGCTGCCTAATTGAAATACAAATGCTGGTAAACAAAATATTTTTTGTGTATTAAAAACCTGCCTTTATTTTTGCTAAATGAAAATATTGCAACACATCCATCATCATTTCTTACCCAATGGGTAGGCTTGGTGTTTTGTGTTGATATACGATAAAACATTTTAAAGGCTTACTCATTAGAGTAAGCTTTTTTTATGCTCTTTTAATTGTTGAGGAGAATTGGTATTTTAAACTTAGGTCTTCGCAACATCCCTCTCCTTTGGAGAGGGAACGATGGTGAGGTATTTTTTTGGTAACCAGCAGTAGAATAAGTATCAACTTCGGTTGCGTCGCACACTTGTACTGCATAACATTATTGAGCAAATGAATAACAAAGTAAATAACACACCTTCAGGGGATGGAGGCAAACTAAAATTGGCCATTCAAAAAAGTGGTAGACTTTCAGAAGACTCCATCAAACTGTTAAAAGATTGTGGCATTGATTTACGAAACGTAAAAGATAGATTGAGGACGGAATCAGAAAATTTTCCGATTGAGATTTTCTTTTTACGAGACGATGATATACCAGAATATGTATGTGATGGCGTAGCAGACATTGGTATTGTAGGGGAGAATGTGCTGTATGAAAAAAATAAAACGGTTTCTATAATTGAAAAATTAGGCTTTGGAAAATGCAGATTAAGTATTGCTATACCAAAAGCAGACGAGTACATTGCTAATTACTTACAAGGCAAAAGAATTGCAACAAGCTATCCTGTACTAACCAAACAATTTTTACAAGAAAAAAATATACTTGCCGAGCTGCACGAAATTAGTGGTAGCGTAGAAATAGCACCAGGTATAGGTTTGGCAGACGCTGTGTGCGATTTGGTTAGTAGTGGCTCGACCTTATTTATGAATGGCTTGAAAGAAGTGGAAGTAATTTTGCAAAGTGAAGCCGTGCTAATAAAAAACAAAAATTTATCTGTTGAACAGCAGGCTATTTTAGATAAATTGTTGTTTAGAATACAAGCCGTGAAAAAAGCAAAAAATAATAAATATATTTTGCTAAATGCCCCAAACAATAAGCTAAATGAAATTGTTGCTTTACTACCAGGTATGAAAAGCCCAACTGTTTTGCCTTTGGCTGAAGATGGTTGGAGTAGCGTTCATTCTGTCTTAAATGAAAATGATTTTTGGGATATTATTGAGCAGCTTAAAGCTAATGGTGCACAAGGAATTTTAGTAGTACCAATTGAGAAGATGATTATTTAGCCCCCTAACCCCTGAAGGGGAACAAGGATGTCAGCCTTGTCATCCTGAGTTTATCGAAGGGTTGTCGAAGGCGATTACAATAAACAGTGAAAATGAAAACGTATTTATATCCTGATAAAAAAGATTGGAAGGTATTGCTTCAACGCCCAACATTTGAAACAGTTTCCTTACAAGAAAAAGTAAAATCCGTGTTGCTTGATGTAAAGCAAAATGGTGATGCTGCCATAAAAAAATATACTGCTCAATTTGATGGAGCAGAACTGCAGAGCTTTGCAGTTACAGAAGAAGAAACTTTAAAAGCCATTGCTTCTTTACTCAATGATTTGAAACAAGCCATTCAAACAGCAGCCAATAATATCAAGACTTTCCACCAGAAACAAGTTACTGAAGTTGAAGTTATTGAAACCATGCCTGGCATAAAATGCTGGCGAAAATCTGTAGGCATTGAAAAAGTAGGTCTCTATATTCCAGGTGGAACAGCACCTTTATTTTCAACTATTTTAATGTTGGGTATTCCTGCAAAAATTGCTGGCTGCAAAGAAGTTATTTTGTGTTCACCTCCAAATAGAGAAGGTAAATTAAATCCTGCTATTTTGTATGCAGCTAACCTTGTTGGCATCAGTAAAATTTATAAAGTTGGTGGCGTACAAGCCATTGCTGCTATGGCTTATGGAACATCAACCATTAACCAATGCTACAAAATTTTTGGTCCGGGAAACCAATATGTAACCTGTGCTAAACAGTTAATTCAGCAAGAAGGAATTGCTATTGATATGCCTGCTGGTCCAAGTGAAGTATGTGTATTGGCTGATGATACAGCTAATGCAAGTTTTGTGGCAGCAGATTTATTAAGTCAAGCTGAACATGGAGTAGATAGTCAAGTTTTATTAGTAACAACTAATGAAGAATTGGTAATTAGGGTTAATGAGGAATTAGGAAGACAAGTACCATTATTATCAAGAAAAAAAACTGCTTTGCAAGCATTGGAAAACAGTAAGGCCATCGTTGTAAATACCATTGAAGAAGCCATTGATTTAGTAAATGAATATGCTGCTGAACACTTAATTATCTCGTGTGCAAATGATGAAGCCATTGCAGAAAAAATCATCAATGCTGGTTCTATCTTTTTAGGAAACTATTCTCCTGAAAGTGTGGGTGATTATGCTAGTGGTACCAACCATACTTTGCCCACCAATGGTTCTGCCAAAGCTTACAGTGGCGTAAGTGTAGATAGTTTTGTAAAGAAAATTACTTACCAAAAACTAACTAAAGAAGGCTTGATTGCCATTGGTAAAACAGTTGAGCTAATGGCTGAAGCAGAAGGGTTGGATGCACATAAAAATGCAGTGAGTATACGGTTGGCTAATCTTGAAAATATCTAAACCCCGACTGCGGCTTTAGCCCTGTTGGCGGTTGTTCAAAAACGAAATTATGAACTTCAATCTCGATAATCTTATTCGTCCAAATATCAAATCTTTAAGGCCGTATTCATCTGCTCGTGATGAATTTAGTGGTGAAGCAAAAGTATTTCTGGATGCCAATGAAAACAGCTTGGGTAGCCCATTGACCAAATGGTATAATCGTTACCCAGATCCACATCAATGGAAGTTGAAAGAAAGAATTTCTTTTGTAAAAACTGTGGATGCTGAAAATATTTTCTTAGGCAATGGCAGCGATGAATGTATTGATTTACTCTACCGTTGTTTTTGTGAACCCAAGAAAGACAATGTCATAATTTGCCCACCAACTTATGGCATGTACGAAGTAAGTGCTAATATAAATGATGTGGAGATTAGAAAAGCACCACTACTAGATGATTTTCAACTAGACTTAGTTCATTTAGAAAATTTAGTTGATGAAAACACAAAACTGATTTGGATTTGTTCACCCAATAACCCAACAGGAAATTCGATTACCAGAGCAGATATTGAAGCTGTACTCAATAATTTTAATGGACTCGTTGTAATAGATGAAGCTTATATAAATTTTTCTAAACAAAAATCTTTTATTCAAGAATTGAAGGATTATCCAAACTTAGTAATCCTTCAAACATTCAGTAAAGCTTGGGGTTTAGCAGGATTGCGTTTAGGAATGGCGTTTGCTTCTACAGAAATGATTGAAGTGCTAAACAAAGTAAAACCGCCTTACAATATCAATCAAGCAACACAAGATTTGGCTTTGAAAGCATTGGAAGAGGTTGGTCAGGTGAACGATATGATTAAAATTTTAGTCGATATGCGTAATGCCTTGGCTGAAGTATTTACACAAATTTTAATCGTAGAAAAAGTGTATCCTAGCGATGCTAATTTTTTATTATTAAAAGTACAAGGGGCAAGAAAATTATACGACTATTTATTAACTAGAGGAATAGTGGTACGTGATAGAAGTAATGTGCAACTATGTGATGAATGTTTACGAGTTACCATTGGCACCGAAAATGAAAATACATTATTAATAGATGCATTTGCTGACTACTTAAATAAACAAATATGAGTAATGAAATGCAAGACTCCCCTTCAGGGGTTGGGGGCAGAAAAAGAATTTTATTCATCGATAGAGATGGTGTCATTCTTCAAGAACCATCAACAGATTTACAAATTGACTCAATTGATAAAACGAGTTTTGTAAAAGGTTCTATTACAGCATTGACAAAAATTGCAGCCGATTTGGATTATTATAAAGTAATGGTTACCAATCAAGATGGTTTAGGTATGGCATCTTATCCAATAGAAACATTTGAGCCTTATCAAAATCTCATGCTTAGAACTTTAGAAGGAGAAGGTTTTGTCTTTGACGAAGTAATTATTGATACAACATTTGCAACAGATAATCAACCAACAAGAAAACCTGGGACTGCTTTATTGACTCATTTTTTCGACGCAGAAAAATATGATGTCGCCAATTCGATTGTAATTGGTGATAGATGGAGTGATATTCAACTAGCCAAAAATTTAGGAGCAAAAGCCATTTATATAAAAGGTTTACATGAATTAACAAAAGAACAAGAAGTTGAATTCAAAGAAACCATTGTGTTAGAAACAGATAACTGGAATGAAATCTACACATTTCTTAAACTTGGTTTAAGAAATGTGGTACATGAAAGAAATACCAACGAAACAAAAATTACAGTAGAATTAAATTTAGATGGTAGTGGAAAAGCTAATATCAGTACAGGTTTAGGCTTCTTTGATCATATGCTCGACCAAATTGCTCGTCATGGTAAAATGGATTTGAATATAACCACAAAAGGAGATTTGCACATTGATGAACACCATACAATTGAAGATACAGGTATAGCACTAGGAGAAGCTTTTGCAAAAGCCTTAATAGATAAAATAGGAATGGAACGGTATGGCTTTGCATTACCTATGGATGATGCTGAAGCAAAAGTATTAATTGACTTTGGTGGACGTAACTGGATAGTTTGGAATGCAGAATTCAAACGTGAAAAAATTGGAGAAATGCCAACTGAAATGTTTTTCCATTTTTTTAAATCATTTAGCGATGGTGCAAAATGCAATCTAAATATTGAGTGTAAAGGTGAGAATGAACACCACAAAATAGAGGCTATTTTTAAAGCATTTGCCAAAGCTATAAAAATGGCTGTTAGGAGAGATCCATTGAGTAACTATTTGCCAAGTACAAAAGGAGTTTTGTAGTGTGAAGACACTTTTAGGGGGTCAAACATTTTTATCAGTTGAAATATTTTTTTTGTTTTTAATGAAATCAGATACATATTTGCATTACAAATGAAACAACTTACAAATCAACAATGGTGGTGGCATACAATACTCAAAGGGGTATAGTACTGCTGTTGCATTACTTGATTTGAAATCATATTCAAATAGCCCCATCAGCAATGTTGGGGCTTTTTTGTTTTCTCATTTCAAACGTAGTGGACAATCTGCTAAATAGAAATTTAAAAGCTTAAAATGTGCGACGCAACTGAAGTTAAATAGCAATACAAAAGCTGGTAACAAAAAATATAATTCGGGTATGAAAAAAATTAAAATTACAACCACTTCAAAAAAAATGCTGGCAGATGTGTACACACCTGTTGGCATTTATTTGAGGCTGAGGGATAAATTTAGAGATACGATTTTGTTAGAGAGTACCGATAATCATGCTGCTGAAAATAGCTACTCATTTATTGGCATTAATGCTATTGCAGGCATTGAAATTTCTGATGAAAAACGTATTGAGTTTAAGCTGCCTAATCAACAACCAGAAAGAGTGGTGATTGATAAACAAAATGCAGTGCCTGATTTGTTGTGGAATTTTATGCAACGATTTGAAATTACCACTTCTTTTGGGGGAGGTAGGGAGAAGGTATTTGCTCAAGGGTTATATGGTTACTCAACTTACGATGCAGTACAGTTTTTTGATAAAGTTGAACTAAAGTCCAACATTCCACAGCCAACCTCTATCATTCCATTAATGCGTTATCGCTTGTATCAATATGTGATTGCCATCAATCATTTTAAAGATGAGTTGTATTTGTTAGAAAATAAAATAGATGATTTAGAAAGTGATGTGGCAGCAGTAGAAAGCTTAATTAAAAGCAAAGATGTACCTACTTATCCGTTTGCATTACAATCAGCTGAAACTAGCAATATGACTGATGTTGACTATAAAGCTATGGTGCAAAAAGGTATTCAAAGTTGCTTACGTGGAGATGTATTTCAAATTGTATTAAGTAGAAGATTTCAACAACAATTTACTGGTGATGAGTTCAATGTTTATAGGGCTTTGCGTAATGTAAATCCTTCACCTTATTTATTTTTCTTTGATTATGGCGATTATAAATTAATGGGTTCTTCTCCCGAGAGTCAGTTAATTATTAATAAAGGAAAAGCCATTGTTCATCCAATTGCTGGAACATTTAAAAGAACTGGTGATGATGAAACTGATAGAAGAGAAACCCAGCGTTTGCAAGAAGATGTAAAAGAAAATGCAGAGCATGTGATGTTGGTTGACTTGGCAAGAAACGATTTAAGTAGAGTGTGTACCAATGTTGAAGTAACACACTACAAGCAAGTGCAGTATTACAGTCACGTTATTCATTTGGTAAGTGAAGTTGTAGGCGATATTCCATCAAGTACCAATCCATTTTTATTGTTGGCTAAAACTTTTCCTGCTGGAACTTTAAGTGGAGCTCCAAAAATAAAAGCCATGCAGCTCATTAATAATTATGAAAATACGCCACGTAGTTATTATGGTGGATGTATTGGATTTGTTGGGTTTGATGGTAGTTTTAATCAAGCAATTATGATACGTACTTTTTTAAGCAAGGATAATACATTAACGTATCAAGCAGGTGCAGGTGTTGTTGCAGCAAGTAATCCAGAAAATGAATTACAAGAAGTAAATAACAAATTGGGAGCGTTGAAAAAAGCCATAGTGTTGGCTGCAGAAATTAATTAGAAGTGTTATGTACTAAGCTGAAGAATATATATTAAGCTTCGGTTGCGTCGCACACTTGTACAACATAACATTACTCAACAGTCAAATACAAACATGTCTATAGAAAATAACCATACAACAAATGTCAACAGCCAAGCTCCCTTTAGGGCGGGGGGCATCCTTGTTTTCGATAACTACGATTCCTTCACCTACAACTTGGTGCATTTGGTAGAAAAAATAACTCACCAAAAAGTAGATGTGTTTCGCAACGATGAAATTGCTTTAGAAAAAGTAAACAGCTACGATAAAATAATTTTATCACCCGGACCTGGCATACCAGAAGAAGCTGGCTTGCTATTGCCTTTAATAAAAATGTACGCAGTCACAAAATCTATACTGGGTGTTTGCTTAGGGCATCAAGCTATTGGGCAGGCATTTGGTGGTACGCTTACCAATCTGTCAACTGTATATCATGGAGTAGCAACACCAATTTCAATTAAGAATGACGAATTAATAATTAAAAATTCTTTGTTTGAAGGATTGCCAGAAACATTTGAAGTTGGTCGTTACCACAGTTGGGTAGTAGATGCAAAAAATTTTCCAACAGATTTAGAAGTAACTGCTTTAGATGATAATGGATACATTATGGCATTAAAACATAAAACATACGATGTACAAGGTGTGCAGTTTCATCCTGAAAGTGTATTAACACCAGATGGAGAAACAATTATTAGAAACTGGTTAAAAAACTAACCGCAGAGAATAAGAGGGGCAGAGCTGACGCAGAGCCTCTGCGAAAACTCTTTTAACTCCCTGCCTCTGCGGTAAAAAAGAATTATGAAAAAGATTTTACAAATATTATTTGAGCATAAAACATTATCTCAACAGCAAGCAAAAGAAGTGTTGCTAAACATTGGTAAAGGCATGTATAATGAACATGAGATTACGTCATTTATGACTGTATTTCTTATGCGTAGTATAACTATCGAAGAGTTGCAAGGCTTTCGTGATGCATTATTGGACTTATGTGTGAAAGTTGATTTTGGTGATTTTCAAACAATGGATATTGTTGGTACAGGTGGTGATGGAAAAAATACGTTCAATATTTCTACACTAGCTTGTTTTATTGTTGCAGGTGCTGGACAAAAAGTAACCAAACATGGTAACTATGGTGCATCTTCTATTTCTGGTTCAAGCAATGTAATGGAGCAATTGGGATATAAGTTCAAAGTTGAAAGTTCAAAGTTGAAAGAAGAGTTAGAGAAAGTAGGAATTTGTTTTTTACATGCACCACTTTTCCATCCTGCATTAAAAGTAGTTGCCCCCATACGTAAAAATTTGGGTGTAAGAACGTTCTTCAATATGTTGGGCCCAATGGTTAATCCTGCAAAACCAGCTTACCAATTAGTAGGTGTGTATAGTTTAGAAATGGCAAGAATTTACAATTACTTATTGCAGCAAACGGGTAATCCTTTTACCATCATTCACAGCCTTGATGGCTATGACGAAATTTCGCTAACCAACGATACAAAAGTAATAACCCAAGCTGGCGAAAAAATAATGACCCCACAACAACTGGGTAAGCGAAGTGTAAGTGCAGAAGATATTTATGGTGGCAATAGTGTAGAAGACGCTGCAAAAATTTTTACCAAAATAATTAAAGGCGAGGGCAGCTATGCACAAAATGCTGTTGTGCTTGCCAATGCAGCTATAGCATTGCATTGCACAGGTGAATTTAAATCACATGATGCTGCTTATTACGCTGCTGTTGAGAGTTTGGAAAGTGGCAAAGCTCATCACTGTTTACAAAACTTAATCAGTTTACAATAATGAATATTTTAGATAAAATAATTGCTCACAAAAAAATTGAAGTTGCCCAACGCAAACAGCAAACCTCTATTGCACAATTGGAGAAAAGGAAATTTTTCGCAAATAAAGTGTTGTCATTAAAGCAATTTCTTTTAGATGAAAATAAAACAGGGATTATTGCTGAGTACAAAAGAAAATCGCCAAGCAAAGGCATTATTAACAATAAAGCAACTGTAGAAGAAGTAACCATTGCTTATTCAAAATTTGGTGCAAGCGGAATTTCAGTATTAACGGATGAACAATTTTTTGGTGGAACACTGAACGATTTGGTAGCAGCCACTATTAATGAAGTACCATTGTTAAGAAAAGATTTTATGATTGATGAATATCAACTGATAGAGGCAAAAGCATATGGTGCAGCAGTAATTTTATTGATTGCAGCATGTTTAAGTAGGCAAGAAGTAAAACAGCTTGCAACAACAGCCAAAGTTTTGGGCTTAGAAGTATTGTTAGAAATTCATAACGAAGAAGAGTTAAACCATATTTGCGATGCAGTAGATATAGTAGGGGTAAACAATCGTAATTTAAAAACATTTGAAGTAAGTATCGAAACTTCGTTGCAACTCATCAACAAAATACCAACAAATAAACCTGCAGTTGCAGAAAGTGGTATCAGCAATGTGCAAACGATACTAACTTTACGCCATGCAGGTTTCAAGGGATTTTTGATCGGCGAAAACTTTATGAAAGAAGTCAATCCTGCAAAAGCGTTTGAAGATTTTACAAAGCATTTGAACAGTTATAAAAGATAATTTATCATTAGAACATTCTTCCTCCCCTCTTTTTTGGAGAGGGGTTAGGTGGTGAGGTTTTTAAAACAAGAATAATGAATATAAAAGTTTGTGGCATTACTCAAGTAAAACAATTACAACAGTTAGACGCTCTCAATGTAGATTTTGTAGGTCTTATTTTTCATAAAGATTCACCACGTTACATGGGTAATGCAATTGCTGGTAAAGAATTAAAAAATGCAGATTTTGAATTTAAAATGGTAGGCGTTTTTGTAAACCCCGAAATGATAGACGTTTTAGATGCCATTGACGAATATGGCTTAGATGTAGTGCAACTTCATGGTACAGAATCTGCCGAAATGTGTGAAGATTTATCGAGTGAAGTAGAAGTTATCAAAGCTTTTAGTATAGATAGTAACACAAAAGATATTGATAAACTTGTAGCATCTTACGATGCAGTGTGCGATTATTATTTATTTGATACAGCAGGCAAAGCTCCTGGTGGCAATGGCGAACAATTTGATTGGAGTTTAATAACAAAAGCTAAAATTGAAAAGCCTTTCTTTTTAAGTGGTGGAATTGGCGTAGATGATATAACAAAAATAAAAGCTTTCAAGCATCCTGATTTTTTTGGGGTAGATGTAAATAGTAAACTAGAAAAAGAACCTGGTATAAAAGATATGGGCTTGGTGTTGCAGTTTACTTTAGGGTTTAAAAAATAATCATAACGATTGCTTTGCTTATCATTTAACCAACCTATAAGGTTTCTAAAACCTTATAGGT
>JAYVRD010000335.1:0-14505 GCA_043776595.1 Chitinophagaceae bacterium | reverse complement strand
CATTGTAAGTAGGTTTTGCTTAAATCTACAGTGGTTACGCTAGCTGCATTGCCTGCTGCTGCATACACAGAAAATGAGCCTGTGTAGGCAAATAAATTCAAAATTCGCTTGCCAGCACATTGCTCCATTACCATTTTGCGTGTGATGCGATGATCGAGAAATAAACCTGTATCTAAATAATCGGTTAGGTTGATGAGAAATTTTAAGGCACTTTCTTGCACCGTAAAAAACTGTTGTTGCGTATCAGTTTTTTCGTATTGGTCTTGTCGGTTACTTTTTCTTTTGCGTTGTTTTATAAAAACATTTTCATCTTTTATGTTGAGCAGCTTGCAAATAACAGCTACACAGGTTTCCAACCAAGCTTCATGTTCTTCGTCGGTTAGGCTATACCTGCGTAGGTATTCTGCTAAGTAAATTTTGTCTTCGTATAGCTCTATACAAAAAGGAAATTCGGTAAGGTCGTTATCATATACACGATAGCAGGTGATGCCTTGCCTACGTGCTAGCTTGCTTTTGTGTTTATATACTTTTTGCAAGCGATTTTCGAACATGATAAGTTTATCGGCTAAGGATTGTGTTGAAATTTTTTGGGGTGGTATGTTTTGTTCTTCTTCGTTCATTGCGGGCAAAGCTAAAAGTTTAATGTAAAAAAAACTAGAAGGCAGTTTTGTACGCTTAGATAAAAGCTACATACATATTCATAGCTACACATGTGCGACGCAACCGCAGCTTAATAGCTATTCTGCTGCTGGTTATCCAAAAAAAATCCCACTGCATAAAGTGGGATTGTATTGTTATTACTGTTTTTGAATTTTGAAAGTTTGTGTTTTCGTGCCATCATCTACCTGCACTATGTAAGTGCCTGCCTGCCAAGTACGCACATCTATTTCTACAAAATTGGTAATGATTTTGGTAAGCATTACCTGCCCTTGTACATTGGCAACTTTGATAGTTGCACTTTTGTTTGCATTGTTGCTGATGGCTATTTGTAATTTTTCATGAACAGGATTTGGATACACATTTACACTAACGCCTTTACCTAAGTTTATTAAGCGTACTGGTGAGTATGTATAACTGCCATCTTTATTAACCATTTTTAGGCGGTAATAATTTTTACCGTTTGCTGGATTGGGGTGATAATAATTATAAGTTTTAACCAAAGAACCCGCACCTGTAGCATTGGTAGTATTAAGGTTAGTAAATGTTCTTGCATCGGTACTATATTCTAACTCATAATGATGAAAACCTTCTTCGTTGGTTACCTGCCATTGTAAGTTTACACCAGAACCTTGCGTGTAAGCAATAAAGTTTATTAATGTTACTGGTAATGGGCTGCCTTTTATGTAAACATACTTGTACAAGAAGTTATTAAACAAGTATTGTTCGTTTTGCAAGCCATTGGGATTTACCATTAAATATATATCGTACAAACCACGATAGGCAGCTACATTGGTATTAACTACAATGTGCATGGTATCTCCCGCAGCTAAGGTTTTTGTTTTGGGCAGTGCAATATTATATGCTACGTTATTACTATCGTACAACACCAATTTTACATTAAGGCTATCAAAGTTTACTTTGCTTATGTTTTTAAATGCTACTTTTAATTTTAGTGTATCGCCTGTGCTACTATTTACAGTATCAGGTAGGCTTACAAATAAATTTGGAGCAATAGCACCTTCGGCAGATGGTGAGTAAATTATTTTCCAATTATTTAATTGGTATGGCGTTGCTTTTATAGAATCTTGAACGGTAAGTTTAAGTTTTATATTTGGGTATTGCATTGCACTTACTGCACTAATATTAAAGTTGGTTTGTGTGGTATCTAAAGTGTACAATACATCTTCTGTCTTGTCTGCTTTTATACCTATTACTTTTAACGATACAACATTGTAGGTATCATTGCTACTGCCAGCCCATTGTACTTTTGTCCATGCTTTTGCTGGGCCAAATACAGGTGAGGTAATGGTACCCAACGTGTCTATATTATTAAGGTTGGTAGAAAGTGTAATCCTATCGTACAAGCCTTGCGAGAATGCTGAGAGTGGCGTAAATGATGGATCATTTTTCTTAAACACAAATACAAAAGTTCTTGGTGCATTAAATGAATCTATAGGTAAGCCTTGATTTTTAAAGCGATGGTATAAGGAATTACCAGAGCCATAATAAGCAGTATCACTAGCCCAGCCAGACGCAAAATCTGCATCGCCAATATCGTAATTACGTTTGGCTACCACAATAAACCCGTTAGGTATAGAGTCGAAGAATTTCATAGCACCTCTTCGTCCGCCAATGGTTGGATCGTATGCTGTATCCAAAGCATAATATTCAAAATTATTTTTTCTATTGACTTCGCAGGTTGTCATCGCTCCAAATATATCTGCGGTATTTTCCCAAGGTTTTAATGTTAATGGATCGAAAACATTAAAAATAATAGAGCTACCCAAACAAGCACTTGCAGATACATAACTGCCATTAACCGATACACTAAATTGGTTGTCTTCTAAACCACTAGTGGGGTAAATGGATTGCTGAATAAATAGATTACTTGTTTTTGGTTTAAAGCTGTACTTGCGTGAATTGCTATCTAGCACTAAACGATCTAAGGTTGATTGTAAGTTTTGGTATAAGTGTGATTGACCAAAGCCAACTTCTGTACCTGATTTATATTGAAATGAAGCGACTGTCCATCTTATTACATCTACTGGTGATACCCTCCAATAATATACAGTGCCATCTTGTAAGGTAATGCCATTGTCAAATTCTATTACTCCTCCAGTGGAGGTTTTGGTTTGTGTATATTTTAAAGATGAATTAAATAAAGCTGTAGTATCAACCTCTACTTTATATTGTCTGGATGCAGCTAAAGGATTTACTGTAGAAGCGATAAGTTTAGTATTGGCATTAATAATCGCATATTTATAAGGAAAAACAGGACGTAATTCATCTTCGCTAATGATAAATGTATTAGATGCCACATTGTTTATTTCACTTAACTCTGTAATGGCTCCATCAAAATCTATACTTGCGGTAATGGTGTTGCTACCTTTATCTCTATTAGGAACAACAGGCAGTTTAATAATTAAAGAATCAACCGATTTTACTGAAGCCATTTTTTGCAAAAACACAACCGTGCTTGCACCACTTGGATATTGACGGGTAAGCTTAAAGTTTACAGAATCTTGAACAGCCTTACCCAAATTATACATAGATATTTTTACTGTAAACGAATCATCGGCAGCAGAAATAAAAGAAGGTGTTACAGTAATTTGGGGTTGTTCAATGGCAAAATCTGGTAATGCAGATGAATTTAGTTTCAAAGCAGGATCGCCATGAAATGTATATTCTTCGGCGTGTATTCTTGCATAATAATCAAAGCTACCTGTTTGGTTTATTACTTGTGTAATGCCTTCTTTAATAACATCGCCAAAACCTTGTCCATATTTTGTTTTAGATGAAGCTTTGTAAAAAGCAGCTGTAAATTTATCTAAATAATTAACTACCCCATAGTGAGTGCTAGCTAAGTACCCAATGGAACCTTTATTTGGTGCTAAAATAAATTTCTCAGATAAAGTTGTTTTATTGGTGAAACGTTGCGGCTCATAATCAAATAAATTACCAGCAATACATCCATTTACCAAAAAAACTGGATACTTACCATAGTTATTGTAAGCCTCTGGGTTATCTAAATTAAAATCTAAACTTGTGGCAGATGAGTGCCCAAAATAAGTAACTAAGCTAGCACCAGTTTCATAAGTATTTTTAAAATCTACCACAGCCTGTGGGTATCCACCAGGGTCATCACTCTTACTAAAGTTTTTAACCTTTGCACCAAACGATGTATCGGTAATGGTGTTTTTATAACCGTTGAGGTAGCCATCAATTTGGGCACCAATTGTAGGGTCTCCACCACCAGCAATTTGTATTACATTCTTCATCCAAGATTTATTGCTGATCGTATATGTTGCATTTTTTTGTGCCGATTCATAATCTTTCATCTTCTGTAAATAATCGCCTACTTCTTGTGCGGTAACAACTGATAATCTACCAATAGGAATAGAAGGACTTGCATTGAGAAGTGTGGTTGATGAAAACAAATTGTCTGATGCAGGGAAACCCCAAGTTGGTACAAGGTTTAATGTATTGGCATCGGCACTGGCTTCATTGGTTCTATAATCACTATAAGCAACACCTTTACCAATTAAAAAAGCATATTTAGGTTGTGTTGCAAAATTTGCTTTTGCAAATCTTAAAAAGTTGCGAATTGACAATGGATGCTTTTTTACACCAAAAGCAAATTGGTCTTCGATATCATCTATGTTAATGGTTTTTGCGGTAAAGCCTCCACCCGTTGCGGAAGCTCTGTATTGACGGTATTGCTCAACATAATTAGTAGCACCGCTTCCATAAATTAATGGATTACTAATAATTAAGTAATCACCTTGATTGGCAGCTAATGCATAGTTAGTAAAACTGCGTTGATTTAAATCTGTAATGGTTTGTATAGTTGTTGTTGCATAACCTACTAAAGCCAATTCGTAAGGCAGCGTTGAGGGTTGTAACACAATTTTTAAAGTATCGGGGGTACTGATATCCGTTACATATCTTTTGCCATTTGCAAGATCCATTAATATGGGTGCCATACCACCATAATTAAAGTTGGCAATTTTTAAATATCTGCCTGTATTGGATGCTGGTAATGAAAATCTAAAACAGCTATTGCCACCTAGGTTAAACTGGCGTGGATAAGTTAGTTCAATCTGTGCTACTCTTATTTCATCGCAATTGGCACTACTTTGATTAATAATTGTAAAAGCAGCCGTACCACTATTTATTTTACTTACGGGTACATTGTATTCTTCAATCTTTGCATCGTACTGATAATCCATTTGAAAAATGGTAATAGAGTCTCCATTCAAATTTATTCTTACACTTCTGCTATTAGGCTGAGAACCCACAGCATTCATTCTTATCGTCATGCCTGGTCCAGCCAAATAGGGAAATAAGTTAGGAAATGTTTGTGGCAATTGAGCTTGCCCGCCACAGCTGTTACCATTGGGGCGTACTTTACGGCTAGTAAAACCCTCACCTCTATCGTAGGAAGACGAGTATAAATTTTTTGAGTTAATGGCTGCAAAACCTGGGTTCAATTCTGTCCTATAATATCTGCCAACGGTATACATAAAATAATCTGTAGCTGCATTGGTATTGCCAGCCACGTTGTTCACAGTAGTTATTAATCGTTTGGCAGTACCTGCGGTATTAATGGTTAAAAAATAGGAAACCGTATCGGTTTGTAAACTCCAATAATCATTTAATTGAAAATCTGAGCTACGGTATAAGTCATTATCTAATTTGCCATCATTTATTTCGCCCCAAAATTCTATGTAATCACTACTACCTAAAAGTCCTGTTGTAATCGTTGTGTATAAAGCCACTTCCTCTCCATTACGAAATAATTGAAATTGATTGGCAGGTACCGAGCCTAAGCCAGCAGCTACTAAACGGCTTTGAGGTATTCTTACCAAACCACTTTTTATTTGCCCTGGGCTATTAATAGGATCAACTCCAAAACCACCCAACTTAAATTTGTAATAAGTTTTACTGTAATCAATCCAGTCGTTGCGATAAGATTGTGAAAAACTGGTTTGTCCTGCAAAAACAAGTAGTACTAAGTAGAAATATTTTTTCATTACTGGATTTTTTTAGGTTTTTCTGGATAGCTGGATACTAAAAATTCACCCATATTAACGTTTGAATAGGGTGATTAAGTATTTAGAGGGGAGGGTAAAACAAACTTAATCCTTCATTGACGATAAAATGCTTCAATAGGATGCTTTTACCATCATCAAAAGCGTATTTCTCCCCTACTTTTGCCAAAACCTTTTTACAAAATCATGAATTTGATTGAAGAATTACGCTGGCGTGGCATGATTGCAGACATTATGCCTGGAACTGAAGAACAATTACAAAAGGAAATGACCACCGGCTATATTGGTTTTGACCCTACTGCAGACAGCCTTCATATTGGTAGCCTAGTACCTATTTTACTATTGGTACACTTACAAAAAGCTGGACATAAACCCATTGCATTGGTAGGTGGTGCTACAGGTATGGTGGGCGATCCAAGTGGTAAAAGTGCTGAACGTAACCTGCTAGATGAAGAGACACTTAACAAAAATGTAACTGGCATAAAAGCCCAATTAGAAAAATACCTAAATTTTGATAGTGGTAAGCCTAATGCTGCACAAATGGCCAATAACTTCGACTGGTTTAAGCAAATTTCTTTTATAGATTTTTTAAGAGATACTGGCAAACACATAACAGTAAACTACATGATGGCTAAAGACAGTGTAAAAAAACGAATAGAAGGAGATGCTGGCATTAGTTACACAGAATTTGCTTACCAGCTTTTGCAGGGCTACGATTTTTTTCATTTATACCAAGCTAAAAATTGTAAACTACAAATGGGTGGTAGTGATCAATGGGGTAATATGACTACAGGTACAGAGTTGATAAGACGAAAATCTGGTGGTGAAGCTTTTGTATTTACTTGCCCATTAATTACTAAGGCAGATGGAGGTAAATTTGGCAAAACTGAAAGTGGGAATATTTGGTTAGATGCTAGCCGTACAACACCTTATCAGTTTTACCAATTTTGGCTAAATGCAAGTGATGCTGATGCAGAAAAATGGATTAAGATTTTTACTTTTTTAGATCAAGAAACAATAAACTCAATTATTGCCACCAATGCTACAAACCCTGCTGCCCGTGCTTTACAAAAGGCTTTGGCAAAAGAAGTAACTAGTTTTGTACATGGTGTAGATGAGTACAACAAAGCGGTAGAAACCACAGAAAAATTATTTGCCAATGCAACAGCCCCAGCCGAAAGTTTAAGCATTGACGACCTTGAAAACCTAGAAGGAGTTATCAAATTTAATTATAACAAAACCTCAATTGATACTGGTATTGATGTCGTTTCTTTTTTAGCCGAAACGACCATATACCCCAGTAAAGGCGAAGCCAAAAAAGCAATTCAAGGGGGAGGGGTAAGCATTAATAGAAAGAAAATTGAGAACCTGCAATTGTTAGTTGATAGTGGCTTATTGCTTCATAAAAAATACTTGCTGGTACAAAAAGGAAAGAAAAATTACTATTTGGTAAAAGTGGTGTAATCAATCATTGTACACTTTTAAATTTCTGGCAGCGTTAGTCTTTTTCTTTTAGATAATATTCTTAAGGCTACTACCACCAATACACAAATGGCAAGGTTAATATTCTTGTTCAGCTCAAAATGTTTGAGTAGCATATAAACAATACCACCAGCCAAACAAGCTGTGGCATATAGCTCGCCACGTTTTAAAAGTGTGGGTACTTCGTTGCTTAAAATATCGGCTAATAAACCTCCAAATGTTGCAGTAATAACACCCATAATTACGGCATAACCATCGTTTAAACCAACACCCAAACTAATTTCTATACCTGCTGCTGTAAACATGCCTATGCCAATAGCATCAGTAAAAAAAATGGTTTTTTTAAACCTCGATACATTGGTATTAAACAGAAACACAATAACCGTTGCACCCAGCACCAATCCCAAAGCTAAATAATCGTTTACCCAATTTACAGGGCGTATGCCAATTAATAAATCTCTAATTGTGCCACCACCATACGCAGTAGCAAAAGCCAATACCACAGCACCAAAAATATCCATGCGGTGTGTACGTGCTTTTAATGCACCTGTAACTGCAAAAATAAAAATACCCGTATAGGCTATTAGATCTAATGGTTTCATGGGTTGAAGATAGAAATTGTTTGTAGTAAACTGTATTATATTGCGTTTGCAAAAAACAAAAACTTATGCCCTATACTACCTTACTTACTAGCTTAGAAAATGGAATTTTTACCATTACCATTAACCGACCAGATAAATTAAACGCCCTTAACAAAGATGTGTTTAACGATTTAGATACCGTTATTAATGAAGTGTATAGCAATGCAGATATAAAGTCGGTAATTATTACTGGCAGCGGTGCAAAAGCATTTGTTGCTGGTGCCGACATTACAGAATTTGGCAGCTTAACCATAGAACAAGGAAAAACTTTAGCCAAGCGTGGGCAAGATGTTTTCTTAAAAATTGAGCAAAGCCCAAAGCCTGTAATAGCAGCGGTAAATGGTTTTGCGTTGGGTGGTGGCTGCGAGCTGGCCATGAGTTGCCATTTTAGAATTGCAAGCGATAACGCTAAATTTGGCCAGCCCGAAGTAAACCTTGGCTTAATACCTGGCTATGGTGGCACACAGCGTTTGGTGCAGCTTATTGGTAAAGGGCTTGCAATAGAATTACTCATTAGTGGCAGTATGATAGATGCACATACTGCATTACAATATGGGTTGGTAAACCATATTACAACGCAAGATGAATTGCTACCCAAAGCCATTGCATTACTTGCCAATATAAATACCAAAGCACCGCTTGCTATTGCAGGTTGCATACAAGCAGCCAACGCCGTTTTTGACGAAACCAAAAATGGTTTTGCAGAAGAAATAAATGCTTTTGGAAAATGTTTTGACACCGCTGATATGAAAGAAGGTACTACAGCTTTTTTAGAAAAACGAAAAGCAAATTTTATAGGCAAATAGTAATTTTATGTAGCCAGCTTTAGTAGTGTTATTAAGCAGCGGTTGCGTCGCACATGTTTAGCTATTGAAATACTATTAGGCTTTGCCCACATGAACTCAAGACCTTTTTGTTTTAAAAATTAGGAAGACACAACTTGTACATGCTATCATATTGGTATCATCACAAAAAATTATACGCTTTGATAGGAGCCATATAGTAGTACTTCGTTTAAAATGTGCGACGCAACCGCAGCCAAATTTTTATTCTACTGCTGGCCACAAAAAACTCCTCACCTTTTGTAAGATGAGGAGTTTTATTGTAGTGAGATTGTCTTTGATAGGCACCAACTAACAAATTATATGTTTGGTTAATAGCCAAACAATTCATTTAGGCTTAGTTCTTTTACCTCGCCATAAGTAGCCAATTTTTCTAATGGCACATTCTTTTTGCTGGCCACTATGTAGTAGGTAAATGGTTTGCCACTTAACTGTTGCTTATGATAGGTTAATAAATCTTGCATTTTTAAAGTCTTGTAATCAGCATATAGGGTTTTGCGTATATCGTCGCTTAGTCCTTTCTTTTTAGCAGCTAGGTAGTTAAAAATGATGGCTTCTTTGGTAATGCGTTCTGTTTCTATGTCCTTCTGCAAACCTTTAATATCGTTATTAAAGTTGGGTTGGTTTTCAGGTAGGGTATTTAGCAATTCGTTCATGGCAGGTATAGCTTCAGACAGTTTATCTGCTTGTGTACCTACATAAGCAACGCTACCAAATTGATCATCTTTTTTATTGGGTGTTTGTACAAAAGCATAAGTGCTATACGCTAAAGCTTTACTCTCTCTTATCGTTTGAAAAACTACAGTACCCATGCCACCACCAAAATATCCATTAAAGGCATTTACCAATGCTTCACGTTTTGGGTTGTATGCATCTAAGTTTCTTGTCCAGTAAATCTCGGCTTGTACCATATCATAGTCTGCAAAAAGCACAGTATTATTTTCTTGCACCGTGCGTTTAAAGCTTACTGCTTTTGCAGGTGTAAGAAAGGTACTTGGCAGTTTGTGTAGCTTAGTAATAGCTGTTGTAAAATCTGCCAATGGCTTGGGACCATAATACAAAATTTGATGTTTGTATTTAAAGAGCCCTTTTAGTATTGCAGTTAAATCGCCAGCTTTTAAAATTTTTATTTCATCATCGTTCAACACATAATTGGTGGGGTTATTAGCACCATAAACAGCATAACTACGCAATGCACCTGCAATAGCACTTTTGTTTAGCTTATTATTAGCTCTTGCTTTTTCTATTCTGTTTTTTAAACCTTCTAAAGCAGCCTCATCGGCTTTGCAATCTTTCAATAAAGTTTCAAACAATGTAACTGCTTTATCAAAATTTTCCTGCAAGCCACTAATGGTTATGGTTGTTTCTTCTGCACCAGCATTAGTAGTAAAGCTGCAAGCCAAATTGTAAAACTGTTTGCTGATGTCTTCTGCAGTATATTTATCTGTACCTAAAAATTGTAAGTATTGCAAGGCAAGTGCTAATTGTTTATTATTCCAATTACCCATTTCAAAACGATAATATAGTTTAAATAAACTATTATCTTTATTAGGCACGTACAATACTTCTGCACTGCCAGCTTTTCCTTTTTGTAAGTCGGTGGCATAGTTTACCCAACGTGGTGTAAGGGTAGGCAAAGGTTTTTCGGTAAATGCTTTTACAAAAGGAGATTGCTTACCAGCATTTGTTTCTACAGGAGTAATAGGTGGCTTTTCTACTTTCACAATGTTTTTGTCTGCCCCTTTATGTTTTAAGGTGATAACATAGTTGTTATCGCCAAAGAAACTACCAGCAAAAGCCATAATTTCTTTCTTAGTTACTTTGCCCATATCGTCAAGTTGAGCCACATCTTTATCCCACTCTAAACCTTTGTGTTTTATAAAACCATCAGTTAGGTTATTGGCACGGCTGAGACTACTTTCTAGTTGTTGTAGCTGCGATAATTTGTAATTAGCTACAATGGCTTTAATTAAAGTCTCGTCAAAATCGCCTTTTTTCAAAACATCAATTTGGTCTAACAACAGTTTTTGTACCATCTCTAAACTTTGCCCTTGCTTGGGCGATGCATACAAATCAAACACGCCATAATCTTTAAATTGATCTGCAATAGCACCAGCACCTTGTACTTTTTGTTGCTTGTTCAAATTCAAATCAAGCAGGCCAGCTTTACCATTTGAAAAAATAGAAGCTGTAAGCGATGCCAATAAAGATTCTCTACTATTGTTAGCACCAATTCTATAGCTCAAACGTACACTCTCGGCATTGGGGCCATAAATATTGTTGGTTAATGGTCCGGCAATTGGTTTTTCTACTGGGCCTTCATAGTTTTCTACTGGCTTAGCTTGCATGAAACTAAACTTAGCGTCTATCATTTTAATTACTTCATCGGCATTAAAATCTCCGCTTAAAACAATAGCCATATTGTTGGGCACATAGTATTTGTAATAGTAATTTCTTATAGCAGTAAGCGATGGATTTTTTAAATGCTCAATAGTACCAATGGTGGTTTGCTGCCCATAGTTATGTATAGGAAAAACAGCAGCATATATAGCTTCGTTTACTTTCTCAGCATCATTATCTAGTCCTCTATTTTTTTCTTCATACACAGCCTCTAACTCAGTATGAAAAATTCTTAGAATTGGACTACGAAAACGCTCTGCTTGTACAGCTAATAATTTTTCTAAGGCATTAGCAGGCACATCTTCTTCATATACAGTTTCCTCAACCCATGTGTGTGCATTGGTGCCTTGCGAGCCAATAGAAGCCATCATTTTATCGTACTCATTGGCAATTGCAAATTTTGAAGCTTCGCCTGATACACGATCTATTTCTTGATATATGGCTTTGCGTTGGCTAACATCGGTTGTGTTGTTGTATTGCTCGTACAAAAGGTCAATTGAATCTAGCAAGGGTTTTTCTTTTGCCCAATCTAGTGTTCCAAATTTATCGGTGCCTTTAAATAACAAATGCTCTAAATAGTGAGCCAAACCAGTGTGGTTTTTAGGATCGGTATTACTGCCTGTTCTTACAGCAATGCGGTAGGTAACCCTTGGCTCTTTTTTATTTACAGATAAAATTACCGTTAAGCC
This sequence comes from Chitinophagaceae bacterium, assembly GCA_043776595.1. Lineage (GTDB taxonomy): Bacteria > Bacteroidota > Bacteroidia > Chitinophagales > Chitinophagaceae > UBA1930. Next base: position 2,740 of record JAYVRD010000335.1, on the reverse strand, counting down.
ATTTTTTAAGGTATAAAAACGAGCTGCTGTAGGGTCGTTGGTTACATATTTGTACGTGTAGTTGGCAGCAGTTGCCTGCTTCCATTGGTATTTGCTTTGTGCAAAAGTGGTAGTGCCACAAGCCAGCATAGCCAGCAATAACAGGAGTTTTGTTGATTTCATAATGTGTATTTGAGTAAAGCAATTTTAGCGATGGGCAAAGTATGAAAAGATTAGTCAAGCATTAAAAAAATTATTACTTAAAGGTTGTTTGAAGTTTGGGGATTTTATTTTGTAGCATACTTAGAGTATCGCATAGCATCACTGGTTGCTAATCACATTTTTTCCCAATTCTAAGAAGAATAAAAGAACTATTCTTCTACTGTAAGAATTCTGTTAATTGATTTTTTGATTTACTTTAAAACATATTTTTGTTTTAAAGTAAAACTATTCTATTTTTGTTGAAAGCAAATCACAACAATGTCTAACAACCTTTCCCAAGCGGAAATTGGAAAACGCATCATGCAGTTACGCAAAGCCAAAGGCTTATCGCAGGAAGAACTGGCAAAAGATGTAAAAATTTCCCGTTCATCCTTGGTACAAATAGAACAGGGGAACCGTTACTTGGATGTAATGGAACTGCAAAGGCTCTCCCATTTATTGGAATTTTCATTGGATGATTTTCTCTCCAAAAATTTTACTGTTGCCAAAGAAACTTTGGAAGAAGAAAAGCCCCAAAAGCAAAAATCAGAAATGCGTATTGCTGTGCCTACCATGAATATTGCCAAGTTTAAAAACGTGCTGCTATATATTTTGGAACGCTGTGCTGGCAAACCAAATGTGGGCGAAACCGTTTTGTACAAGCTGCTCTACTTTGCAGATTTCAATTATTATGAACTGTACGAAGAACATCTTTCTGGTGCCAAATACCGCAAGCTGCCTTTTGGGCCTGTGCCCAAACGTTTTGAAACCATTGTTAACAGTATGGTGGAGAAAGGAGAAGTTGAAAAAATAAAAACTGAATATTTTGGCAAAACGCAAACCCGTTATATCCCCTTGCAAAAGGCAGATATTACCAAATTGAATGGTGGTGAAATAGATGTGCTAAATAAAGTAATAGCACAAATGAGCGATTGGAGTGCAAGTGCCATTAGCAACTACTCCCATAATGATATGCCATGGAAAGCAAGTGCCGATGGTGAGGAAATAAGTTATGAACTGGCTTTTTACCGCAGGCAGCCCTATTCTGTAAGAACCTATACCGACGATAATGAGTAAGCTAATCTTTGAGGAACTGGCAGAATATACCAAGGACATGAAACGCCTACTTAAAAAATACAATAGCCTGCAAGATGATATGGCAGATGTAAAAAAGGTGCTGGCTATAGTGCCTGAAGCAGATGCCCCCTATAGTTTTCGCATTAATGGTTTGGGCATTGAAACCTGCGTAATTAAAGTAAAAAAAATTGCCTGCCGAGCCTTAAAGCATAAAGGAGTAAACTCTGGGCTACGATTAATTTATGCTTGGTTTGAAACAGAGCACAGGATTGTGCTGGTGGAACTGTACCATAAGAATGAAAAGGATATGGAGGATAGGGAAAGGATTATGAAGAATTTTAAATAAGATATTGTATGCGTCTAGTAAAAATTTTGAAAACAAAGAATTGGTATTTGCTAATCTTAAAGTATTTAGCAGTTTTGTTAACTGCACTTTCAGTAATTCTAATAGGCTTTAGCTTGTTTGAAAGTTTTAAATATGAGTGGGCAATGCCATCCTCTAAGTCTTTGGCTGTTTTTTTAAGCCCCCAAGAAAAATTTTATGCTATTTACGCAGGTTGGATTACCATAATTGCAGGATACTTAGCTTTAAAAACAATATGTAAACTCGAATACACTAAATGCCATAGCCTTTTATTACGAAAGGGTTATTCCGAAAGTGAATGAAGTTCTTGGTTTGCTCTCTCAAAAGCCAGTTAAGCTGAATACAACAGAATTAATATTATATAAGGGGAGAGGAAAACTAATTTTCACTAAAGAAGAACTATATACAGTTGATAGTATTACATCTGAAACTATCGATAGATTGTATATTGAAGATGCTGCTTTTCGTTCCTCGCATCTTATAATGCTAGGTTTGTTGGAATCCTTTGCTATAAAAATAATGAATGGGTTAGTTGATGAAAAAGCATTGAAAAAATCATGCTGTTTAGCTTACTGTTCACAAATTGATATATTATATCCCGTGATTGCCAATTTCCGAATTGAGATAAGCCCAAATTATTTTGAAAATGCGATTGAATTGTTTTACAAATGGAAGTAAGGTTGATTTTCTTTTCCCATTGATTATATTTTAAAAGCTCCTCAAAGAACAAACCCTTGAATGGAGCGTCGCCGTCAACAGCCCAATAGAAATCCCACTGCTAGCTACCCAATTTTCCTACTTCATTCTCTTTTCTCAACCTTACCTTTGCCGCAAATTTTACAACATGGAATACCGTATAGAAAAAGACACCATGGGTGAGGTAAAAGTGCCTGCCAATGTGTATTGGGGTGCACAAACCCAACGTAGTATAGACAATTTTAAAATTGCACAGGACATAAACAAAATGCCCAAAGAAATTATTAAAGCATTTGCCTATTTAAAAAAAGCAGCGGCATTAACCAATTTTGATGCTGGTGTATTGCCAAAAGAAAAATGCGATTTGATTGGTAAAGTATGTGATGAAATTTTGAGTGACAAATTGAATGATTATTTTCCATT